>PWWI01000072.1 GCA_003561535.1 Nitriliruptoraceae bacterium
CCCGCCAGCTCGAGGACCGTCGGGCTCTCGAGCGCAGCCGTCGCCGGACCCACAAGACGCCGGATGACCCCCGGCACACCGGTCTGGGCAGATTCCTCCGCGCCTACAGCTTCGACGAGCTGCCGCAACTCGTGAACGTGCTCCGTGGCGAGCTGAGCCTCGTAGGGCCACGACCCGAGCTGCCCGAGGTCGTGGCCAGCTACGAGCCCTGGCAGCACGCGCGTCACGAGGTCAAGCCGGGGCTGACCGGACTGTGGCAGACCACGGACCGCGGCAGCGGCGAGCCGATGCACCTGCACGTCGACAGGGATCTCGAGTACATCGAACGGATCTCGGTTCGAACGGACCTCGCCATCCTGCTGGTCACGGTGCCCGTGTTGCTGGGTGTGGACCGCACGAACCGCGGTTCCTGAGGACACGGGCTCCCTGGCCGCCCACTCGGAGCAGGGCTACGGTCCAGTCGCCACGGCGAACCCGCGCCGGGCGGGCCGACGGGAGGGGCGATGGGCACGGCAGCCGGCACCACGGCCTCGCTCGACCCCAGCTTCGTCCCGCGCTTCCGCAACGAGGTGGCGTTCGTCCCGGTCGCGGACGAAGCCCTGCTCTACGTCGAGGCCACCGGGGAGCTCCACCAGCTCGATGCGATCGGCGCGCTCACCTGCCAGGTGTTCGACGGCACCACCTCGATCGAAGCGGCCGCCGCCCAGCTCGCAGACGCCTTCGGGGCACCGAGGCAGCAGGTCCAGGCCGACGTGCTCGCCTTCGCCGAGCGGCTCGGCGGCTACGGGCTGCTGGAGGGCGTCACGGCCGACGACGCGGTTGAGCACGACGACGGCCCGTCGGACACCGAGGTGGCAGACGCCCCGACGTGACCGGCAGCCCGAGCGGACATCGGCGTGCTGGGCGACGCCGGCACCCACGCCGGCACCCCGTGGCCGAGGGCGGATCCACGGAGGCGAGTCGGTACGGCGTCCACGCCGAGCCGTCGGTGCCCTGCCGCAGCCCCGCGGAAGCGGCGGCGGGGACGTGCGGCGGGCAGCGGGGACGTGCGGCGGGCAGCGGGGACGTGCGGCGGGCAGCGGGGCCGGCCGCGCCGGATCGCAACGATATGACCGCGAGGTGGTCGTTTGGTTGCGATCCGGGCGTGCGGACGGCGCGGACGGCGCGACCGGCGCGGACGGCGCGCCCCCTCTTGGACGCGTGGACGCATCCAGACCGCGCGAACCGCCCCGCCTCGCTCTCAGACGGTGACCTCGACCTGCTGCCGGGTGCCCCACACACCGATCCTGCGGACGGTGAACAGCGCAGCGAACCGGACCGGCGCTTCGTTGCCTTGGAGCTTTCCTTCGAGCACGTCGGAGATACTGCCTACGGCGGCTTCGGACCCGACACCGTGTTCGAGATCGTCGGCACCGACAATCGCCACTACCGAGGGGCATCGGTCCCCGTGGAGGGCTGCCCGGGCTTCGACGGCCGCTTCGCCTCGCGCTAGGAGACGTGCGGGTCGGTTGCGTCGTCTTCGATCTGCCAGAGGGCGTCGAGGTCCAGTACGTCAATGCGGCCCTCGATGTCATGACCGCTGACGAGATCGGCCGCCGGGTTCGGTAGTACGAAGACCGACCCGCGTACCGCACCTACGCCATCGAGCCGCCGCACGAGCGGGGACAGAGACACTGCGCTTCTCTGGCATGAATGTGCAGGTCGTCACCGGCTTCGGCAGTACCAACGCCTTTGCCCTTGGCCTCACTGCAGGAGTAGGCAACCTGATCGTCGGCTACGACGAACCCGGCTCGGATGGCAGCAGCAGCGACAAGACGGGGGTTCACAACCTCATCGTCGGTCCCGGACACAGCTACACCGGCTCCTTGGGCGGTTTCGTCGCCGGGACCGAGAACAGCATCTCCGGCCTCTATTCGTCCGTGTCCGGCGGCCAGTTCAACACCGCCAGCCGTTTTCTCGCGTCCGTGTCCGGCGGCCAGGCCAACACCGCCAGCGGCTCCTACTCGTCGGTGTCCGGCGGCTTTAACAACACCGCCAGCGGCGACTGGTCGTCGATCCTCGGTGGAAACGGGGCAACCACGAGTGCCGACTACGACTGCTTCCCCGCCTGCTCCCTGTTGCGCTGACCCGGGTCAGTCTGGATCGGTCCCGGCGACGTTCCGCACGGAACGTCGCCGGGGCGCGTTCTCCTGGCTGTCCCGGCAGGTAGGCATCTGTCAGTGTCGTGGGAGCCGTCCTCACCGGGGCGGCTCCCACGCTCTGAGGGGCGTCCAACCGCAGCCGGGGTCGTGAGGTTGTCGGGTCGGTCAGCCTGATGCGGTGACGAGCGCGTCGAGGACGGCCCTCGGTTCGTCCTCGACGCGTCGCGGTCGTGTTCTGCTGTTCTGCTGCCGGGCCGTGTGTCCGGTATCGCGAGCAGCGATCGGGTGCCTCGGCGGCGGTGGGCGGCTGCGCTCCCACCGGCGCTCGTTGTGTACGGGTAGACCCAACCAGGCCGGAGCCAGCACCAGGAGGCTGAAGACGGCCATCGGGCCCAGCATCGCGAAGGTCGCCAGACGCTGCCACGCGCCCTGACCCGGCAACCGGACCGCCAGCATGCGTGCGCCGCTGAGCACCAGCTCAGCGGGTGGCGGCGCGCTGGTACTGGCGGACCGAGAGCGGGACGAACACCGCGAGGATGATGCCGACCCACAGCAGGGTGTAGGCCACGGGGTGGCGCAGCGGCCACACGTCGGGTGGGGGCAGCGCCGGGTTGGTGTTGCCGAAGGCCTCCCGGG
>PWWI01000056.1 GCA_003561535.1 Nitriliruptoraceae bacterium
AGGGCCGCCTCCTATAACGTTAATTTCAATTTCTGTTATGCAGAAAACTTTGTGTAGTTATTTATTGGTTTATGATACAATGTAACAGTAACATTTTATGGTGATAATGGCAAGAAAAAGTTCGTGGAAATGACCCGCAAAGGGCACACTCTTTAAGCCTGAGGATCTGATGGTTAGAAGCATAAAAAATCATTTTTAAGAAAGGATAATTAAATGGTAACCCTTCCTAAGAATTTTCCTTTCAGTGACGTATTCGAAAATTTTTTAAAAGAGTATTCGTGTTGCACTACTTACTGGTATGTGCCTAAAGCACGCACTTTAAACGATGACAATGTCGCAACCATTAAAAAAATTATAATGCTGGTATTTGAAGAATTTCTTGGCCAAAAATGGAATCATGAAACACAAGATGCCCTCCTTAAAGCGTTGGTCAGTAGGGGGATTTTGGAACCATACAAAACTGGTAGCTCTTTATCAGATAGAACGGCCCTTTTGCGCATATGGAAGAAGTTGTTTGAGACTCTTGGATTATTATGGATTTACCAAAATAAAGAAATTCTCATCACAGACGCAGGTCTTGAAGTTCTCATAAATAACAATCCGCGGCCTATTATAGAAAAACAGGTTGCAAAGTATCAATACCCAAACCCCACAATGACAAGCAGCTATAACAGCTATTTTAAAGGCATCCTTCCACACCTGTTCCTATTACAAGTGCTCCGGGAATGTGATGATTATTTAACCGTTGATGAATATGAAATCTTTGTTAACCTTGCCCAGGGCCAAGATGATTTAGGTAGGATTGCAAAATATATAAGATGCTGGAGAGATTTAAATAGTGAGGAGCAAAAACATATTACCGATATCCTGAATGATGTTTTGGTGCCAGGTGACCCAGAACACACTAAATTTAATCGAGTTAAATTGAACGCCTCATATCAAAGATCGTTTTATACATACCCAGAATATCTTGCATTGCGTGCTGACAATGGGTCACAACAGATATATTGCACAAACCCCCAGCAAGCAAAAACAATAATCGAAGAAAAAATAAAAGACCTTAAGATCGTTCAATTTAAGGCCATAGAGGATTGGTTCGCTTATTTCGGTGATCCCCAGGTACAGCCATCTTGGTTTACATATTTCATACATGAAATTGAAACGGCTTCTTCGAAGGAAGAGGCAAGGTTAGTTATCGAAGAGAATATAGACAAAATCAGTGAAACCGAAACTAAAGAAATAAAAAAGAAAGAATATGAGAAGAATATCGAAGACTTATATTATAAATGCCCGGATTTTCTAGAAAAAGGGCTTAGTCTTGTGAAGGATGGTCGCCAATATTCCACGCCTATTGGAAGAATTGATTTGCTTTTCAAGGACCAGCAGGATAAATATGTAGTTGTAGAAATAAAAGTGGATGAAGCGGGTGATGCCGCGTTTGGACAAATATTGCGATACATAGGGTGGGTGCATCGTAATATTGAAGATGGACGTAATAATGTAAGGGGAGTGATTTTAGCTAATAAATTTCCAGAAAGTGCACGCTACTCTAGAATTGGCCTTCTCAAAGACGACTACCAAGAACATATTAAATTTAAGGAGCATGGTTTAAGTGTATCGGATACCTGATAAAAATAATTGGCCTAGCGGTTACATTAATAAAATTATTCAAGATGACTCTTTAAAGGTTTTAAAACAAATCGGCGACAACTGTGTTGCCTTAGCTGTCACTAGTCCTCCGTATTGGAACATAATAGATTATAAGTCAGAAGGTCAAATTGGCCACTCAAGCTATGAAGAATACCTTGAGGATCTGTTAAAGGTATGGAAAGAAACTTGCAGAGTTTTGATACCAAACGGGAAACTTGCAATTGTAACGCCGATTATGCCCATATCAAAGAAAATTATTGACACACAGCACACCAGGCACTTAAAAAATATTAATAATGACATAGAATATACAATACTAAACAATATACCTAACTTAAAAAGATACAGCTTGTTTATTTGGCAAAAGCAAACATCAGAAAAAATGTTTGGTAGTTACCCTTACCCACCTAATATATACGAAAATAATACAATCGAGTTTATTAATATTTTTGTAAAAGATGGTGAACCGCAACAAGTGCCTAAAGAAGTTAAAGAGCACAGCAAGTTAACCACAGAGGAATGGATAAACTTAACAATGCAAGTTTGGCCTATATATCCGGAAGATATTAGAAGAGCAGGCGGCCACCCGTGCCCATTTCCCGTGGTAATCCCTCAAAGATTAATTAAAATGTACACTTTTAAGAAGGTTGTTGAGCTAGGCTGTGCAGGTGATATTGTGTTGGATATGTTTAACGGCACCGGTGCAACATGTATAGCTGCAAATAACTTAGAAAGAAACTGGATAGGCATAGATATAAGCAAAGAGTATTGTGATATTGCTAATAATAGAGTCAAAAACGAGCGCATTGACCCAGACGCAATCTATTTAGAAAAAACAAAGGTCAAATCTCCTGATAATGGCGCAGAACAACTTAGCCTATTTGCAGACGCCGAATAGTATATATCTATATAATTTCAACCCCGGAAACTCCTGAGCGCCTGCTCCAGTTGCTCGTCGACAATGTGCGTATAAATCATGGTGGTAGATATCGACACATGGCCGAGGGCCTTCTGGACCAGGCGGATGTTTTTAGTGTCCCTCAAAAGGTCCGTGGCGAAGGAATGCCTCAAGGTGTGCGGGTGCACGCCTTTATTAAGGCCGGCCTTGCCGG
>PWWI01000048.1 GCA_003561535.1 Nitriliruptoraceae bacterium
CCTCGCCGGGGCCGTAGCCGAACTCGGTGCGCAGATCGGCCCGCCTGCCCAGTGCGGCAGGGTCGAACCCGGTGATGTAGCCGCTGAACTGGTAATGGTCGAGGGTCCAGTCTCGGATCGAGGGCAGTCCCGGACCGAACGGAAGGTCCACGACGTCGTCGGGGTCGCCGACGAGGATCGCCGCATCGCGGATCTCGGGGTGGCGTTCGATGTGGCCGATCATCTCGGCGTTGCGATCGGCGGTGAGTTGGACACCGCGGCGGCCGTGGGCCGGCATGGGCAGTTCCCCGACGAAGTCGGTCAGCCATGCGAAACGGGTCGCCTTCGCACGTGGCTCTTCGTGCAGGTAGTGGTCGACGTCCCATGCCTCGTCGCCGATGACGAGGTCGTAGGCGCCGTCACGGATGACTTCCCGGAAGATCATGAAATTGGCGATCAGGATCTCGTCCATGCGCCGCATCGCTTCGAAAGCGTGCAGTTGGTGTTCGCCTGCTTCGGATTCCAGGTGTGCGGACTCGTTGGCGAGGTGAGCGCTGGCGGGATGCACGGACTCGTTCCGCGCGGCCAGGACCCGGGTGACGGGGTCCTGGGTCAGCCAATCGATGGTGACGTCGGGGGCGAGCGCTCGCAGTTCGTCGGCGATGGCGAGATCCCGGCGGGCGTGGCCGAGGCCGATCGGCGAAGACAGGTACAGCACACGCGGTCCAGTTGTAGCTGACGTGGACGACGGCGAAGCGTCGCGGGGTCGGATGGCGCGCCCACCTGCGGGGTCGGGTGGGCCGGCGACATCATCGAGGAAGTCGTCGATGAGTGCGTTGACCTGCACCGGTCGGCGCCCGTGGACGCCGTGGCTGCCTCTTGGGACGATCTCCAAGCGGGCGTCGAACCACGGTGCGGCCTGCTCCGAGGACTCTACGGCGTCCATGCGATCGGCCGAGCCGTGGATGATCATCACCGGGCAGTGCACCCGGCGGGCGAAGCGCTCGACGCTCTCTCCCGGAGGTGGCCACGAGACGATCTGGCCGAACATGTGCGCCGCGATCACCTCGGCGGTGGTCTCCCGACCGAACTGGATCGTGTCTTCGATCATCTTGATGGAATGGGCTTCGGTGTGGGCGGACTCGGCCAGCTCCCGGACGAAGTCGTCGTAGTGCTCCCGGAAAGAGGGGATCCGGAAGTAGTGCACGTCCTCGTGTGCCCACCGTTCAGGGTCGAACTGCTGGCCCTCCGGGGCGGTGGGCGTGTGCTTGTCGATCTGCCAGGTCGGGGCGATGGCGATCGCGGCGATCGTATGATCGGGGAGAGCCGCGGCGACCCGCACCGCCAGCGGACCGCCCTGGGACATTCCGACCATCACCGCCCGGTCGGTGCCGGTCTCCTCGAGCAGCGTGAGGACGTCGCCCACGCGCTGGGTGTGGGTGTAGGCCGCAGGATCGGTGGGACGATCCGAGCGCCCGTGACCGCGGGGGTCGAGCACCAGTACCCGCCGGCGGCGAGCCAGGTGGGGTATCTGTGCTTTGAACAGCTCGTAGGTGTGGACGACCGGGAAGGTCGGCAGGAACACGATCGGTGGCGCCGTGGCGTGCTCGATGCCGTGGATCTCGTAGGCGACGCGCACCCCGTCGCGGTCGAGCAAGCCGCGGTGGTCGGGCTCGCGGGCCCTCATCGCGCGTCCGCCGTCGCCTCATAGACCAGGTTGAAAGGAGTTTCGGCGATCCGGCGAAAGCCGCGGTAGCCGGCGTCGTCGAAGACCTTGCGCATCCCCGACTCGCCGGACTGCGCGCCGAGGGCATGTCCGCCGTCCTGGGACAGGGCGCTCGGGGTACAAAGGAACGTGGAGCCACCGAAGAACACCTTCGCCGCAGGCAACGCGAGGTTCGCGGCGCGGTCGTCGTCGGCGTAGGGCTCGATGATCATCACCCGCCCGCCTTCGGCGAGACGGGTCCGAGCATGGGCGGCCACGGCGACGGGGTCACCCATGTCGTGGAGGCAATCGCCGAAGACGATCAGGTCGTACGCTCCGTCGAAGGCATCCGAGGCGGTCACCTCGAAGCGAACGCGAGCATCCAGGTCCTCGCTTAGGGCGTTGGTGCGCGCCTGCTCGATCGATGCATCGTGGTTGTCGAACCCGATGACCTCCGCGTCGGGGTATGCGGCGGCGATGGTGAGGGTGGAATATCCGTGCCCGCAGCCGACGTCGGCGACCCGACCGCCGGCGCGCAGCGCGGACTCGACGCCCTCGAGTGCAGGGATCCACTCGCTGGTCAGACGATCCTGATAGGTCGGACGGAAGAACTCAGCGACTCCACCGAACAGGCTGGCGTCGTGATCCCCCCAGGCGACAGCGCCGTCGCCGCGGAACGCCTCGGCCACGAGGTCGAGATCCCGGAACATGGACGCGAAGACGTGCTGGCCACCGGCAACGAAGACCGACGAGTCACGTTGCGCCAACGCCGCGGCGTGCTCGTCAGGCAAGGCATAGGTGCCATCCGCCACATCGGCGCGCACGTAGCCGGCGGCGGCCTGCTGATCGAGCCACTCCTGTACGAGACGTACCTGGCATCCGGTGGCGCCGGCGAGTTCGGTCGCACTGATCCAGCCCGCGCCGTCCATCGCCGCGTACAGCCCGAGTTGGTCGCCCAGGCACACGTTGGCCACAGTGGCAGCACCGCCCATATCGGCGACCACACGACCCAGGAACTCCTCCAGCCGATCCTCATCGATCTGCGTTGTTCGTGTCATGGCCTCCACCC
>PWWI01000099.1 GCA_003561535.1 Nitriliruptoraceae bacterium
CCCAGGTTGATCCAGCTCATCACCGGGCGGCCCGCGTCGAGGATCTGCTCCACGCGACTCGCCGCTGGTTCGGCTCCCTCGAGCAGACGCAGGACAGCCCAACTGTCGAGGGCGAAGCTCACCGCGACTCTTCACGTCGGCGATCCGCAGCGCGGTCGCGTTCGAGCTCGTCGACCAACGGCCGGCCGGCGAGACGGCCCTTGAGCCGACCTCGGCTGTGCACGGCGCGAACGGCGACGTGGTCGCCGTCACGCCAGAAGACGACCTCATCGCCGGGTTCGATGCCGAACTCCTCGCGGAGGTCCTTGGGGATGACGACCTGCCCCTTGGGGCCAACCTTGTGAGTCATACGGCGAAGTATAACTCTCGTGAGCGGTCAGGGCGACCCGCACGGATGATGGCGGCGGCTTCACCCGCTAGAGCCACGGCAACGCCGACGGCGAGCGCCTTCGCAGGCCGCCCCATCGGCTCCGACAGTAGAATATCGATAGAGCCCTTAATCGCTACTATACTGTCGGACCGTGGGAGGGGAGGTGTGCCGAGATGAGCCGTGCAAAGATGTACACACCGCAGGTGCGCGATGCAGCGCGCGTCCTCGGTACGCAGGTCGCGCAGGCGCGCCGCGAACGGCGCTTGACGGCGGAAGACCTCGCCGCACGGGCCCACATCTCCCCAGTGACGCTCCGCAAGGTCGAGCGGGGCGATCCGTCGGTGGCCCTCGGCACCGCGCTCGAAGTCGCGACGCTGGTGGGCGTGCGCCTGTTCGGACTCGAAGCGGACGAGCTCCACCGCGTGGCCCGCCGCGAGCAGGAACGCCTGGCGCTACTGCCGGAGCGCGTGCGGATCCCGGACCAGGACCCCGACGATGACTTCTGATACGTCCGGCGACCAGGCGTTCGTCTGGGTCTGGCTGCCAGGCCACATCGAACCCGTGGTGGCCGGACGGCTCTGGCAGTGGGGTACCTCGCTGCTCGGGTTCAACTACGGCCGCAGCTACCTGGAGCGCGACGACGCGGTGCCCCTGTACCTGCCCGAGCTGCCGCTGCAGCGGGGCAACCAGCTGCCGCCGGATGGGATGGACGTCGCAGGCTGCATCCGTGACGCGGCCCCGGACGCCTGGGGGCAGCGGATCCTCCTGCGCCGGCTCGCCGGCCGTGCCGCCGACGGCGGTGACCCCGCGCAGCTACCGCTGCTCACCTACCTGCTCGCCTCCGGGTCAGACCGCGTGGGCGCGCTTGACTTCCAGCAGAGCGCGACCGAGTACGCGCCGCGGGAGCAGCGTGGGACGCTCGAGCGCCTGCTGTCCGCGAAGGAACGGTTCGAGGCGGGCGAGCGGCAGCCCACGCCGGTGGACGACGCGCTGCTGCTCGGCTCGTCGATCGGCGGCGCACGGCCGAAAGCAACCCTGATCGACGGCGATCGGAGCCTCATCGCCAAGTTCTCGTCGACGACCGACACCTACCCGGTCGTGAAGGCCGAGGCGGTCGCGATGGACCTGGCACGACGGGCCGGCCTGTCGGTCGCGGACACCGAACTGGTGGAGGTCATGGGCCGTGACGTCCTGCTCGCCGACCGGTTCGACCGTGAGGCACCCCGCGGCCCGCGCCGCATGTTCGTGTCGGCGCTCACGATCCTCGAACTCCACGAGGATGCGGGCCGGTACGCGACCTACTTTGACCTGGCTGACCAGATCCGCTTCCGGTTCACAGACCGGGCCGGCACGTTGCGGGAACTGTTCGCCCGCATCACGTTCAGCATCCTCGTGGGCAACACCGACGACCACGCCCGCAATCATGCTGCATTCTGGGACGGCGAGATGCTCACTCTGACGCCCGCCTACGACGTCTGCCCGCAGCTGCGCAGCGGTGGGGAGCCGGCGCAGGCGATGGCCATCCGCCGCGACGGGTTCCGGATGGCCCAGCTGTCTGGGTGTGTCGCCGGCGCCCGCGAGTACGAGCTGACGGAGCGGGAGGCTCGCGACATCGTCGACGCCCAGGTGGAGACGATCCGAGCGTGCTGGACCGATGCAGCCGACCGGGCGCGGCTGACGATGGCGGAGCGTGATGCGCTGTGGGGACGTCAGATCCTCAACCCGTACGCCTTCCACGAGTAGCCCGCGCGACACTGGGACCGCGCGGTGGCATGACGATCAGGCCGGCTCGTGATCGGTTCCGCTGGCCAGTGCTCGGCCGATGGCAGCGGCTGCGGCCTGATCCTGGGCGGGCAGCACGTGCGCGTAGACGCGCATGGTCATCATGACGTTGGTGTGGCCGAGCCGTTGCGAGACGACGGGGATGGGCACGCCCTGGTCGAGCAGCAGGCAGGCGTGGCAGTGCCTGAGGGCGTGGAAGGTGATCCTGGGCAGGTCCAGGTCGGGCCACTGTGCCCGCCACCGTTGGGTGACGTGCTGCGGGCGGATCGGCATGCCGCGCTCACCGGTGAACACCAGCGGCCAGTCGGGGTGGGTGGGTGATGGCCGGCGGGTGATGGCGGCCACGGTGTCGTCGTCGATGGCCAGCACCCGGATGCGGCCACTCTTGGTCGAGGTGAGGTGGAAGCGGCGGCCGATGTAGCTCAAGCTCCTGCGCACCCGCAGCTGCCGCTGTTCGAGGTCGACGTCCTCCCAGGTGAGGCCCAGCAGCTCGCCGCGGCGCATGCCGGTGGCCAGCGCGACACGCCAGAGGTCGTGGAGCGGGTCGCCGGCGGTGAGCTCGAGGAAGCGGGCGGCCTGGTCGGTGTCCCAGGTGCGCAG
>PWWI01000207.1 GCA_003561535.1 Nitriliruptoraceae bacterium
ATCCGCGGCACCTTCCAGTCGGCGGCCGTCAAGGCGCCGGGCTTCGGTGAGCGCCGCAAGGCCATGCTGCAGGACATCGCGATCCTGACCGGTGGCCAGGTCATCTCCGAGGAGGTGGGCCTCAAGCTCGAGAACACGACCCTCGACCTGCTCGGTCGCGCCCGCAAGGTCGTCGTCACCAAGGACGAGACCACCATCGTCGAGGGTGCCGGCTCCGAGGATGACATCAAGGGTCGCATCGCGCAGATCAGCGCCGAGATCGAGAAGACCGACTCCGACTGGGATCGCGAGAAGCTGCAGGAGCGGCTCGCGAAGCTCTCCGGTGGCGTGGCGGTCGTCAAGGTCGGCGCGGCGACGGAGACCGAGCTCAAGGAGGTCAAGCACCGCATCGAGGACGCCCTGTCCGCGACGCGTGCGGCCGTCGAGGAAGGCATCGTTGCCGGTGGTGGGACCTCCCTGCTGCAGGCCGAGACCGGCATCGACGACCTCGACCTCGACGGTGACGAGGCCACCGGTGCCCGCATCATCCGGCAGGCCCTGTCGTCCCCGCTGTACTGGATCGCGTCGAACGCGGGCCTCGAGGGCTCGGTCGTCGTCGAGCGGGTCCGCGGCATGGAGGCCGGCCAAGGTCTGAACGCGCTGACCGGCGAGTACGAGGACCTGATCGAGGCTGGCGTCATCGACCCGGCCAAGGTCACCCGGTCCGCGCTGCAGAACGCGGCGTCGATCGCGGGTCTGCTGCTGACGACCGAGGCGCTGATCGCCGACAAGCCGGAGCCCGAGGGCGACGCCGGTGGCGGTGGTCACGACCACGGCATGGGCGGCATGGACTTCTGATGCCCCCGGCTGGGGCCTGAGCGCCTCGGCTCGCACCACCTCGCAGCACGACGGCGGCCCCGCTTCGGCGGGGTCGCCGTCGTGCGTGCGGGGTGCGCTCCTGAGCGGCCTCTGCTCCCGGCCTCTGCTCCCGGTCCGGCGCCCGTGGCCCTCCGTCGCGCCCCGCTGGCCACCGGTCCCGGCCCGGCGCCCGTGGCCCTCCGCCGCGCCCTGCTGGCCGCCGGTCCCGGCCCGGCGCCCGTGGCCCTCCGCCGCGCCCTGCTGGCCGCCGGATCGCAACGAAGTGACCACGTGGCGGTCGATCGGTTGCGATCCGAGCCGTGCCCTGGCGGCCCCGGATCCCGCGGCCCAGCTCCTGGCGGCCCGGATCCCGCGGCCCAGCTCCTCGCGCACCCGGATCCCCGCTGGCCCCCGCCGCACCACGACGTGCCGGTTGTCCACAGCCGGCACGACATCCGCGGAGGCCACCGCGGTTCCGTCGGCGAGGATGCCAACATGTCACCGAGCATCCTCCTCGACCACCTCCGCGCTCGCGGCGGCCTGACCACCGTCGCAGACCTCGCGGCCGGCGTTGGCTGCTCAGCGCGGGCCGTTCGGCGCCACGCAGATCGCCAGGGGTGGTGGTGTCCTCTGCCCGACGTCGTGGGACTGCCCCGGGCCCGCCCCAGCGCCCGTGATCGGATCCATGCCGCGGCGCTGCAGGCCACGGGCCGGACCGGCGATCCGGAGCGCGACCTCGTGGCGGTCACCCGCCTCTCGGCGCTCTACCTGCTGGGGCTCGCAGCCTCGGCACCCACGAAGGTCGACCTGGTCGTTCCCGGATGGCGGTACGTGAAGCCCGATCCGCGCGTGGCGGTGACGCGCTCCACCCACCTCACCGCCGATGACATCACCACCCGAGCCCACATCCCGCTGGTGAAGTCGGCACCGCTGCTGCGTGATCTGGCCGCTATCCGTGACGTGGATCGGCTTCGCCTCGACGCCATCGAACTGCTCCGCTGCCAGGACGTGACCCTCGAGGACGTCGAGGTGGTGCTCGCCCACGGCTCGAGCTTCCCAGGGAGTGGGCGGCTACGACAGGTCGTGCAGGAGTTGCGATCGGTAGGTCGGGTCGACTCGGCGCTCGAGTACCGGGCCCGGCAGCGCTTCCGTGCAGCCGGTATCGAGTTCGACCGTGGGCAGGTCCACATCCCAGCACCGAGCGGCGGGTCGGGCGACTGGGCGATGCATCTAGACCTCGGCATCGCCGCGATCCGGTTCGGTATCGAGGTGGACTCCTTCGCCCACCATTCCTCGCCCGACGCGCTGCGCCGCGATGCCGAGCGAGCCAATCGCCTGGCGCTGCTCCCCGAGGACTGGCGGGTGCTACACCTCACCTGGTGGGATCTGCAGGAGCGGTGGCCGGCCTTCCTCGGCATGGCACGGGCGGTGATCGCAGCGCAGACGGCACGTCACCTCGGGCGCCCCTGGCCGGTCGCCGCCGACCTGGTCCGCTGACCCGAGCGGGGCCAGGCGGGACCGGGCGGGAGCTTGCGGGGGCGGATCGCAACGAGGCGACCGGAGGGTGGTCGTTCGGTTGCGATTCCGGGGGGGGGCGGGGCCGTGCGGGACCGGGCGGGAGCTTGCGGGGGTGGATCGCAACGAGGCGACCGGAGGATGGTCGCTCGGTTGCGATCCGGCGGGGGGCGGCGGAAGCGGGCCGGGGCCGGGCCGGTCAGCCGGGGGGGCAGCCGCAGGATGGTGGCATCGAGCGGGCCCAGGCGGAGCTCGCCGGACCCGTCCGCGCCATCCACCCCGGCCACGCCGTCGGGGGCGCCTGCTACCGCAGCGCCCGCCGGCACGACCACCTCGGCGTCCGAGAGTTCGGCGGCACCGGGCCACCCGGCCGCCGCGAGCACGTCGCCGAGGTCGACCGCCACCTCGCCGTTGTTGAGGGCGACCAGCAGCCGGTCGTCGTCGTGGACGCGCTCGAAGACCCACACGTCGCCCTCGCCGACGACCTCGAGGTACCGGCCGGCGTGGAGCGCCGGGGTCGTGGTGCGCGCGCGGGCGAAGGCGGCGACGCGGGCCAGGTGAGCGTCGTCCCAGCTCGCCCAGACCTCGTCGTCCCACGGCATCGGCTCGCGGAACCAGCGGTCGGCGAAGTCGGCGCCGTCGGGCAGCGCGTCGGTCTGGGTCATGCCGACCTCGTCGCCGTAGTAGATCGTCGGCAGGCCGGGCAGGGTCAGGATCGCGGCGTAGGCCAGCGCGACCCGGTCGAGGTCCCCGCCGGCCTCGTGGGCGAAGCGCGACTGGTCGTGGGAGGACAGGTAGGTCTGCTGGCGGGGAGGACCGGTGTCGGGCAGGCCGGCGCCGTCGAGCGTGGCGGCGATGGGCATCGCCACGGCCCGCACGTCCCCACCGCGGGCGAAGGTGGCCAGCAGCCGATCTCGCAGCGGGAAGGCGGTAGCGGCGTCCAGGACGTCACCGTAGGACTCGATCACCGCCAGCTGCGACCAGACCTCCCCGAGCACCAGGGTGTCGGGCCAGCGCTGGTCCAGCTCCGTGTCGAACACGCGCCAGAAGTCGCGCGAGGGCCCCTCGACGTGGTCCAGGCGGAAGCCGTCGACACCCAGGTCGTCGAGGTAGAAGGGGAGGACCTCGTCGAACACGAAGTCGCGGACCGGCGGGTGATCGAGGTTCAGTTGGGGGAGCTCAGCCAGCCCAGCGAAGGCGGCGTAGCTGTCGGGGCAGTTGCTGAAGCGGTACCAGTCGACGTACTCGCTGCCGGTGCAGTCAGCCTGGGCCGCGAGGAACCACGGGTGCTGGTCCGAGGTGTGGTTGAGCACCAGGTCGTAGATCACGCGCACGCCCCGTTCCTGGGCGCCGTCGATCAGCCGCCGGAGCTCCTCGACGTCGCCGAAGCGCGGGTCCACGTCCAGCAGATCCGTGGGGTGGTAGCCGTGGAAGGCCGGGCCGGTGTTCACCGGCGACAGCCACAGGGTGTTGGCGCCGGTCGCGACGACGTGGTCGAGCCGGGCCTCCAGGCCGACGAGGTCGCCGCCCATCCAGTCGGTGAGCGCGGCGGCGTAGTCCGCGTCGGCGGGGCTGCCGGCGACCTGGGTCGCGGGGACGTCGCCGTCGGCGAAGCGGTCGACGAAGACGTGGTAGATGACGGCGTCAGCCGGCCAGTCCTGGCTATCGGCCGTGTCCCAATCTGGGACCCAGCCGGTCGCCGAGCCGACGGACCCGCGCTCGATGACCCCGGTCGCGAGCAGGATCCCCGGCACGGCGAGCAGCACGAGCAGCAGCGAGACCACCGCCGGGCCAGCCAGGCGTCGCATCGTCGTCGGCACGTCGTCGTCCTCCTTGGACGGCCGTCCAGTGAGCCAGCGGCGTGGGCAGGGGCGGTGAGGGACGGCGAGGTGGCAGGTGTACCGCGCCTGGGCCGTGGCGGCACGACGGTGGCGGCACGACGGTGGCAGCACGACGGTGGAAGCACGACGGTGGCGGCACGACGGTGGCAGCACGGCGTGGCGGTCCGTCAGGGAGGGTTGGGCTCGGTCGCACGCTGCGTTGACGTTCCCATGGTCACCTCGGCCCGGCACCCCAGCCTGCGGCGCGGAGGAGGACCGCGGCGGTCCGCGGCGGGACGAGCAGCCCCGCGCCGTCCAGGCGGACCCGGCCAAGGACCGGGTCACGGACCTCGGCGAGCCTCGGGTGCAGCGTCCAGCCCGACAGGCCGCGACCGGCCACGGGCTCCGCGGGGTCCAGCGCCAGCATCGACGAGCCGGCGAACAGCGGCTCCGGCGTGGCGTTCAGGGCCAGCAGCAGGTCGTGGTCGGCTCGGTCGAGCCCCCACAGCGACCACACGACCTGGCCTGGCTGCCCGACGGCTCCGGTGAGGTGGAAGCTCAGGTGCCGAGCGACGTCGGCGGCGGTGGGCAGCCCGAACAACGGCGAGCGCTGCCGCACGCGCAGCAGGGCGAGCACCCGCTCCCGGCAGGCGGCGAGGTGGTGGGGGGCGGGCGCGGGGATCGACCGAAGGAGCTCGGCGAGCAGCTCCCGCTCCTCGGCGTTGGAGGATTCCGGCGGCAGGCCGACTCCCCAGCGGGAGCTGCGAGCCGTCCAGTCGATCGCGTTGAACCAGTCCCCGGAGCGGTAGGAGTCGCGGTCGAGCGATTTGGACCTGAGCAGCTCCGAGCCGGCGTGCAGGAACGGGGTGCCCTGTCCGAGCAGCACCGTCGCCAGGGCGACGACCTGCATCCGGACCCGGTCCTCCATCGAGGTGGAGATGGGCAGCTTGGCCGCCAGGGCATCGAACAGCGTCTCGTTGTCGTGGGCCGAGACGTAGGCGACCTGGTCCTGGGGTCGGAGCGAGGTGCCGGCGGGGGCGTGGCCGTAGCGCAGTTCGGCGCCCCGGCGCACCACGCCGTCGTGGCACGCCACCTCGATGTCGGCGAGGTTGCCGGCCAGACCGAGTCGGACCCGGTCGGTCAACTCCAGTGCCACCTCGCGGTCGGCGGGGTCGCGGGCGTACGCGCCGCCACCGCCGCCACCGCCGCCCTCAGCCCCGTCCCGGTGAGCCCGTTCCCCGCGGCCGTTGGGCTCCCACCACCGGCCACTGGCGAACCCCTGGGCGCTGCGGGGACCGGCGTGGCTGCCCCCGCGCACGGCGTCGCGCAGGCGGTCGTCGAAGGTGCCGATCCCCGTCCCGGCCAGGCCCGACTGGGTCGCCTGCACGAACCGCGCATCGCCGGCCACCTCGCCGAACTCCCACCCCTCGCCGTACAGCACGATCGCCCGGCCGTCCACGCCGTCGCGCTCCGGCGTCAGCCGGTCCAGGACCGCGCGGATCCGCCGGGCCTGGGCCGCAGGGTGGTGGCCGAGCAGGTCGAAACGGAACCCGTCGACGCGGTAGGCGCGGGCCCAGGTCACGACCGCATCGAGGATGAGCCGCTCCATCATCGCGTGCTCGGTGGCGGTGTTCGGACAGCAGGTCGAGGTGGTGACCTGCCCCAGATCGTCCAGCCGGTGGAAGTACCCCGGGACGAGCCGGTCCAGGATGCTCAGGCGGTGGTTCCCGGCGCGGTAGGTGTGGTTGAACACCACGTCGAGCACCACACGCAAGCCCAACCGGTTGACGGCCGCGACGAGTTCCCGGACCTCGCGGATCCGCGCCGGACCGTCAGGGTCGGTGGCGTAGGCGCCCTCGGGGACCAGCCAGTGCAGGGGGTCGTAGCCCCAGTTGTAGGGCTGGTGGTCGACGCCTGCCTGCTGCGTGGCCTGGGGCTCGGGCGAGGCGGGGTCGTCGGGTTGGTCGATCGACGGGGTGACCTGGTCGGCGCGGCGCTCGGGGATCGAGGCCAGGTCGTTGATCGGCAGCAGGTGCAGGTGGGTCACCCCGGCCTCGGCCAGCCTCCGCAGGTGCCGCACCCCGTGGCTCCCCGGCAGGGCGAAGGCCGCGTAGGTCCCCTGTAGCGCCGCCGGCACGCTGTCGTCGGCGGCGGAGAAGTCGCGCACGTGGAGCTCGTAGACCAACATGCGGCCCTGCCCGGCGAAACTGGGCTTGGTCGTGCCGAGCGACCAACCGCGAGGTGCCAGCGCGGGATCGTCGAGGTCGTCGAGGTCGAGCAGCAGCGAGTGTGTGGAGTCGGCGGTCAGCCCCTCCGACCACGGGTCGGTCACGAGGTTGCGGACCACCCGGTCCGCCTCGGGGTCGTACACCTCCACCTCGAAGCGGTAGGTGCGACCGGCCCAGGACGGCTCGCCGACCACCGTCCACACGCCCTGCGGGCTGCGGGTCAGGGGGAGCACCTGCTCGCCAGAGGCCGTCGGTGACCTCGCCCCGTCCGCTGGTGAGGGCTCAGCCGCAGCGACCCCGAGGTGGAGGTCCACGCGACGCGCGGTCGGCGCCCACAGCGCGCAGGTCGGTCGACCGTGCTCGTCCCACCGCACGCCGAGCGGCTGGTCGGTCGCGAACCGCTCGTCGATGGCCAGCGCGGGCTGGACCCCGGTGGCGGCCAGCAGCCGATCCGCCGCGTCGGTGGCCGTGACCACCAGTTGGCCTGCGAGCCACTCGTCGGCCACCTCGACGTCGAGGTGGAAGGTGGGACGCCCGGCGAGGTGCCGGAACCCGTCCCGCTCGACCAGCGCGGTCGGCACTCCCTCCGGAACCCGGCGCAGTGCCACCTCGACGTCCCCGTCGACGACCTGGTCCCCGATGACCCGGAGCCCGCCGTCCAGCGCGACGTGGAGGTGAAGGCGGACCCCGGGCACGTCGACCGCGGGGTGGGGCCAGGTCAGCAGCCGGGAGGTCGCCAGGTGGGCCCGACGCCACCGCAGCTCGAGGTGGTCGTCGGGGTCGGGGGGCGGGAGCGGCGAGGTGGGTGACACGGGCGCCAGTGTGGCAGTCCGGGGCCGTAGGCTCACACAGGTGACCCCAACTCCTTCGCCGCCTGCGCCACCCGGGCCGCCGCTGCCATCCGCCGATGACCTGGCCGCGTGGCTGCCGCCCGACATCGGGCTGCCCGCAGGTGCCGGGCTGCGCCGCGACGCTCCGGCGGAGGACGTCGAGCGGGTCTGGTACGGGGTGGTCTGGGGCCGTCTCGGGCGTGGCGACCTCGCCTGGGAGTGGTTCGACCGCGTGCGGGTGCCGGCGTTGCAGCCGTGGATGGCGGGGGAGCGGGGTCGGCTGCTTCGCGAGCTCGGGGGCCACGGGGCTGCGGAGGAGCTCGAGGAGGCGGCGCTGCCGGCGGCCGTCGATCCGCTCGACGCGGCGATGCTGTGGGTGTCGCTGGCAGCCGATGCGATCGGGCGCGCCGACGCCGGGCTCGCCCGGCAGCGACTGGGGAAGGCCCAGGCGCTGCTGGCCGAGCAGCCGGACTCGCCGCGCCGGGACCGGCAGCTGCTGCGTGCCGGGTGGGTCGAGGTGGAGGTCGCGCTGCTGACCGGCGTGGAGCCACCGATGCACCTCCTACCCCGGCTGCGAGCGGACGGTGAGGTGGACCTGCCGACGCCCTACCGGTCCGGATCGCGGTTCCACACCGCCAAGGGCTGCCTGTTCGCCGGGGTGGTCCATCGCGAGCCCGAGCTGTTGGACCGGGCTGTGGAGCTCGCCCCACCGGCGCTGCTGTGGGCGGTGCACCTGGCGCGCGCATCCCTGGGCGTTCCGGGTGCGGAGGCCGCTGCGGCTGCTGCCCGACAGCGGGTGGTTCCGCCACCGGGACGCGGGTAGGGGGATGGGTGGACCTCCACGGCGGTCGCCCACCACGCCGGTAGAGTCGTGCTGAGATGCCGACCCGTTCCCGCGACCGAGCAGACCGACCCTCCCACCCGCCGCTCTGGCTGGTCGAGGGTCTCGACATCGTGTCGCGCAAGTGGGTCCTCCTGGCCGTCGTGACCGCGGTCGTGCTCGTGCTCGGGGCGATCGTCGCGATGGTGCTGCCTCAGGTGGTCCCACCGACCCCCGCGGTCGGTGCAGCCATCGGGCTCGCCGGGCTCCTGCTGGGGTTGGCGGCGGCCGTCGCCTCCGACGCGACCGACCTGGTGGTGCGGGGTCCGCGCCACGTGGCGGCGGCCGGGGGAGAGCTCGTCGCGGTCCTGCCGAGGGATCCGAGCGTCGCCGCGGCCGGTCCTCTGGCCTCCGCGGTGCTGGAGGTGCGGGAACCGGGGGTGCCCCTGCTGCTCGCCTTCGCCACCGCCAGCCGGGACGCTCGGCGCTCCAGCGCCTGGACGGACGCCATCGCACGCTCGCTGGTGGCCGAGGGTGTGGGCGTCCTGCGGGTCGATCTGGCGTCGGGTCGCTCAGAGCACCCCGGGCTCGTCGAGGTGGTCCGCGATGGGACCCGGCTCGCCGACGCGGTGACCTTCGAGCCGGGGGTCAAGCTCGCCCAGCTCTCTGCGGGCCGCGACCACGCCGACGCCCTGGCCGCGCTGACCGAGCTCCCCGGACGGCTACCCCGCGACCTCGACATCATGCTGGTGTCGCTGCCCACGGCAGCCAGCCGGTCCGTGGTCGCGGCTGCCGCGGCGCTCGATCACGTCCTGATCATCGTCGAGCGCGATCGCACCTCGCGGGTGGACCTGATCGCCAGCCTCGATGCCCTGGAGGCGGCCGGCACCCACGCCCAGGTGGTGCTGCTCGACACCTCGACGGCGATGCGCCTGGCACCTCCCGTCGAGTTGGACCCGGAGGCGGAGGCCGAGCGTCGCCGGACCATCTCCTCGACGGTCGGGACCTCCCCGGTGGTGGTACTCGGCTCCGACGGTGAGCCGGTGCCCGTGGCGGAGGACGAGTCGGCGTCGGTGACCGAGGACGAGCTGTCGCCGGAGGACGTCGCGGCCGAGGCAGGTGCGGGCGGTGACGAGGACGCGGCGGCCGACGAAGCCTCGCTCGAAGACGAGGAGCCACCGCCGGACGAGGTGGCTGCTCCCGACGCGGAGGAGCCGGCCGAGGCGGCGGGCGACGAGGAGGACCGGGAAGGGTCGCCGTTGGTGGGTCCGCTCGCCGCCGGTGTCGCCGGGGCAGGCGTCGCCGCCGGTCTCGGTGCTGTCGCACCGGCGCCCGAGGAAGTGGCAGAGGGCGAGGCCGAGGAAGTGGCAGAGGGCGAGGCGGAGGACGCGGCAGAGGACGAGGCGGCAGCGCCAACGGGCGGCCCCGGACCCGAGGATGACTCCGAGGACGACGTCGATGGTGCCACGGCTGCAGCTGCGGTCGATCCCCAGCCGGAGGGCGAGGTCGCTGAGGTGCCGGCGACCACCGAGCCCGAGGCCTCGGAGCTCACGTCCGCGCGAGAGGCCGTCGACGAGCCCATCGACGAGCCCATCGCGGCCGCGGACGACAGCACCGATGACCCGATCGCCACGGTGCCGGAACTCGACGCTGCCCCTGCAGCCGACCTCGATACCCCGGACGAGCCGGGGGCGCAGGACGAGGACGAGCCCGGGGCGCAGGACGAGCTGGAGCCCACGGGCGAGGGTGGTGCCGAGCAGCGCGACCTCGAACTGCTCGAAGCCGCCGCCGCAGCGACGGCGATGTCGATCGCGACCGCAGAGCAGGAACCTTTCGACCCAGCCTTCGAGGAGGATGCGGAACCCCACGGTCTCGAGGACGAGCTTCCGAAGCCGGGCGACCCGTTGGTCGAGGAGCTCATCGAGCTGCCGATGGAGGAGGGGCCCGCGGCTGAGGCAGCCGAGGTCGTCGAGGAGTCCCCGGCCGAGGTAGCCGAGGAGGACGAGGAGGACGAGGAGGACGACCCCACCGACCGGCTCGCGCCCGTGCAGGTCTCGGACTCACCGATGCTCGACCCCTTCGAGTCTGCCGACCAGGACCTCCTCCGCACGACGGCGCAGCTGGCCGTCCTGTCCGACGACCTCGCCGTGCGCGGTCGCGCGGAGGCCGAGGCTGAAGAGCGCCCGGGATCCGGCTCCGAGGACGCCGATGACGCCGGGCGCGACGACCGGGCCTGAGCTCCGAACCCCGACGTCGGCCCGACCGAGAGGTGAGCTCACCGCCATGCACCTGACCCGCTCCACCTCGGTGTTGCTGCTCGCCCTCGGGGTGCTGGCCGGGCTGCTGACGGCGTGCTCGCCGTCGAACCAGCCGGACGCCGTGTCATGGCGCAACGTGGAGCTGGACCTGCCGGACGGGTGGTACGTGTTCGAGGACGAAGCGGACCGGCTCAGCATCTCCAACCAGGACATCGGTGTCGGCGACGTGGTCGGCACCCCCGCCGACTGGCCCGAGGGCGACGTCGTCGCGATGTTCTTCACCTACGA
>PWWI01000017.1 GCA_003561535.1 Nitriliruptoraceae bacterium
GGTCGGCGTGCGGATCCTCGGCGAGCTCCAGCCCGCGCATGGTGACCAGGTGGTTCATGATGTGGTCGGGGTGGGGGTAGCCGCCGTTCTCCGGGTAGGTCACCACCACGTGGGGCCGCTCACGGCGCAGGATCGCCGCCAGGGCACGGGAGGGCTCGTCGAGCGGGACGCGGGCGAAGGTGCCCTCAGCGACGTCCGAGGGGTCCTCGTGGTAGCCCGAATCGAGGTAGCCGAGCTCGTGGGTCCGGGTGAAGCCGATCGCCGCGACGGCCGCCTGCAACTCCCGGGCCCTGGTCGCCCGCATGTCCTCCTTGGCGATCGGCGCGGCCTTCGGGTTGAGGACGTCGCCCGCATCGCCACCGGTGCAGGTCACCAGGACCACCTCGGCGCTGTCGTCGACGTAGCGCGCAGCGGTGGCCGCTCCCTTCGACGACTCGTCGTCGGGGTGGGCGTGGACGAACAGCAGTCGGCGGGTCACGCCTCTTCCTCCTCGGTCGCCGCATCTGCTGGGGTCGCAGCCCCGGAGCGGGTAGCGGTGGCGGGGGCTTCACGGGCCGCCCGAGCCGCAGCCAGCCGCTGCCCGGCGTCGCTCGCGTCGAGCTCGGACAGCACGGCGGCGATGTGGGCAGCGGCCGCCTCCACCTCGGAACGGACGCCGCTGAGCCGCACGATCGCGGGCCGGCCCGGGTAGCTGCCGAGCTTGACGTCGGGGTAGCGCTCCATCACCTCGACGAAGGCGAGGTTGAGCACGCTCTCCGGGTAGCGGTGCGTCAGCTCGGCGACGTAGGGCGTGGGGTTGCGGCCGGCCAACACCTGCGGCGCGACCGCCTCGGTGAGCAGGGCGGCGAACTCCGAGGGCACCCCCGGCAGGATCGCGACGGTCACACCGCCGGCGTCGACCCCGCCCTCGACGTCGACCAGGACCCCGGGGGCCCAACCGCCGGAGCGCTCCACGAGCCGGCTGCCCTCGGGGATCCGGGCCATGCGCAGCACGTGCCACGCGAACTCCTCGGAGACCGGGAAACCCTGCTCGGCCGACCAGGCCAGCGCCCCGTCGACCTTCGCGCCGATCGTCGGATCGGTGACCAGGTCACGACCCAGGCTGGCGGCCACGGCCTCGAAGGTCAGGTCGTCGGGGGTGGAGCCGACGCCGCCGGAGGTCACGACCACCCGCGGCCGTGCGCGTGACAGCTCGAGACTCAGCGCCTCGTCGATCGCGGCCAGGTCGTCGGCCACGACGTGAACGCAGGAGAGCCCGACGCCATGGTCGCGCAGCACCCGGGCGAGCAGCGGCGAGTTCTCATCGGTGACGTAGCCACCCAGGATCTCGTCACCGACGACGATCATGGAGGCTTCGAGCACGTCGGACTCCTCGGGCGCGGGCGTGGTCCCGCGAAGGTCGAGCCGCGTTGCGGGTGCGGTCGACGGGGAGCAGCAGGGTAGCCAGCGCCAGGCTGGTAGCGTCCAGGCTCGTGTTCATCGACGCCGACGACGCCAAGACGGACGTCATCCTCGCTGCCGCCGTGGCCATCATCGGGCCCACGGTCCTCGGCTTCATCACCCGACTGCCCCTGGTACCCCGTACCGGCCTGCTCGGAGCCACCCTCCAGGTGGTGTGGCTCGGCCTGGTGACGATGCTCGTGCCCCTGTGGCTGGCCCGCTACCGAGGGGACGGGGCGGCCGCCTTCGGACTCCGGGAACGCGCGGGACCGGTCGGGGTCGCGGGGGAGCCGAGCACCCTGAGCGCCGGGCTGCTGCTGGCGGTCCCGGCCGCGCTCGCCGGTGCGGTGACGCTGTGGGCGCTGGGCGCCGGCCCGGTGACCATCGTGCTGGGACGCCTCGGCCCAGCCATCGCCAACGGCGCCGACGTGACCGGGCTGGTCTTCTCGGCCCTGCTGCTGGCCGTGCTCATCCTCGGCACCTTGGTGCTCGTGGGGTTCCTGGGGGTCCGCAGCCGGGCCGGCTTCCCGCGCTCACCCGACACCTCGCTGACCGAACTGGTCCGCACCTTCGGTCTGGGCGCCGTGGCCGTGGCGCTGCTCACCGGCCTGGTCCGGCTCTCCACCGGGAGTTCGGTGATCATCCTGGCCCTGAACCTGCTGGCGCTGATCGCCGTGCTCCTGCTGGCCGACCGGCTGGTCCCCGGTGGCGTCGAGGTGCCCCGCACGACCGTGGTCGCGCCGCTGATCGTGGTCGTGGTGCTGCAGACCTTCTCGGCCGGCGGGCTGTTCGGTGGTGGGCTGCTGCTCGGTCTCCACCGTGGTGCGCTGGCCGCGGGGGTCGTGATCGCCATCACGGCGCTGAGCGCGACCCGTCGCGGCAGCGGGGTGACCGTCCCGCTGGTGATCGCGGTGCACTGGTGGCCGACCTGCCTGACCCCCCTGCCGGGTGCGGGCAGCCTGTGCTGAGCCGTGGTCGCTGGGGCGTCCCACCGCGGCCGTCACGGTGACGTACCGTCGTGCCCACGGGATCGGACACCCGTGACAGCGAGGACCAGGTGGCACGCATCCAGCGTTTCTCCAGCCGAGTCGACGCCGAGGTGGCCGCGTCGATGCTGAACGCCTGCGGGATCGACGCGCGCGTCGTCAACGACGACACGGGCGGGATGCACCCCAACCTGGCCTTCGGCCACGGCGGTTCCGAGGTGGTCGTGCCCGACGAGCAGCTCGAGGAGGCCACCGCGTTGCTCGACGACGCGGGCGACGGCAGGGCGGTGGCCACGTCACGACCCCCCGACGAGGGGGCACCCCAGCTGACCTTCCGGCAGCTGTGGCTGCGCGCCGGAGCGGTGCTGCTGGTCGCGCTGCTGCTGGTGGTCGTGTTCGCCGCCGACCTGGACTTCCGCTGGTTCTGACCGGTCCGCCGGGAGCGCAGCCCGCGGGTAGGCCCGAGTTCCAGTCGGCGGGCCGATCCCGGGCCGGTCCCGGGCTGGTCCCGGCCAGGCGGGCGGGCCCCGCCCAGCCGGTCGAGCTGGCCACGCGCAGGCGGGCGGGCTGGCCCCGGCCAGGCGGGCGAGCTGGCGCGAGTTCCAGCCGATAGTCGCTGCTTCTCGCAACCCCGACGGGTTCCGCCCCGCTCCGGCGCCGAATCGGCCCGAGTTCCAGCCGATAGTCGCTGCTTCTCGCGCAGGCGGGCGGCCTGGCCCCGCCCAGGCGGGCGAGCTGGCCACGCGCAGGCGGGCGGGCTGGCCCCGGCCAGGCGGGCGGGCTGGCGCGAGTTCCAGCCGATAGTCGCTGCTTCTCGCAACCCCGACGGGCTCCGCCCCGCTCCAGCGCCGAATCAGCCCGAGTTCCAGCCGATAATCGCTGCTTCTCGCGCAGGCGGGCGGCCTGGCCCCGCCCAGGCGGTCGAGCTGATCCCGCGCAGCCGCCCAGGCGGGCGGGCCGGTCCCGCGCAGCCGGCCAGGCGGGCAGGCCGGTCCCGCGCAGCCGGCCAGGCGGGCGGGCCGGTCCCGGCCAGGCGGGCGGGCTGGCCCCGACCAGGCGGTCGAGCTGATCCCGCGCAGCCGGCCAGGCGGGCGGGCTGGCCCCGGACCTGCGGCCGTCTCAGCCGAGGCCGGCGTCCACCACCTCGGTGACGAAGCGTTCGTTGCTCCCGGCCTGCTCCATCCGGTCGAGCACCCGCGGCACCGCGTCCTCGAGCGTGAGCCCCGCCACGTCACGGCGCAGCCGCGCGACAGCCGTCAGCTCCGCCTCGGACAGCAGGCGGTCCTCACGCCGGGTCCCCGAGGCGATCAGGTCCACGGCGGGCAGGATGCGCTGCTGGGCGAGCCCCCCGTCGAGGTGGAGCTCCATGTTCGCGGTGTCGGCGAAGCCCTCCACGATCACCTCGTCCATGCGCGAGCCATCCCCGGTCAACGCGGTCGCGACGACCGTCAGGCTGCCCTCGCCCTCCACGTTGCGGGCGGCGGCGAACAGCCGCTTCGCCGGGTAGAGCGCCGCCGGGTCGAGCCCGCCGGGCAGCACCCGTCCGCTGGAGGGCACGACGATGTTGTACGCCCGGGTCAGCCGGGTCAGCGAGTCGAGCAGCACCACCACGTCACGTCCCCGCTCGACGAGCCGCTTCGCGCGCTCCACCACCAGCTCGGCGATCTGGGTGTGGTCCTCAGCGGACTGCTCGAAGGTCGTGGCCACCACCTCGGCGTCGCAGCTCTGCTCGAGGTCGGTGACCTCCTCGGGCCGGGCGTCCACGAACAGCGCCATGACGTGCAGGTCCGGATCGGCGCCCTCGAGCGCCGCGGCCAGCTGCTTGAGCAGGGTCGTCTTCCCGGCACGGGGTGGCGCGACGACCAGCCCCCGCTGCCCCTTGCCGATCGGGGTCAGCAGGTCCATGACGCGCAGGCTGAGCGGACCGTCGGGCCGCTCGAGGACGAGACGCTCGCTCGGTGACAGCGCCGTCAGCTCGCCGAACGCCGGACGCCGTGGCTCGTCGGCCCGGGGATCGAAGGTGACCCCCTCGATGCGATCGACCCGGGCCAGTGCCGGGAACTTGTCGCTGTTGCGGTTGCGACGGATCGGGCCGGCGATCAGGTCGCCACGCCGAAGATCGAACCGGCGCACGAAGGACTGCGACACGTAGACGTCCTGCGCTCCGGCGAGGTAGCCGGTGCAGCGCAGGAACCCGTAGCCCTCGGGGAGCAGATCCAGGATGCCCTCGCGGACCTCCGCCTCCGGGTCGCCGTTGGGACCACGGCCGTCGTTGTCGCTGCGGGGCCGGCCGCGCTTGCGGTCTCGGCCGCCCCGATCTCGATCGCGGGGACCACGGTCATCGCCACGCTCGTGGCGGCGGTCGTTGCTGTCGCGTTCCCGCCGGTCATCGCCCTCGGCGGCACGGTCGTCCCGCTGGTCACGAGCGGTGCGGTCATCCGCGCGGCCCTCGTCCGCGCGGTCATCCGCGCGGCCCTCGGCGTCGGCGCGGCCCTCGTCGGCCACCTCGGCGTCCGCACCACCCTCGTCGGCCACCTCGGCGTCGGCGCGGCCCTCGTCGGCCACCTCGGCGTCGGGGCCACCGTGGCCGTTGGCGCTGACCTCCTCCTCCTTGGCATCCCCAGCCGAGGACACGATGCGGTCGACCAGTTCGGCCTTCTTGAGCCGCTGCAGCCCTCGCATGCCGAGCGCCGAAGCGATCTCACGCAGCTCCGCGACGGACTTCTTCTCGAGCATGGTGCGGTCCATGACAGCTCCGGGTCGGTGCCAGGGTGCGCGGCATCCTCGCGGGGACGTCGCAGGTGGTGGGCAAGGGGATCGGTGCCGGACCGGGCCGGGCGGGACGGGCACGGTCGAGGGGATGACACCCGGGGATGCAGGGGTCGGGAGCGACGGTGATCGAGCCTCGAGCCGGAGCCGGCCGGTTCGATCGGTCCTATGACGGATCGCGACCGAGCGGTGCGCCGTCGGCGGCGATCATAACCGGTGACGGGGGCACAGGGGGCAGTCCTGCAGGCCGGACAGCCCACAGGCCCCGTCGGGGCAGGAGCGGGCACCCGAGAGATCCCAGTCGCCGGGCTCGATGACGAACCCGCGCTCCTCCGCCAGGGCGACCAGGTCCGCAGGATCGCGGTGGCGATCGACGACGGCGGCGACGCTCGGCCCCGCCCCGGACAACCAGGCGTGGACCTCGGCCCGACGCAGGGTCGCGAGCAGTTCCGCGGAGGCGGGCATCACCGAGGCCCGGGCCGGCTCGTGCAGCCGGTCCCCCGACAGACTGGCCGCCGGCGGCCAGGCACCGGTCAGCGCCGCCAGGACGTGTCCGGCACGGGCGGCCTGCTCCGCCACCTCGGCCCGGGGCAGGCTGGCAGGCAGGACGGTGCGGGCGGCCTCGGTGGACTGCCGGGACGTCGGCACGAACAGCAGCGGCGCCAGGGCGGGCGTCGGGTTGGTCCGACGGATCACCAGTTGGCCGTCGTCACCCCGAGCACAGGCGACCAGGCCGCCGAGCACCGCCGGGGCGACGTTGTCGGGGTGACCCTCCACGTCGGTGGCCAGCTCGACCAGGGCGGGGTCGCCGACGGGGACCCCGGTCACCTCCCTGGCGAGGGTCATCCCCGCGACGATCGCGGCGGAGGACGATCCGAGACCACGCTCCAGCGGGATCTCGGTCCGGGCCACGATGGCGAGGTCAGGGACCGCGATGTCGTGCTGCTCGCAGAAGGCGACGAAGGAGCGCCACACCAGGTTGTCGTCACCGGTCGGTACCTCGGTCCCGTCCAGCGCCCGGACCCGCTCGCCCTGGGAGCTGCGCGGCACGGACCGCACGATCAGATGGCGGTCCAGGGCGATCCCGAAGGCGTCGAACCCGGCCCCGAGGTTGGCCGAGGTCGCGGGGACCTGCACCGTGTGGTGCCGGAACTCACCAGCGGCCTCGGCCGGGCGGTCGGTGGCGGCCACGCACACTCCACGGGTGGTCGGTCGGTCGGCCCCGGCGGGGCGGCGGCAGCGTAGCCAGCCGGCGGGAGCGGCTCAGCGGCACATCCGGTGGGCAGCGTCGGCGATCTGCTCCTCGGTGACCAGCACCGTGTCCGCCGCGGGGCCGAGGGGGACGTAGCTGTCGGCCGCCCGGACGCTGGCCACGGGGAGGCCGATCCCGGCCTCCGCCAGGTCCGCGACGACCGCGTCGGCGATGCCGCCGCTGGCCCGGCACTCGTCGACCACCAGGACGGCGCGGCACCCCTGGACCTCGGCCCGGACGGCGTCGGTCGGCAGGGGCGCGAGCCACCGCAGGTCGACGACCCGGGAGGCCACACCCGTGGCCCGCAGCCGCTCCGCGACCCTGAGCGACATCCTGAGCCCGTTGCCGTAGGTCACGATCGCGAGGGCGGTGCCATCACCGTGGACGCCGACCTCGCCCGGCAGCAGCAGCTGGTCGGGGGGCGGCACCGTGGCCAGCCAGCCGCCGTCGCCGGCGGTGTGGAGGTCCCGTTCGTGGTACAGCGCGATCGGCTCGACCATCACGACCACGCGGCCGTCGGTGGCCGCCATCGCGCACGCCCCGCGCAGGAGCGCGGCGGCGTCGTCGGGCCGGCTGGGGACGACCAGGGCGATGCCGGGGATCTCGCGGATGGCGGCCAGCGCGTGGTCGTTGTGGAAGTGCCCGCCGAACCCCTTCTGGTAGGCGAGGCCGGCGATGCGCACCACCATCGGCGAGGTGAACCGGCCGTCGGAGAAGAAGCTGGTGGACGCCGCCTCCCCGCGCAGCTGGTCGAGGGCATTGTGGAGGTAGGCGAGGTACTGGATCTCCGGGATCGGCAGGAAGCCGAGCAGCGCGGCGCCCTGCGCCAGCCCGAGGATCGAGGTCTCGTCCAGCAGGGTGTCGAACACCCGGCGGGGGCCGAACCGATCCCTCAGCCCTCCGGTGACGCCGTACACCCCACCCTTGACGGCGACGTCCTCACCGAAGACCAGGGCCTCCGGACGCCGCAGCAGCTCGTCGTGCAGGGTCGCACAGATCGCCGCAGCGAGGGTGCGCTCCGAAGCGGCCATCGCCGACTCCGGGAGCCCCCGCGGGTGCAGGCGGGCCCGGGCGTCGGGGTCCAGGGGGCGGGCGGACCCCTCGGCCCGGATGGCCGCCGGCCGGTGGGGTGCCAGCGGTGCCAGCACCTCCTCGCGGGTGGTGAGGGGTGGGATGCCGATCAGCGGCTCCGCCCGCTCGCGGACCACCCACCGGCAGCGGTCGACGAGGGCCTCGAGCTCCTCCCGGGTCGCCGCGCCCGTGCCGAGGAGCTGCCGCGCCGTGCGCAGCAGGGGGTCACGCTGCTCGTCGGCCTGGATCGCCGCCGGGTCGCGGTAGGCCTGCTCCACGTCGCTGCCGGCGTGTCCCCACAGCCGGACCGTCTCCAGGTGCAGGAACACCGGCCGGCGCTGCTCGCGGGTGACCTCCACGGCGTGGGCGACGGCCGCCCAGACCTCGTCGAACTCCCCCCGCGCCTGGACGTAGACCAGGTCCGGCAGGTGGCTGACGCTGCGTTCCACCCACCCGGGTGGGGTGGCCACGGAGATGCCCAGCCCGTTGTCCTCGCACACGAACAGCACCGGCGTGGGCGCACCGTTGCGCCGGGACCACCGCGCGGCGTTGACGGCGGTCTGGGAGGTGGCGTGGTTCAGCGAGGCGTCCCCGAAGGACACCACCGCGATGGCATCGGCGGGGACGTCCGCCGAGGCCGCCGGCGACACCCGGGTCGCCCGCCGGCGGTCGATCGCCAGGGCCGTGCCGACCGCCTTCGGCAGGTGCGAGCCGATCGTGGAGGTCTGGGGGACCACCCACCGCTCGCGGCTGCCCCACACCTTGTGCCGGCCCCGGGCGACGGGGTCGTCGCGGTTGGCCAACAGCGAGCACACCACGTCGTCGATCGCGGCCAGAGCAGCACCGGCCTGACGGGCGCGAGCCAGGAAGAAGGCACCCGAGCGGTAGTGCAGGAACGCCGGGTCGCTCGGACGGGTCAGCGCACCGAGCGCGACGTTGTCCTCGTGCCCTGCGGAGCTGATCGTGTAGTACCCGGTCCCGTCGGCCCGGAGCCGGCGGGCCAGCACGTCGATCGCCCGGGAGGTCAGCTGGTCCTCGTAGGCGGCCAGGGCCTCGGCCACGGTCGGCCCGTCGGCCGCCCCGAGGGGCGACCCCGGCCGCAGCGCGACCGGCGTCGCCGGCGTCACGGCGGTCGCGATCGCGTCGGCGAGCGCCGCCTCCACCGCGCGGACCCGGTCCATCACCCCTCCCCTGTGCGCACCCCACGACGGACGCTAGCCAGGTGGCGGGCGACCACCCTCACCGCAGTCCGAGCTCGATCGCCGCGGCCTCGGCCTCCGGTGGGATGGTGACCGGCTCGTCGCTGTCGGAGATCGCCCACTCGGGGTCCTTGAGCCCGTGACCGGTGAGCACGCACACCACCGTCTGGCCCGGTTCCAGGTCGCCCCGCTCCTTGAGCTCCAGCAGCCCGGCGATCGACGCCGAGGAGGCCATCTCGGCGAACACCCCGTGCCGCGCGACCAACCGGAAGGCCGCCATGATCTGCGGGTCGGTGACCGCCCGGATCGAGCCGCCGGACTCCTCGGCGGCCTCCACGGCCCACTGCCAGGACGCCGGGTTGCCGATGCGGATCGCGGTGGCGATCGTCTCCGGCTTGTCGACCTTGGCGCCCAGCACGATGGGTGCGGCGCCCGCCGCCTGGTAGCCGCGCATCACCGGCAGCTGGTCGATGATCTTGTCGGCGTGGTACTCGCGGTAGCCGCGCCAGTAGGCGGTGATGTTGCCCGCGTTGCCGACCGGCATGACGTGGACGTCGGGGGCGCGACCGAGCTGGTCGACGACCTCCCACGCACCCGAGCGTTGCCCGTCGATGCGGTAGGGGTTGACCGAGTTCACGAGCTCGACCGGTTCGGTGTCGGCCAACTCCCGGCAGATCGTGAGCGCCTGGTCGAAGTTGCCGTCGATCTGGATCACCTTGGCGCCGTGGACCAGCGCCTGGGCCAGCTTGCCGAGCGCGATCTTGCCCTTGGGCACGATCACCCCGGCGGTCATGCCGGCCTTGGCCGCGTAGGCCGCGGCGGCGGCGGAGGTGTTGCCCGTGGAGGCGCAGATCACGGCCTCGGCCCCGGCCTCCTTGGCCTTGGAGATCGCCATGGTCATCCCGCGGTCCTTGAAGGACCCGGTCGGGTTCGACCCGTCGAACTTCAGGTGCACCTCGCAGCCGGTCAGCTCCGAGAGGTACTCGGAGTGGATCAGCGGCGTGCCGCCCTCGCGCAGGGTCACGATCGGGGTGGTCTCGGAGACCGGCATGCGGTCCCGGTACTCCTCGATGATGCCCCGCCACATGTGGGCCTGGCCGGTCACGGGGGAGGTGAGCGAGCTCATGAGGCGAACACCTCGGCTTCGACGCGCAGGACGCTGGCGACGCTGCGGATGCTGGGCAGGTGGGAGAGCGCCTCGACCGTGGCCCGCAGGGCGTCCTCCCGGGCGCGGTGGGTGATGAGGACCAGTTGCGCGAAGTCCTCGGCACCCTCCTGCCAGACCTGGGCGATCGACACCCCGTGGTCACCGAAGGTCGTCGCGACCGCCGCCAGCACCCCGGGTGCGTCCTCGACGTCCAGCAGCACGTAGTACTGGGTGCGCAGCTCGTCGATGGACCGCAGGTCCTTGACGCGGTGCTGGGACTCGATCGCCCCCCGGGCGGTCTGCAACAGGTTGCGGGCGACGTCGATGATGTCACCCACGACGGCGCTGCCGGTCGGCTCGGCGCCGGCGCCGGGGCCGTAGAACATCAGCTCGCCGGCGGCGGCCGCCTCGACGTAGACCGCGTTGAACGCGCCCCGGACGCTGGCCAGCGGGTGCTCCTTGGGCAGGAACGCCGGGTGGACCCGCACCCCGACGCGACCGTCGACCTCGCTGGCGATGCCGAGCAGCTTGACGACGTAGCCGAGGCGGTCGGCGACCCGGATGTCGGTGGCGTTGACGGTCTCGATGCCCTGGGTGAACACGTCATCGGCGTGGACCGTGGTGTCGAAGGCCAGCGAGGCCAGGATCGCGCACTTGGCGGCGGCGTCGTGCCCGCCGACGTCGGCGGTCGGGTCGGCCTCGGCGTA
>PWWI01000192.1 GCA_003561535.1 Nitriliruptoraceae bacterium
AGTGCAAATCGACCGGGCCAGACTATGTCAGTCAAGCTTGAATTTGAAGACTCCTTCACTCAGTCTGCTTATTTCAATGAAGGAATTAAAGTTGGATATGATTTTTTTCGAATTCACGTATTTAAAGAAATACCTAAATGCTGCTTCAAATGCCGATCATACGATCACTTTCAAAGTGCTTGCACCAGCAATGTCCCGAGATGTGCCAGATGTGCTGGGCCACATCTTTCTACTAAGGATAGTCCTTGTAGTGCTGCTCCCAAGTGTGCTAACTGTGGTAAAAATCATACTTCTTATAGCTTGTCCTGCCCTATATCTAAGGAACTAATGTCGCGCTCCCACTTTTTGCAATGACTTTGGAGTTTTCAATAATATCGTTTAATATTAATGGTACAAAGGATAAGGATTTCGTTATTGATGAGTTCTACTATGATTTTGATTTGGTTTGTTTACAGGAGAATCTTCTTACAGACTCTAGCATTAACGTTTTGCGTCGTAGCCTTCATCATGATGTGTTTTTTACTACTGCCAGAGCCACAAGAGGCCGGCCATCCGGCGGACTAGCTTGTGTTTTTAAGCACAATCCTAATTTGGTTTCGCCGGTGATTTTTTACTCGGATGAGTTTTTTTTGGCTGTTCGTATGGGCACTATAGTTTTCATTAATTCTTATCTGCCTTATGATGACCGTTCCTCTAGATCGATGGCTAGATTTGCTAAAGCCTGTAACACGTTGAAGTTTCTAGTGGGAAAAATTCTTTCTTTTTCTCTAGATTATATGATCATTGGTGACCTCAATACGGATATAAATAACTCATCAGTGAGATGTGATTTGTTGTTGGATTGCCTTTCATCTTATCATATTATACCCAAAACTCATCCGTATTCTTATATTCACCATTCAGGCAGTAAGAGCAATATTGATCACATTATTTGCTCACCTAGTATTATTACATCAATAGTGTTTGTACATGCTGAAGAACAAGACTTAGACCATCTCCCTATCTCACTTACTCTTACGCTGAATTTAAACCCTGCTAGTTTCTGCAAAGTACCCCAGTCTTCAAAATGGTTTGAAAAAAGTAATTGGAAGAAAGCTGATGTTCCTCTTTATGCGTTTACACTAACAAGGCTGCTGTCTGCTATACGAGTTCCCTATCATCTGCTTCAGAGCTCTATACAAGGGAATTGCAAAAAGGACCTGGATTGCTATTATAATCAAATAATTAAATGTTTAAAAGTTGCCGAGGCAGTTGCAGTGCCGCTGCAACGTGTTAGACGTGGTACGCAAAAACCTATTTGGTCTTTAGATCCTAATTTAAAAACTTTGAAAAATAAAGCTAAGTTTTGGTTAAAAGTTTGGAATGAATGTGATAGACCGCCCTGTGGTATTGTTTCTGACCTTAAGCGTAAGACCCGCAGGGAATATAAAAAATATCTTAAGTCTATGCGTTATCGTGGTATGGATTTTCCAGTGTCAAAGAGAGAATGGCGAAAAGTTATTAATTCTGAGTCGATTAGAAGTGATGTACCAAATAGTGATTGTCTTCCTGCATCTGCTTGGCATGACCATTACTCGTCTATTTTTTCTAATGTTAATTACCGTGTGCATTCTTTGTATTCTCATTCTCTTTCTGCTATTTTTAGTACCCCTCTATCTCAGCGTCTCTGTGTTCCTATTTCTCTTTCATCTGTAATTGAAGCAATTAAGAAACTTAAATCAGATAATGTTGATAATGATGGTATATCTAGATTTCACCTTTTATTAGATTGCTCCCCCCTTATTAACCATATACACCTACTTCTCCAGATGTGTATTTGTACTTCTAGTGTACCGGAGAGTTTTTTGTGTGGTACTGTCTCTTCAATTTTAAAGAAGGGGAATTCTCCTTTTATTTGCTCTTCTTACCGACCTATTACTGTCTCTTGCACTTTTAGTAAAGTTCTTGAGCATGTATTACTACCTTTTGTGACTAATAATATGCTTGAGAGAGATAACCAGTTTGGATTTAAGCCCGGAGTAGGTTGTCAACACGCACATCGTGTATTATCTTCTTTGCTCCTTGAAAATTCTTCTAAGTGAAGGAGTATATATCTTTGTACTTTAGATCTATCTAAAGCTTTTGATAGTGTATGTCATAGTCAGCTTTTCTCTGCTCTTCGTGGTTACGGTGTCAATCTATCGGTTATTTTGCTTCTTCGGTACTGGTACTCTAATTCTTTTCTTCGGCTGAAATCTGTGCCTGCATCTAATATTAAATTGAAAAGAGGTTTAAGGCAAGGTGGAGTTTTATCTCCGACCGTTTTTAATTTGTGTATTTCAGGAGTTCTGGCAAAGATTTCGGCTACCTATCTCTCCGGTTTTTCTGATGTTTCCTACCTGGCTTACGCTGATGATCTGCTTCTTATAAGCCGTACTAAAACTGGTTTATCTAACATGGTTTCTCGTGTTGCTACTTCTTTTTCAGACATAGGCCTTTCTCTTAATGTAGATAAATGTAAATTTCTTTCTTTTAATAATATTTCTAGTACTTCCCTTCGCTGTAGTGGCTTTACTATCCCTCTCGTAGATTCTCTTCGATGGCTCGGTATTTCTATTACTAATAGTCTTCCGAGCTTGCGCCAGCGCACAGTCTCAGATATTAATATGAAAATTAAATTAGGATATGCTAAGATTTGTTGCGAATAGAGGTAAATATAATAAACTCGCGTTAGCCAAGCTCTACTCAACTTTTTGTGACCA
>PWWI01000059.1 GCA_003561535.1 Nitriliruptoraceae bacterium
CAGCCGGAGCACCAGGTACTCCCTCGCCTCGCCCTTGAGCTCCCGCTCTTCCTTGCGTTCCACGACCGCTGCGCCGTGGTGGGGGTAGATGACGGTGTCGCCGACGCTGTAGGCCATATGAAGGTCGCTCCTGACGTGGTCCGGGTGGCGGACCGGGGGATCCGGGGTGAGGTTGCCCACGGACCGAACCGGTGAGCGGCCGGCGCCGAACCCTGAACGGATCTCCCGCACAGAGGAGGTCGCAGGACGGGCCTTCGCACCGCTCGTCGGCCGTCTCCGCGGCGCCTTTCTCTCGACTCGCTGGGGCTCGGTCCTGCAAGGTCCCGGCAGGACACCACCTCATCATGAGGGGTCGCCGGGAGCAGGTCAGGGGCGGCCGTCCACGCTTGGGGACACCGCCATCTGGCCGGGTCGAGGATAGCATCCCATGGCCCCTCGGTCGAGGGCCGGTCGCGGGCCGATACCGCCATCCACAGGGGTTTCGGAGGCGGCTTCGGGCTCTGTCGACCTCGGCGCCGGTGTCAGTCGAAGTCAGTTGAACCGGTCCGGGGCGATGGGTTCTGACAGCCGGCGCAACCCCTCCTGGATCATGCGCGCGCGGTGACCGCCGACCCCTTCGACCTGGTCGAGATCGGAGATGGTCGCTTCCATGATCCGCGGCAGGGTGTGGAAGCGCTCGACGAGCCGCTCGATGACCGTGGCCGGCAGGCGCGGGATGCGCGACAGCATGCGGTACCCGCGGGGGGTCACCTGCAGCTCCAGGTCATCGTCGCCGTAGGCGAGGAGCGCGGCGACGAGCTCCGGGTTCAGCAACTCGTCGGTCTCGAGCGAGGCCAACTCCTCCAGGACCCGCTTGAGCTTGCGCCGACGGTCCTTGAGGTAGTCACGCACCAGCAGCTCGCGCATGTTGCCGACCGAGCCCACCAGCTCGTCCAGTTGGAGCTGGATCAGACGTCCCTCGCTCCCCAACTCGATCACGTGGGACTCGACCTCTCCGGCGATCCGGCGCAGCATCTCCGCCCGCTGGAGCGCCAGCACCGCGTCGCGGACCGTGACCGCGTCCTCGACCTCACGGGCCGACAGCAACGCGGTGACCTCATCCAGTCGTGAGCGGTAGCGCTCCAGGGTGGACAGCGCCTGGTTGGCACGGACCAGCAGGGCGGAGACCTCCTCGAGCACGTGCTTGGTGCCACCGAAGTACACGTTCACCATGCCCATCGACTCCGACACCGCGATGACGGGCTGCACGGTCTGGCGGGCGGTCCGCTCCGCGGAGCGATGCCGGGTCCCGGTCTCCGAGGTCGGGATCGACGGATCGGGCACCAGGTGGACGTTGGCGCGCAGGATGCGCTTGGCGTCGGCGTCGAGCACCAGCGCGCCGTCCATCTTCGCGAGCTCGGCGACCCGCTGGCTGGTCGCCGCGATGTCGATGACGAACCCTCCTGAGACCAGCGGCTCGATCTGCGGGGTCCAGCCGATCACGATCAACGTGCCGCGGTCCGCGCGGATGACGCGCTCGATGCCCTCGCGCAGGTGTGTCCCGGGTGCCAGCATGGCGAGCACGGACCGCAGCGCCGGATCACGAGGTGCTTCCACCACGTGCGGCTCCTCTCTGTCCCGTTGCTGCCCCGTTGCTGCCCCGTTGCACCGCGCGTCCCGTCCGACGCGTGCGAACGGCGCGCAGCGTAACGCAGGTCGGCAGGCCTGCGCGGTCAGGTCAGCAACCACCGTCCGACCACATCGGGCTGGGTGGTGACATCGAGGCGGTCGATGCGGTCAGCCACCTCGGCGACCTCGGCGAGGAAGTCCGCGTGACCGCCGCGCTCCGGGTCTTCGCCGGTCCCGCGGGCATGGGCCAGGACCAGCCGCGCAGGGCGCCCGTCGGGCTTGAGCCTGAGCACCCGCCCGAGCCGTTGGACCAGCTGGCGACGGGTCCGGAAGGCGGCGAGGACCACCGCGACGTCGGCCGCGGGGACGTCGATCCCCTCGTCGAGGACACGAGGAGCGACCAGGGCGTCGATCCGGCCGCGCCGGAACTGTGCCAGCCGGATCCGGCGACGCTCGTCGGTGAGCTGGCCGTGCACGGTCTCGGCCGCGACACCGGCCGCGACCAGCACGCGAGCCGAGGCCTCGGCCTGTGCCACCGTGTCGGTGAAGACCAGCGAGCGACCACCGCGCAGCGCCGGCGCCGCCGACCGCGCGACGTCGAGCTTGGCGGCCGCGGTGGCCGCGACGTCGCGGCGCTGGCGGATCCGTGCCAGGTACTCGCGGCAGGCGGCTGCCTGGCGGCCCTGGTCGCGGCCGCGGTCCCCGGCCGCAGCGACCACCGCGGCCGCCGCCCTCAGCAGCGCGCCGGGTTCCTTGGGCATACCGAGCGGTCCGACGAGCTCGCGGTGCAGGCTGCGGACCCGAGCGTCGGCAGCGTCGTGGAGCTGCCGTTCCTCGGGGGTGAGCGCGACCCCGGCCAGCGCGATCGAGAAGGGGGCGACGGTGCCGTCGGCGACGGCACGGTCGTAGCGGTACCGGAACACCACCGGACCGAAGTAGGGCTTGAGGACCTCCTCGACCCCCTCGTCACCGCGCTCGTAGGTCGCGGTCAGCGCCAGCCGCAGGCCGAGATCCGGGGGCAGCGCCGAGCCCCAGGTCGGCGCCCCGTAGCGGTGGGCTTCGTCGGCGACGACCAGTCCCGCGGCACCCGGCGGCAGGTCGATCGGGACGCCCGCGGCCGAGTGAGGGGTGGCCAGCAGCACCTGGTGCGAGAACAGGTCGTCCTGACCGCCGCCCCCGAGCCGACCGACGCTGACCTCCGGCAGCAGCTCACGGACGCTGGTCCGCCACTGATCCAGCAGCTCCAGGGTGGGCACGAGGACCAGCACCCGCCCGCCCCGGTCCAGCACCGTGCGGGCAGCGGCGATGGCCAGCCGGGTCTTGCCGGTGCCGGTGACCGCCTCGACCACCCCCCGGCAGGTGGCGGACCAGGCTGCGAACGCCTCGGCCTGCCAGGGGCGCAGCTCCAGGGCATCCAGCGCGCCCCGGGTGTCCGCCCGGGTGGGCGTCGGCTGCTCTGCGGCCGGCGGATCGACCAGCATCCAACGCCGACGGCCGAGCTCATCCTGCGCCGCGAAGCGCGGGTCGCGCACCAGGGTGCGCTCCAGCGCCGCCCGCGACACCCCCGCTCCCCCCGCCGACCGAACCACCCGCAGCACCTCGTCGAGCGCGGCGTCCCCGACCGAGGCGAGGTGCTCCTCGACGATCCGGATCACGGGGTCGCTCACGGCGCCTGGCCGGGCAGGGACAGCTGCCCGTCGACGTACTCGGCCAGGCCCTCACCGACCAGCGCGTCGGCGACCCGGCGGGCGCGCTCCGGCTCCTCGGGCCACCCGGTCACGTCGGCCACCCTGGCCACCTCGACGGGACCCGTGCGCAGCGCCTGGACCAGCCGGCCCCGGCCCTGCCGGTCGGAGCCGGCGAACAGCGACTGGCGCCGGGTCGTCCCGGCGGTCCCGTCGGCCGGGTCCGGCGGCGCGAAGCCGGCGCGGGCCCAGGCGCAGGACGAGGCGATCGGACACTCGCCGCAGCGCGGACCCCGCTTGACGCACACCTGCGCCCCGAGGTCCAGCACCGCCTGGTTCCACGCCCACCCGCTCCCGATCGGCACGAGCTCGTCAGCGAGGTCCTGGGCGGCGCGGGGTCCCAACCGGTGACCGGCCGCGGCGCGCGCCAGGAACCGGGCGGCGTTGGTGTCGACCACCCCGTGGTCCCGCTCGAAGGCGAAGCAGAGCACGGCGCGTGCCGTGTAGGGCCCGACACCCGGCAACGCCAGCAGGGCGTCGAGGTGGTCCGGCACGATCGAGTCGTGCACGCGCACGATCTCCTGGGCAGCCCGGTGCAGGTTCGCCGCCCGCCGGTTGTAGCCCAGCCCCTCCCAGGCTCGCAGCACCTCGCCGAGCGACGCCTCGGCGCAGGCCGACACCGTGGGGAAGGCCGCGAGGAAGCCGAGGTAGCGGGGGGCGACCCGCACGACCTGGGTCTGCTGGAGCATCAGCTCCGAGACCAGCACCGCCCAGGGATCACGGGTCGCGCGCCACGGCAGATCAGCTCGCACCCCCTCGGCCCAGGTCAGCAGGTCCTCGGTGAGCCGTCGACGCGTGGCGGCGTCGGGGGCCGCGGGCAACGAGTCGGTGCCCTTGACTGGACGTGAGGCCACAGGGCCGGATCCGATCGACGGTGGCAGGGATCCCCGGGTGGTGCGCGGAGGGGTCGCGGGGGGGTGCGCGGAGGGTCGCGGAGGCTATCGGAGCCTCACACCGCCGCTTCCAGGGCGGCCATCTGCTCGGGCGTGAGCTCGAGCATCGCGGCGGCGACGTTCTCCTCGAGGTGTTCGAGGGAGGAGGTGCCGGGGATCGGGACCATGACCGGTGAGCGGTGGAGCAGCCAGGCCAACGCCAACTGGGCCGGGGTGGCACCGATCGTCGATGCCATCGCGTCGAGGGGGCCACCCGGACGCGCGAGCTCCCCCACCGCGACCGGGAACCAGGGCAGGAAGGCGATGCCCGCGGCGGTGCAGACCTCGAGGACGTCCTCGGAGCCCCGCTCGGTCAGGTTGTAACGGTTCTGGACGCTGGCCACGGTGAGGTGGCTGCGGGCGTCGTCGAGCTCGGCGACGGAGACCTCGGAGAGGCCGAGGTGGCGCACCTTGCCCTCACGCTGCAGGTCGCCCAGCACACCGAACTGCTCGGCCGCGGGGACCGCTGGATCGATGCGGTGGAGCTGGAACAGGTCGATCCGCTCGACGTCGAGGCGACGCAGGCTCATCTCGCAGGCCGAACGCAGGTACTCGGGCCGGCCCAGCGGGTGCCACTCACCTGGACCGGTGCGCACCAGACCGGCCTTGGTCGCGATCGTCACGCCGCCGTAGGGGTCGTCACCTCGCCCGGTGTGCAGCGCCTCGCGGATGAGGTCCTCGGCGACGAAGGGTCCGTAGCTGTCCGCGGTGTCGATCAGGTCGACGCCGAGCTCGACCGCCCGCCGCAGCACGGCGATCGCGCGGTCGCGGTCGGGGGGCTCGCCCCACACGCCCTCGCCGGTCAAACGCATGGCCCCGTAGCCCATCCTGGTGACGGGGAGATCGCCTCCCACGAGTACGCTGCCTGACGCTGCGGCGGGGGTGGCGGTCATGGCGCTCCCTCAGGTCGTGGCCTGCCGGCGGACCGCCTCGCGCACGGACTCGAGGCGTGCGTGGTCCGGCGCGGCGGACGGTAGCGTCGTGTGCGGAGCGCACCGAACGGGCACCCTGCTGCTCCGCCGCGAGGAGGACCCCATGAACGTCAGCAACGACCCGACGCTGACCGTCGCCGCTGGAGGGCCCGCTTCGCCGGTCGACGATCGCCACGTCGAGGTGTTCGAGCCCGTCGCCACGCCGGCCGAGGTCCGGGCGGAGCTCCCGGCGACCCGGGAGCAGCACGACCTCGTCGGTCGCAGCCGGGCCGAGATCGCGGCAGCGATGCGCGGCGACGACGAGCGCATGGTGGTGATCGTGGGCCCCTGCTCGATCCACGACCGGGGCGTGGCCGGGGAGTACGCCCGTCTGCTGGCACCGCTCGCCGAGGAGCTGTCCGACCGGCTGATCGTCGTGATGCGGACCTACTTCGAGAAGCCGCGGACGTCGATCGGTTGGAAGGGCCTGATCTACGATCCTTCCCTGGACGGCAGCTCCGACGCCTCCCGCGGGCTGCGGCTCGCACGCCAGGTCCTGCTGGAGGTGACCGGGCTGGGTCTGCCCTGCGCCGTCGAGGTGCTCGACACCATCACCCCGCAGTACCAGACCGACCTGGTGTCCTGGGCAGCCATCGGGGCGCGCACGGTGGAGAGCCAGGTGCACCGGCAGTTGGCGTCCGGGCTGTCGATGCCGATCGGCTTCAAGAACGGGACCGACGGCACCCTCGGCAGTGCCCACAACGCCCTGAGCGCTGCCGTGGCCCCCCACGCCTTCTTCGGGATCAACGGGGTCGGACAGACCACGGTGGTCCGCACCACCGGCAACCCCGACGTCCACATCGTGCTGCGGGGCGGGGCCGACGGCCCCAACTACGACGCAGCCACGGTGGCACGGGCCCGGGATGCCGCCCGGGAGGTCACCGGCTTCCGCCGGCCGGTGATGATCGATGCGAGCCACGGGAACTCGGGCAAGGACCACCGCCGCCAGCGCCTGGTGGTCGAGGACGTGCTCGACCAGTGGCGCTCCCCCGACCACGGCCTGCTCGGCCTCATGCTGGAGAGCAACCTGCAGCCGGGCCGCCAGGACTGGTCACCGGATGCGCCGCTGCGTCACGGCGTCTCCATCACCGACGCGTGCGTCGGGTGGGATGAGACCGTGGAGCTCCTGCACCGCTGCGCCGACGCGGTCAGCGTCCCCCGGTGACGACCGGCAGCACGTAGACGTAGCGTGCCGCCTCGGCGCTCAGCTGGATGCGGTGGCCGGCCAGGGTCAGCACGACGGTGTCGTCGTGTCGGACCACCTCGGCACGTTCGCCGGCGATCATGCCGTACTGGTGGAGGACGTGCATCACCTCGGCGTCGGCCTGGAGGTGCTCGGAGATCGAGTGCACCGTCACCACCTCGGTCGTGACCTCGGCGAGCGGGACGATGTCGTCGAAGCCCTCACCGGAGCCGGGGATCGGGTTGCCGTAGGGGCTGGTGGTCGGGTTGCCGAGGAACTCGACCAGGCGCCGTTCGACCCGGTCCGAGATGACGTGCTCCCACCGACACGCCTCCTCGTGGACGTACTCGTGCTCCAGTCCCAGGACGTCGACGAGGAGGCGTTCGGCGAGGCGGTGCTTGCGCATGACCTGCTCCGCGCGCCCGCGGCCATCCGCGGTCAGCTGCACGGTCCGGTCATCAGCCAGCGTCATCAAACCCTGGGACTCCAACCGCGCCACGCCCTCGGAGATCGACGGTGCTGACAGCCCCAGCCGCTCGGACAACCGCGCACGCAGAGCGGGGATCCCCTCCTCCTCGAGCTCGAGGACGGTGCGCAGGTACATCTCGGTCGAGTCGATCAGATCGTGGGCCACCGTGCCCTCCCGTTGCGCCCGGGTCCGTCGGCGAGCCTAGCCCCCGGCCCCGGGGCAGGGTGCCGGGACCCAGCGAGGTCGCGGGACACCGCCTCACGGTCGTGTGGCCGCGAAGTGAGGGGGCGGGCCCGCAGGCCCGCCCCCTCCCAGCGATACTCGACGACCGGCTCAGTCGTCGGGTCCGTTGCCGTTGCCGTGCTCGTCGTGGTCACCGCCGCCGGCCAGCTCCACCGGGGGGGTGTCGGGCGCCTCGACCGACTCGACCGAACGGAAGGTCACGCTGTCGGTCTCCTCGTCGAGGTCGGCGACGATGAGCTGGCCGCTGGAGAGCTCGCCGTGGAGGATCTGTTCGGACAGCCGGTCCTCGAGCTCGCGCTGGATGGTCCGCCGTAGCGGCCGGGCCCCGAGCTGTGGGTCGTAGCCCTTGTCGGCGAGCCAGCCCTTGAGCTGGTCGGTGAGCTCCAGATCGAGCCCCTTGGTCGCCAGCTGCTTCTTCACCCGCTGGAGCATCAGGTCCACGATCTGCTTGATCTCAGCGGTGGACAACGGGTGGAAGACGATCGTGTCGTCGATCCGGTTGAGGAACTCGGGCCGGAAGTGCTTCTTGAGCTCGTCGTCGACCTGGGCCTTCATCTTCTCGTACACCGACGCCTCGTCCTCCGCGGCGAAGCCCACCGCTGGGGAGGTGAGGTTCTTGGTGCCGAGGTTGGAGGTCATGATGAGGATCGTGTTCTTGAAGTCGACCGTGCGGCCCTGCGCATCGGTCAGGCGACCGTCCTCCAGGATCTGCAGCAGTGTGTTGAACACGTCCGGGTGGGCCTTCTCCACCTCGTCGAACAGCACCACGGAGAAGGGCTTGCGGCGCACCTGCTCGGTGAGCTGACCGCCCTCGTCGTAGCCGACGTAGCCGGGCGGCGAGCCGATCAGGCGGCTGACCGTGTGCTTCTCCATGTACTCCGACATGTCGAGGTGGATGAGCGCGTCCTCGTCGCCGAAGAGGTACTCGGCGAGCGTCTTGGCGAGCTCGGTCTTGCCCACACCCGAAGGGCCGAGGAAGATGAAGGAGCCGGCGGGACGCTTGGGATCCTTCAGCCCCGCACGGGTGCGTCGGATCGCCTTGGAGACCGCGGAGATCGACTGCTCCTGACCGATGACGCGCTTGTGGAGCTCGTCCTCCATGTGCAGGAGCTTCTCGGTCTCCTCCTGGGTCAGCTTCAGTACCGGGATGCCCGTCCAGGTCGACAGGACCTCGGCGATGACCTCCTCGTCCACGGTCAGCACCGTGTCGAGCCCCTCCGAGCGCCACTCGTCCTCGCGCCGGGAGCGCCGGTCGCTGAGCTGCTTCTCCTCGTCGCGGAGCGAGGCTGCTCGCTCGAAGTCCTGGGCGTCGATCGCCTCTTCCTTGCGCCGACGGGCGTCCTCAATCTCAGCGTCGAGGTCCTGGAGGTCCGGCGGGGTGGTCATCGATCGGATGCGGAGCCGGGAACCAGCTTCGTCGATCAGGTCGATGGCCTTGTCGGGCAGGTAGCGGTCCGAGATGTAGCGGTCGGCGAGCTCCGCGGCGGCGATGAGGGCGTCGTCGGTGATGGTCACCCGGTGGTGCGCCTCGTAGCGGTCGCGCAGGCCCTTGAGGATCTCGATGGTGTGCTCCATCGAGGGTTCCTCGACCTTCACGGGCTGGAAGCGTCGCTCCAGCGCCGCGTCCTTCTCCAGGTGCTTGCGGTACTCGTCGAGCGTGGTCGCACCGACGGTCTGCAGTTCGCCTCGGGCCAGCATCGGCTTGAGGATCGAGGCGGCGTCGATGGCCCCCTCGGCAGCACCCGCACCGACGAGGGTGTGGATCTCGTCGATGAAGAGGATGATGTCGCCGCGGGAGGTGATCTCCTTGAGCACCTTCTTCAGCCGCTCCTCGAAGTCACCGCGGTAACGCGAGCCTGCGACCAGGGCGCCGAGGTCGAGGGTGTAGAGGTGCTTGTCCGACAGCGTCTCAGGGACCTCGCCGGCGATGATGCGCTGGGCGAGGCCCTCGGCGATCGCGGTCTTGCCGACGCCGGGCTCACCGATCAGGACCGGGTTGTTCTTGGTCCGGCGCGACAGGACCTGCATGACCCGCTCGATCTCCTTCGCACGTCCGATGACCGGGTCGAGGTCGCCGTCGCGAGCCGACTGGGTGAGGTTGGTCCCGAACTGGTCGAGGATCGTGGAACCCTCACGCGACCCCTGGGCGGACCCCTCGCCGACCCCGGCCCCCGCCTTGCCCGGCTCACCACCGGAGTACCCGCTGAGCAGCTGGATCACCTGCTGGCGCACCTTGTTCAGGTCGGCGCCGAGCTTGGTGAGCACCTGTGCGGCGACCCCCTCGCCCTCGCGGATCAGACCCAGCAGGATGTGCTCGGTCCCGATGTAGTTGTGACCGAGCTGCAGTGCCTCGCGCAGGCTCAGCTCGAGCCCCTTCTTGGCACGGGGCGTGAAGGGGATGTGACCCGCCGGCGCGGTCTGACCGCGGCCGATGATCTCCGTCACCTGGTTGCGTACCGCTTCCAGGGAGATCCCCATGGACTCGAGCGCCTTGGCGGCGACGCCCTCACCCTCGTGGATGAGACCGAGCAGGATGTGCTCGGTCCCGATGTAGTTGTGGTTGAGCATCCTCGCCTCTTCTTGCGCGAGGACGACCACTCGTCGGGCCCGGTCGGTGAACCGCTCGAACATGCGGACGACTTTCTGGCTGGGGTCCCAGGGTCGATGTGGGTGGTCCAACACCGGGGGAGGTGCTGGCCTTCCACGCCTTCCGAGCGTAACCCATCGGTTGCTGGCTGATCTCGTCTAATGAAGCGTTCGGTGCGCTCCGTCGGTGCGGTTGAGGTCGTGACGCTTCCTGCACCGGTCGGGGTGCGCAACGTGCACCCACAGCGCACCGGTCGCAACCCCCAGCCGGACAGCCACGGCGTCCTGACGGGCCTCGACAGCGTCCGTGCGACCGTGACGGGACTCCGCGCAAGGTGACTGAGGGGAGCATCGACCGCCGCGAAGCTTCGGTCCATGACCTCGAGGGACCTGCGCCGCCCCGACGCAACGTGGCCGAGCGCGGGCCACGGCGGCCGCGGACTTCGGGCTGCGGGCTGCGGGCTGCGGCGGCCACGGCCGCGGCCGCGGGGCACGGCCGCAGCCGACCGCGGGGGCACGGCCGCAGCCGACCCCGGGGGCACGGCCGCAGCCGACCACGGGTTGGGGACCTCCACCACCGCTATCCGACGCCAGACTTCCCCAACCCCCCAGCACCGCCCACGACCAGCGCGGGTTGGGGACCTCCACCACTGCTATCCGACGCCAGACTTCCCCAACCCCACAGCACCACCCACGACCACCACGGGTTGGGGACCCCCACCACCGCCATCCGACGCCAGACTTCCCCAACCCCACAGCACCACCCACGACCACCA
>PWWI01000007.1 GCA_003561535.1 Nitriliruptoraceae bacterium
GCCTCCAGATCTGGAAGGAACCCTTCATCCAGCTGCGCGCGCCCGACCTTTACAACCTCCGCCGCGACCCGTTCGAAAAGGCCAAGCTGGGTTCCAACACCTACGAGGACTGGTATATCGATCGCGCCTTCATGCTCGGTCCCATGCAGGTGGTCGCCAGCCGGTTCCTGATGACGCTTCAAGACTATCCGCCGAGCCAGGCTCCCGGCGACTGGAGCCTGGAAACGCTCGAGCGCCAGATCAGGAGCATGACCAAGGGCGGTCACTGATCACCACCTGTTCAGGTGCCGATCGTGGGCATCGGAGGGGCGGCGGCAAATGTCCGCTGCCCCCTGTTTTATAGGAGGAATTCCCATGGGCTTTACAACTGCAACTGTAACGGCCACTCGCCGACTTGCCGTGGGCTTGGTGCTGTTTCTGGCCCTTGCCGCGGTCAAGGCCGAGCCGCTGCCGTCCTGGAATGAGTCGGAGAGCCGGAGTCAGATCATCTCCTTCGTCGAGGCAGTGACGGACCCGGGTTCGGCCGATTTCGTGCCGTCCCCGGAGCGCATCGCCGTGTTCGACAACGACGGCACGCTCTGGTCCGAGCAGCCGGTCTATGTCCAGCTCGTCTTCGCGATTGACCGGGTGCGGGCGCTGGCCGACGAGCACCCGGAGTGGAAGACCACGCAACCCTTCAAGGCGGCGCTCGAAGGCGACATGGAGGCATTGCTCGCGGCGGGCAAGCCGGGGCTGCTGGAACTGCTGATGGCCAGCCACGCCGGCACGACCACCGAGGAGTTCGCCGCCATCGTGCTGGACTGGATTGCCTCGGCCCGGCATCCCCGCTTCGACCGTGCGTTCACCGAACTGGTGTACCAGCCCATGCTGGAACTGCTCGGGTACCTGCGCGACAACGGCTTCCAGACCTGGATCGTGTCCGGGGGCGGAATCGAGTTCATGCGTCCCTGGGCTTTCGAGGTCTACGGGGTGCCGCCCGAGCAGGTGATTGGCAGCAGCATCAAGACGCGCTTCGAACTACGCGACGGTGAGCCGGTACTGGTGCGGTTGCCGGAAGTCAACTTCATCGACGACAAGGAAGGCAAGCCCATTGCCATCCACCAGTTTATCGGCCGTCGCCCCATCGCCGCCTTCGGTAACTCCGACGGCGACCTGCAGATGCTGCAGTGGACGACGGCCGGCGATGGCCGCCGCCTCGGCGTGATCATCCGGCACACGGATGCCGAGCGCGAATGGGCCTATGACCGGGAATCCCACATCGGCCGGCTGGACAAGGCGCTGGACGAGGCCGCGGAGCGTGGCTGGGTCGTGGTTGACATGAAGGAAGACTGGGGAAGAGTCTACGGCTTCGGGTCTTCCGACTAGCGGAGGCGGTCGGCGTCATCCTCATGTCAGGTGCTTTGCATTTTCCAGGCTTGCTGCATGCGCTTGTGCTTTCGGCCGTGGTTCTGGCCGGCTGCGGTCGTGGCGACGCTCCAGAGATCAGCCATCTACCCGCTGCCGCTTCTGCCATGGACGAGCCGACGGAACCGTCCTACGTGGGCATGGCGGTCTGCGCGGAATGCCACGCGACCGAGACCGCCGCCTGGACTGGCTCCCACCACGACCTCGCGATGGCGAGGGCAGATCGCACGACCGTGCTCGGCGACTTCGACGACACGGTCTTCAACCACGGCGATGTCGAGTCCCGGTTCTTCCGGCGTGACGGAGGTTTCTTCGTTGTTACGGAGGGTAACGATGGCGAGCTCGCGGAATTCGAGTTGAAGTGGACCTTCGGGTGGGAGCCGCTGCAGCAATACCTGGTCGAGTTCCCTGACGGCCGACTCCAGGCACTGGGGGTTGCGTGGGATACGCGTGCGGCGGAAGAGGGCGGGCAGCGCTGGTTCCACGTCTACGGCGATCAGGTCATCCCGGCCGGCGATGAACTGCACTGGACCATGCCCGCGCAGAACTGGAACTACATGTGCGCAGACTGTCACTCGACCGGCTACCAGAAGAACTACGATCCGGAGTCCGACACCTTTGCCTCTACCTGGACCGACGTGAACGTGGCCTGCGAGGCCTGCCACGGGCCGGGTTCCACACACGTGTCCCGAGCCCGGGACGATCGCCTGGACGAAGGGCACGGTTTCCCGGTGAGCTTCGCACAGCCTGAGCGGGCGAGGGTTCTGCGCGAAGGCGCCAAGACGGTTTCGATCGTGGGAGGCGACCGGACATCGATGCAGGTCGAGGCGTGTGGAAGCTGCCACGCGCGGCGTGCCCCGATTGCCGAGACATACCGGCACGGAAGGCCGCTGCTCGATTCCCATCTTCCCGCGCTTCTGACTGAGGGCTTGTACTTCCCGGACGGCCAGATCCTGGACGAGGTGTTCGAGTACGGTTCGTTCCGGCAGAGCCGCATGTACGCCGAAGGTGTGGTCTGTACCGACTGCCACGATCCGCACAGCCTGCGGTTGCGCGCCGACGGCGACCAGGTCTGCGCTCAATGCCACGTCCCGGATCACTATCAGCGGGCGAGCCATACCCACCACGAGCCGGGTCCCGGCGCGCCGGGATGCATCGATTGTCACATGCCCGCACGTACGTACATGGTGGTGGATGTCCGACGCGACCACAGCTTCCGGGTTCCTCGCCCGGACCTGGCGGTCGAACTCGGCGTGACCAATGTCTGTGCATCCTGTCATGCGGATCAGTCCGACGAATGGAGTGCATCCGCGGTGCGTA
>PWWI01000097.1 GCA_003561535.1 Nitriliruptoraceae bacterium
ATGTCCACCATCGCCCGCACCGCGGCATTGATGTCGAGCTCGTCGCCGTCTTCCTGCCGGCGCAGCCGCTGCATTCCCTGCGGGATCATCGACTCGATCAGAAACTTCAGCCGCGAGATCACCGGCTTGTGTTCCTCGGTGATCGCCTCGATGCGCTCCAGGTCGCCGGGCTGCGGACGGCGTTCGAGCACCGTCACCCAGCTCGGCCTTTCGAGCTGGATCTGGTAGTCCCACTCGTGGTAATGGAATGGGTCGGAGACCGGGGGCTTGCCCTCGAGTTCGTTGATGGTCACGCCTTCCTGGTCGAGGTAGAACTCGGTCGGCAGCACCCAGACCTCCTGGGCATCGTCGCCGGCGAACTCGTAGTCCAGCGTGTTCACCATCTCGATCACGCTGACCGTCTTGCGCACCTGTTTCGGCGCCCAGGTCGCTTCCAGCGCGGCCTCGAGATCGTATTCCGGGGATTCCCAGACGGTGCGGTTGTCGTCGCGGTAGATCGCGCGCAGCGTGTCGGTGCGGGGGTTGAACTCGGGAAGCGGCAGCCGGGCGAGGCTGTGGGACAGTTCCACGCCGATGTTCCAGCTGATCTGGTTGCTGGACAGGTCTTCTTCGGCCTGGAACAGCGCCACGCCCTGCCGCACCCAGGGGTGTTGGTCCTCGGACTGCGGGTCGAGCAGCGCGCGGGCGAGGCGGTTCAGCAGATCGCCGATGGTCTGCGGGTCGTCCCGTTGCAGCGGCGGGTGGAGTTTCAGCCAAGCCGCACGCATTCCCGGGAACTGACGGCAGGCCAGTTCCTCCACCCTCGCGTCCTCGATGGCCTCGATGATCGCCATCTGCATGGTGTCCAGCGTTTCCATCGACAGCGGCTGACGGGTGAAGACCAGGTGGGCCGCGCAGTGGTTGGCGGCGGCGCGGTAGATCTCCACCCCGGACACGACCGCTTCGTCCGGGGTCTCGTCGCCGAAGGGGCGGTAGTCGTCGTAGGCATCGGCGATGTGGATCACGAAGTGCTCGATGTAGGGCTTCAGGCCCTCGCGACTCTCGTAGTCGCCGGCGGTGGGGCGCAGGAAGAAATCACGCCCCCACATCGCGCGCAGGTAGATGTTCAGGCGCCGCTGCACATCGACGAACAGCGTGCCCTTGCGTTCCGCCTGCAGCACCGAGTGGGAGTCCGCGCTCTGCAGCGAGAAATAGAGCACCTGTCCCTCGAAATCGGTCCGGTAAGCTTGCGCACCCCAGTTCACCCAGCGCCGTAGGCCGCCGAGGGTGAGCTGTGTCAGCAGCCGGTCGAGGTTCTCGAGCATGGGGCGCAGGCCGCGCGGGGCCTGCGCGAGCATCACTTCGAGCACTTTCAGGTAGTGGCGGAACAGTTCTTCGTCGCCGAGACGTTCGGCCGCGAGCGGCGCGGTCGCGACGATCAGTGTGAGCACCTGTCCCGAAGTCTTCGACGCCATGCTGAGCAGGAACGTCACCACGTCGGGGAGGGTGTTCTCGCCGATCGCGCGCGCCATCTCCGGCATCTCCTGGAGATAGGTGACGACGAGTTCTTCGCCGCGTCCGAGGTGATGCAGCGCGACCGCACCCTTCAGGTAGTTGTCCAGCCCTCTCGAAGAGAACACGCGCGCGGCCTCGTTCCAGGAGGCGCGCAGCACGTCCTGGGCGTCGTGCGGGAGGTCCTCGAGGATCTCCGCGTAGTCTTCGAGATGAATGGCCATGGCGTCGCGGGGTCGTGCGCCTCGCTGCAGAAGCGCAGCGAGACGTCAGAAATAGGTCGTCACGGCCGAATCCAGCGCGTCGCGCATGTCAGGATCGTCCGTGATGGGCCGTACCAGTGCGACCCGGCAGGCGGCCAGCGGGGGTACGCCCTTGGCGATCAGCGAGCCTGCGTAGATCAGCATCCGGGTGGACAGGCCCTCGTCCAGGCCGTGCCCCTTCAGGTTGCGGGCGCGCTCGCCGATGTGCACCAGATTCTTCGCCGTTTCGATGTCGACGCCGGATTCGTGGGCGACGATCTCGGCCTCGATGTCGTGCTCGGGATAGTTGAAATCGAGGGCACCGAAGCGCTGCTTGGTGGACTGCTTGAGGTCCTTCATCAACGACTGGTAGCCCGGATTGTAGGAGATCACGATCTGGAAATCCGGATGGGCCTCGATGAGTTCGCCTTTCTTCTCGAGCGGCAAGACCCTGCGGGCGTCGGTCAGCGGGTGGATCACCACCGTGGTGTCCTGGCGGGCCTCGACTACCTCGTCGAGGTAGCAGATCGCGCCGTGCCGGGCCGCCACTGCGAGGGGGCCGTCCTGCCAGCGGGTGCCGCTGGCGTCGAGCAGGAAGCGGCCGACCAGGTCGGAAGCCGTCATGTCCTCGTTACAGGCGACGGTGATCAGCGGCTTGCCCAGGCGCCAGGCCATGTACTCGACGAACCGCGTCTTGCCGCATCCGGTGGGGCCCTTGAGCATCATCGGCATGCGTACCGAGTAGGCGGCCTCGTAGAGATCGACCTCGTCGGCCACCGGGCGGTAGTAGGGCTCCTCCGTCACCATGTAGGGCGCAAGCAGGTCGGACGGTGGCGTGGCGGTCGACGCCGGGCGGGTGCCCACGCCGGCCCTGGCCGCAGCTTGCGAATAGGATTGGCGGCGGGGTGCGTAGGTTCGCATGAAGGGATCGCTGGACATCTGGGTTCACCTGCTCGGTTGCATTCAGTCCGGCCAAACGCGTTCGGGGAAC
>PWWI01000204.1 GCA_003561535.1 Nitriliruptoraceae bacterium
CGCGGCGCCTACGCCGGTGGGCTCCCGGGCGTGGACGAGTCCCTGGTCGGCACCGAGGTGGACCTGCCGGTCACCCTGTTGGCCGACACCGCCGACGGGCAGCTCACCGGTGTCCGGCTGGTCCGGGACCGCTACGGCATGATCCGTCGCCTGCGCAAGGCGCAGCGCCACTAGTCAGCCTGCGCAAGGCGCAGCGCCACTAGTCAGCCTGCGCAGAGCGCAGCGCCACTGATCAGCCTGCGCAAAGCGCAGCGCGGCGGGCTCAGCCCTCCTCGGCGGCCAGGGCGCGCGCCCACGCATCGTCGGCACCGAGGCCGGGCGCCGGCTGGCGGCTGACCTGCTGGTCGCGGAAGCGGACGGGGCAGCCGGGCTGGCGCTGCTCCCATCCGTCGCCGGCGACGTCCACGAGGACCTGCCGTGCGGTCAGGTGCGGGTCGGCAACGGCCTCGGCGAGGGTGTTGACCGGCGCGACGCAGGTGTCCTCGTCCTCGAGCAGCGCGAGCCACTCGGCGCGGGGACGGGTGACGAACAGCGCGGCGAGCTCCTCGCCGACGGCCGGATCCGCCCGCCGTTCGACGACGTCGTCCCGGTCGAGCAGCTCCACCAGCCGGGCCCAGAACCGCTTCTCGAGGGCGGCGACGGCGAGGTAGAGGTCATCACCGCAGCGGTAGAGCCGGTAGCAGGGCAGGGCCCCGTTGAGCATGCCGCGACCCGGCTCCCACCCGCTGCCGTCGACCAGGTGCTGGGCCGTGGGCAGGGCCAGCGCCCAGTGGGCGGCCTCCTGGAGGGCGACGTCGACGTGGCCACCGACCCCGGAGGTGCGCGCACGGACGATGCCGGCCAGGATCGCGGTCGCAGCCAGGGTCCCGCCGGTCATGTCCGCGGTGAGCACACCGGACATCGCGGGGGTGCCGTCGGGGGTACCGACGGTGGACAGCGCACCGGCGTAGGCGCAGTAGTCCAGGTCGTGGCCGGCCGCCGGCGCCCGGGGACCGTCCTGCCCGTAGCCGGTCAGGGAGACGTACACCGCGGCGGGGTTGCGCGCGGCGACCTCCTCCGGCCCGATCCCGAGCCGTGCGGCGACGCCGGGCCGGAAGCTCTCCAGGACGGCGTCACAACGCGCCGCGAGGTCCAGGGCGACAGCGACGTCAGCCGGGTCCTTGAGGTCGAGGGCGACGGAGCGCTTGCCGGCGTCGAGGAACTGGTGGACCGCGGAGACCCCGTCGGCCAGCATCGGGTGCTCGTGCCGGACGTCGTCACCGACCTCCGGGCGCTCCACCTTGATGATCTCCGCGCCGAGGTCGGCCAGCAACCGGGTGCAGGCACCGCCGGGCAGCAGCCGGCTCAGGTCCAGGATGCGGACACCGGCCAGGGGCGGGGGGGACTCGCTCATGCGTCGGCTCCTTCGGCGGGCTGGAAGGGTGCCGGACGCCGGCCCTCGGTGTGGAAGCTGCCGCCCTGCTCGGCGAAGCGGGCGATCCCCGTGCCGGCGGCGAAGGCGTCGGGGCCGAGGGCCTGGCAGCGGGCACGGACCACCTCGGCGCCCTGCTCGTCGGCCCAGTGGAAGGGCCCGCCGAGCACGCGGGGGAACCCGATGCCCAGCGTGGCGGCGACGTCACCGTCGTCGGGGTGGCACAGGGTCCCGTCGTCCCAGCACAGGAAGCACTCCGTGGCGAAGGCCAGCAGCAGGCGCTCCCCCACCACCTCGGTGTCCAGGTCCTTGGGCGCGGCACCGAGCAGGGGGAGGACCTCCCCGTTCGGGCCGCTGCGCCGCCCGTCCTCGCCGTAGCGGTAGAAGCCGCGCCCGTGCCGTCGGCCCCGTACCCCGGCCTCGACCAGGGTCTCCAGGGCTCCCCGGACGGCGGCGACGTCCAGTCGGTCGGCGAAGACGTTCTCGGCGACCTGGGTGATCGACGCCTGCAGGACCAGCTCCAGGGTGGCCTCGTCGTGGGCCTGGAGGGGGCCGACGGGGAAGCCGACGGCCTTGGCCGCGGCGTCGACCCGGTCGGGGGCGACCCCGTCGAGCAGGAGGCGGATCCCCTCGGACAGCCAGCGGGCGTAGACGCGGGACGTGAAGAACCCGGGGGCGTCACCGACGACCACGGGGACCTTGCCGAGCTGTCGACCGATCGAGGCGGCCCGGGCGGCGGACGCGCGCGCCGTCCCGGCATGCGGGATCAGCTCCACCAGCGGCATGCGGTCCACGGGGCTGAAGAAGTGCATCCCGAGGAAGCGCTCCGGATGGGGGACGGCGCCGGCCAGGGAGGCGATCGAGATCGCCGAGGTGTTGGTCGCCAGCAGGGTGTCCTCGTCGACGAGGCCGCCCAGCTCGGTCAGGATCTGCGTCTTGAGCTCGGGCAGCTCGAACACGGCCTCGATCACCGCATCGACCCCGGCGAACCCGTCCCAGGTCGTGGTGCCGTGCCAGCGTTCGGCACGGGGGTCGTGCCCCTCGGGCGCGCGGCGGGCGAGCACCTTGTCGCGGACCTCGCGGGCACGGTCCAGGGACTCCTCGGCGACATCCTTGACCGTGGCGGCGAGCCCGCGGGAGACGGCGGTCGCCGCGATCCCCGCACCCATCTGGCCACCCCCGACGACGCCGAGGTGGTCGATGGTGCTGCCATCGCCGCGGCTGCGACGCTTGACCTCGCCCTCGACCTGGAAGTGGTGGATCGCCGCCCGGGCCTCGGGTGAGCCGAGCAGGTCCAGGA
>PWWI01000311.1 GCA_003561535.1 Nitriliruptoraceae bacterium
CGTGCCCGCAGAGCGCGGTGAGGATCACCTTCTCCTCGCCGGTCTCCTTGCAGGCCTCGGCCTCCCGGATCGCCGCCGCGATCGCGTGGGTCGGCTCCGGCGCGGGCACGATGCCCTGGGTCCGGGCGAAGGTGATCGCCGCCTCGAAGCAGTGGGTCTGGTCGATCGCCTCGGCCTCGAACAGCCCCAGCTCGTACATGTGGGACAGCAGCGGCGACATGCCGTGGTAACGCAGGCCGCCGGCGTGGATCGGGTCGGGGATGAAGTCGTGGCCGAGGGTGTGCATCTTCATCAGCGGTGTCATGCCGGCGACGTCACCGAAGTCGTAGCGGTACTCGCCCTTGGTCAGCGACGGGCAGGCCGCCGGTTCCACGGCGAGGATGTGCGGGTCCATCCGCCCGGCGAGCTTCTCGCGCAGGAACGGGAAGAACAGGCCGGCGAAGTTCGATCCGCCGCCGGTGCAGCCGACGATCAGGTCCGGCACCTCGCCCACCATCGCGAGCTGCTTGAGCGCCTCCTCACCGATCACGGTCTGGTGCAGCAGGACGTGGTTGAGGACGCTGCCGAGGGCGTACTTGGTGTCCTCGTCGGCCATCGCGGCCTCGACGGCCTCGGAGATGGCGATCCCCAGCGATCCCGGCGAGTCGGGGTGCTCCGCGAGGATCGCCCGTCCCGCCCCGGTCAGCTCCGAGGGCGAGGAGTGCACCTCGGCGCCCCACACCCGCATCATCGAGGCCCGGTAGGGCTTCTGGGTGAAGGAGGCGGCCACCTGCCACACCTCGCACCCGAGGCCGAACTGGGCGGTGGCGAAGGCCAGCGCGGAACCCCACTGGCCGGCACCGGTCTCCGTGGTCAGCCGCTTCACGCCCTCCTGGGCGTTGTAGTACGCCTGTGCGACCGCGGTGTTCGGCTTGTGGCTGCCAGCGGGGGAGACCCCCTCGTACTTGAAGTAGATGCGTGCCGGGGTGTCGAGCAGCTGCTCCAGGGCGCGCGCCCGGTACAGCGGCGCCGGTCGCCACAGCTTGTAGACCTCACGCACCGCCTCGGGGATCTCGATGTAGCGCTCGGCGGAGACCTCCTGCTCGATCAACCCCATGGGGAACAGGGGGGCCAGCGCCTCGGGCCCGATCGGCTCGTGGGTCCCGGGGTGCAGCGGCGGGGGAGGCGGGGTGGGCAGGTCGGGCACGACGTTGTACCAGTGGGTCGGCAGCTCGGCCTCGTCCAGCACGATCTTGGTCAACTCCGCCACCTGGGTCTCCTCCTGCTCCGGTCCGCGGCGTGAGCCGCCGCACGCAGTGCGGACCCTAGCGAGGGCGCCGACCTCGAGGTGGTGCCGGACCGACGCGGCCGGCGTGGCAGAGTGGACCCGAGCGGACCACGAGGCGAGCAGGAGTGCAGGTGACCGAGGTCGATGTCGCAGCGTTCCCGGACGGCTTCCTCTGGGGGGCGGCGACCGCTGCCTACCAGATCGAGGGAGCGGTGACCGAAGGTGGGCGGGGTCCCTCCATCTGGGACACCTTCAGCCACACCCCCGGCCGGGTGCTGGCGGGTGACACCGGGGACGTGGCCGACGACCACTACCACCGGTGGCCGGAGGACCTCGATCTGCTGCAGGAACTCGGGGTCGACGCCTATCGGTTCTCGATCGCGTGGCCGCGGATCCAGCCGAGCGGGAGCGGCCCGGTCAACCACGCCGGCCTCGACCACTACCAGCGGCTGGTCGAGGGGCTCCTGGAGCGGGACATCACCCCGGTCGTGACCCTCTACCACTGGGATCTGCCCCAGGCGCTGGAGGACGCCGGTGGTTGGCCGCACCGCGACACCGCCGAACGTTTCGCCGAGTACGCGTCGATCGTCGGCGAGGTACTCGGGGACCGCATCGGGGTGTGGGGCACCCTCAACGAGCCCTGGTGCTCGGCGTTCCTGGGGTACGCCTCAGGCGTCCACGCTCCCGGCCGGACCGACCGGGCCGCGGCGCTGGCGGCCGCCCACCACCTCAACCTCGGCCACGGCCTGGCGTCCCAGGCACTGCGCAGCGTCCTCCCTGCCGGCGCGCAGCTGACGATCGCGCTGAACCTCCACCAGATCCGGCCCGCCTCCGACGCCGAGGAGGATCTGGCTGCCGCACACCAGGTCGACGACGTCGGCAACGGCATCTTCCTCGGGCCGTTGTTCGACGGCGCCTACCCGCCGACGCTGTTGGAGCGGCTGCGGCCGGTCACCGACTGGGCCTTCGTGCGCGACGGCGACGAGGCACGCTGCCACGCCCCCGTGGATGTGCTCGGGGTCAACTACTACACGCCGACCCTGGTGCGCCGTCGTCGTGGGAGTGGCGACGGCAGGGTGTCCCACGCCCACGGCGAGAGCCGGGCGACCCCCTTCGTGGGCTGCGAGGACGTGGAGTTCCTGCAGCCGCCGGGGGACACGACGACGATGGGGTGGGCGATCGACGCCACCGGCCTCGAGGACCTGCTGCTCGCCGTCCACCATCGGGTCCCCGACGTGCCGGTGCTGATCACGGAGAACGGTGCGGCGTTCGACGACGTCGTCGAGGACGGTCGGGTCCGGGACACCGTCCGCATCGACTACCTCGCCGACCATCTCGCCGCCGTCGGTCGGGCCATCGAGCGCGGTGTCGACGTCCGTGGGTACCTCCTGTGGTCGCTGCTGGACAACTTCGAGTGGTCCTTCGGGTACGCCCGGCGGTTCGGCCTCGTCCACGTGGACTACGACACCCAGACCCGCACCCCCAAGGACAGCGCCTGGTGGTACCGCGATCTGATCGCCCGCTACCGCCAGCGGTGATGGCCCGCGGCCCGGTGATCGGTCGTCACCGGGGCGGTGCGAGCTAGCCTTGGTGTGATGACACGCCGCGTCGGCCTCCTCGGGGGCACCTTCGATCCGCCCCACCTCGGCCATCTCGTCGTGGCCGAGTGCGCCCGCGTGGAGCTCGAGCTGGACGAGGTTCGCCTGCTGGTGGCCGGCGACCCCTACCAGAAGTCCACGACCTCGACGTCCGAGCACCGGATCGCGATGGTCCGGGCCGCCGTGGCCGACGACGAGCACCTGACCGTCGACGCCCGGGAGCTCGACCGGTCGGGTCCGACCTACACCGCCGACACCCTCGCGGAGCTCACCGCCGAAGCACCTCAGACGCGTTGGTTCTTCATCCTGGGCGAGGACGCGGCCGCGGGGCTGTCGACCTGGGAGCGGGTGGACGAGGCTTTCGCCCTGGCGACCTTCGTGGTCGTGACCCGGCCAGGGGACGCTGCACCGGACGATGCCACGCTGCCCGATGCGATCGTCCACCTCGAGATCCCCCAGCTCGAGGTGTCGTCCACCGAGCTCAGGGAGCGGTTCGCGGCCGGGCGGGCGACCCGGTACCTCGTACCGGTGGCGGTTGACGCCTACGTCCGCACGCACGGGCTGTATGGGAACGACGATGGGTGACGGACACCCCTCAGAGGGCCCCCCGCGGCAGCGGCGTGCCGACCGTGGCCGGCAGCGTCGTCGTGGCGATGCGCCGTCGCCGTCTGCGCCGCCGTCGTCTGCGCCGCCGCCGTCCGCGTCGCCGCCGTCCGCGTCGCCGTCGTCTGCGCCGCCGCCGTCCGCGCCGCCGCCGTCCGCGCCGCCGCCGTCCGCGCCGCCGCCGTCGTCTGCGCCGTCGCCGTCCGCGCCGTCGCCGTCCGCGCCGCCGTTGCCTCCACCCGACCCGGCGGCCGAGGGGCCCGATCGAGGGGCCGCGGGGTCGTCGGGCGGTACCCCGGAGCCCAGGCGAGCCCGACGGCGGCGCTCGGAGCGTGCCGAGAGGCCAGCGTCGCGGCGTCGGACGGAGCATGGTCGAGGCGCCAGCTCGGGTGAGCGTCGCCGTCGTCGAGCGTCGTCGCGCCGGGTGCTGGTTGGGGTGGCCCTGGCGCTGCTGGCCATCCTGGTGGTGCTGGTGGGCTCGGGTTGGCTGGACCGGGCGTTCGACCTGGTCGGCGGCGACGAGGGGGTCCCCGATCCGATCGGTGAGGTGGCCCAGGCGCAACCGACCCTGCACCTGATCGCCGCGGCCGATCCGGATGGCACCGAGGCGGCGGTGCGCCTCGCGGTGCTCGCGCAGGATCGCTCCGATGGGGAGGGCACCGCGCTGCTGCTCCCGGCCAGCACGATCGTGGACGTGCCGGGTCACGGCACCTTCCCGCTCGGCGACGCGTACGCGCTGGGTGGTGCGCCCCTGACCTCGGTGACCGTCGCCAACCTGCTCGGGATCCGGATCGACGCTGCGGCGACCATCTCGACGGCCGGCTGGGCGGCGCTGCTGGACACCCTGGGCGGCGTCGAGGTCACCGTGCGGACCCAGCTCGTCGATCGCGATGGCCGCGTGCGTTTCGAGCCTGGAGTGCAGGTCCTCGACGGCGAGCGCGCGGCGGAGGACCTGACCCTGGCTGCCGATGGGGAGGCCGAACTGGATGCCCTGCCCCGGGTCCAGCAGGTCCTGGGCGCGGTCCTGGACGGCGTGTCGGAGGACCCGACGCTGGTGGACCTCTGGCTCGGCATGGAGCTCGCCGACGGCGGTGCGGTGATCGAGACCGACGACCCGGAGCTGGTCCGGGTGGTGCTCGTCGAGCTCGCGCTCGCTCGGCAGGCGGACCGCGTGACGACCTGGACCCTGCCGGTGGCACCCCTCGGGAGCGGCCGCGACGCCGGCTACCGACCGGACGTCGATCGGACCAACGAACTGGTCGCCGACCGGTTCGCCGCCGCCCGGTCGGGCGGCGAGGTCACGGGTGGTCGCGACGTCCAGATCCTCAACGGCAACGGGGTCCCACGGGTCGGCCAGCAGGTGGCGGAGCGGCTGGCTGACGGCGGGTACCGGGTGATCCTGACCGGCAACGCCGACCGCTTCACCTACGAGACCACCCGGATCGTCCTGCACGACAGCTCCGAGGCGCAGCTGGCGGTCGGCCGGGACGTCCAGGCGCGGCTGGGGGTCGGGGAGCTGGAGCTGGCGGCCACGCCGGGCTCGGTGGTGGACATCACGATCGTGGTGGGTGCGGACTTCCCGCCGGACGGAGGCTGAAGCTGCCGGCCGGTGGCTGCAGCTGCTCGAGGTTGTGGATCTGCTGGTGGCCGAGCAGCGAGCCGAGGTGGCGGCAGGGACGTACCCTGGGCCACGTTCCCGCCGTCCGGGCATGTCCGGACCGCGGGCCAGGCCAAACGTCCCCGAACCTCGAGCCCGCCCCGTGCCAGCCACCGAAGAGGCCGTCCGACTCGCCGTCGCCGCCGCCGATGCGGCCGATGACGTCAAGGCGACGGACCTCGCTCTGCTCGACGTCAGCGACCTGCTGGTGATCGTCGACGTGTTCCTGCTCGCCACCGCCGGCAGCGACCGGCAGCTCAAGGCGATCGCGGAACGCATCGAGGAACGGCTGCGCGACCACGACCGCCGGCCGCTGCGACGTGAGGGCACCCCCTCGGCAGGGGGGGTGCTGCTCGATTTCGGTGACCTGGTCTGCCACCTCTTCCTCGCCGAGCAGCGGGGGCTCTACGCCCTGGAACGGCTGTGGGCGGACGTGCCCAGGCTCGATGTCCGGACCGGCGAGGTGGTGGCACCGAACGCGGACGTCGCCGCCGGCGTCGGCGCCGGGGGCGGCCACGTGCTGTCGGGGAGCGGCGACCCGGCGTCGGCCGCGCCGCAGGGCGGCGCGACGTCGGCATGAGGCACCTGCTGCTGGTGCGGCACGGCGAGTCGCTCTGGAACGCCGAAGGGCGCATCCAGGGCCAGTCCTGTGCCGGGTTGTCCCCCCGGGGCCACGAGCAGGCCCGGGCCTTCGCGACGGCCTACGGGCCGGGGCTGCTGCTCCGACTGGAGGCCGACGCGGGCTCGGTGCGGGTCATCAGCTCCGATCTGCAGCGTGCCGCCGAGACGGCCGAGCCGGTGTCGTCCTGGCTCGGGGCCACCGTCGCCCACGACCCGCGGTTGCGGGAGCGTGCCTTCGGTCGCTGGGAGGGCCGGTCCCACGCGGAGCTGGCAGCATCGGAGCCCGACCGATACCGGCGCTGGACCACGGGCGCCGACGTGATGTCGGAGATCGGCGCGGAGACGGCGACCGAGCTCGCCGACCGGGTCGCGCCGACCCTGGTGTCGCTCCTGCTCACCACGCCGCGCGGCGGGGTGACCGTGGTCATCACCCACGGCGGCAGCATCTGGCACGGCCTCCATCGTCTGCTGTCGCTCCGGCCGCGATCTCTCGGGCCCGTCGGCAACGCCTCGGTCGCGGAGCTGCTCCTGCTCGGCGACGAGGAGGAACCGGTCGCGCCCGACGAGGGCGCCACCGGGGGGAACGGGGGACCCGTCCTGCCCGATCCCGCCATCGTCCGGCCGGTCATGGCCAGCTACAACGACCTGGCCCACCTGCCCGTCGAGTTGCGCACGGGAGGTTTCGTCACGGGCACGACCTCCGACGCCGTCCCCCAGATGCGCTGACGGCGGCTCGCAGCCGGCACCCGATCAGCCTGTCGGCCCCTCTCGCAGCGCGGCGTCGAGGGCCGCGGCGGTCCGTTGTCCCGACGTCGCCGCGCCCTCGACCCGGCCACCTTCGAAGGCGTCGCCGGCGAAGGCGACCGGCAGGCCGGCGACGTGGTGGACCATCGGCTCCGATCCCAGATCGGCCGTGGGGTTCGCGTAGCGCCAGCGGTGGAGGTGGACCACTTCCACGTCGGTGCCCAGCGGGCCCCGTGCGGCGGCGGCGAGCTCCCTGGCCACCACCTCGGGGTCGGTGTCGAACCGGTCGTGGCTGTAGCCGGCGCTCGCATGGATGGTGACGGCTGGTGCGGTCGAGGCGCCGCTGACCAGGTGGTCGGTGAGCCAGGCCACCTCGCCGTCCGAGAGCCGCAGCGCGCCGCGTGCGGGCAGGGCGTTGGCCCCGGTCGGGACCGCCAGCAGGGTCAGGCAGGGGTCGTAGGCGGCGGCGGCCAGCCGCTCCTCGCCCGCGGTGGGCAGCACGCAGCCGCTGGCCGACAGCAGGTCCCGGGCCTGGGGCAGCGGGCTCGTGAGCAGGACCGCGTCGGCCCGTAGGGTGGAGTGACCGTCCGCGCCGGACGGTGACGCCGGCCGCGAGGATGGCCCCGGGGCACGGGCCGTGACGTGGACCTCCCACGCGTCCCGGGTCGGCGTGATGGCGGTGACGATGGTGCCGAGCCGGACGTCGAGGGGACGGGCGACGTGCTCGGCGATCCGGCGCATCGTGGGGGTGCCCCGGAAACGGGGATGACCGTCGGGGCCGTCGGGCTCGTGTTGGTCGGGGCTGCCGTGGAACCAGGTGCGGACCAGCCCCTGCTGCACCCAGGACTCGACCTGTGCGGCGAAGCGGGGGGTCTTGGCGGTCAGGAACTGGGCGCCGACGTCGAAGGTCGCCGCTCCGATCCTGCGGGACGCGAGCCGTCCCCCCGGGGCCAAGCCCTTGTCCAGCACGACGACCCGGTGCCCGGCCCGGAGCAGTTCGTGGGCCGCCAGGCCGCCGGCGACACCGGCACCGACCACGATGACGTCAGCCATGCTGCACCTCCGGGCGGGTTCGCCGCCGACCGGTACCTGGACCGGATCAGACGCGGCCGGCGGTCGAGGTCCCGGGAGTGGCGGGGTGGGGGCTGTTGTCGACGGCCGCGAAGGAGGCGGGGGCGACGGATCGGGCCAGTGCCAGGACCTGCTCGGTCTCGCGGTAGGGGACCGTCGAGAGGACCATGTCGACCGGTCCGTGGTAGCCGGTGCCCCGGAAGACCGTGGCGCGGTAGCCGGCGTGGTGCAGGACCCGTGCGACGTCGTGACCATCGAGGTGGTGGGAACCGTCCGCCTCGACGTGGACGTAGACGCGCACCGTCTTCATGCCGAGGCGCAGTCGGGCGGTCAGTTCGACCCCGATGGCGGTGCCCAGGGCCACGCCGGCGACGAACCCCGCCGCCCGCAGCCAGGTCAGGTCGGAGAGGACGATCCCCGCGGCAGCCAACCAGGTGCCCGCCTCCAGCCCGGCGGCCGAGGCGGCCAGCCCACGACGGCCCTGGATCACGAAGACCACCCGGAACACGTTCAACGACACGTCGGTGGCCCGCAGGCCGGCGATGGCCAGTGCGGGCCACAGCGCGGTCCACAGCGCCAGCAGGTCGGTGCTGAGGTCAGGCACCACGGGACTCCGGGGGGGCTCGAAGGGGAGGGAGAGCGGGGAGGGGGAGCGCCGGCGGCTCCTCAGCGCAGCATCGACCCCCCGTGGGCCGCGGCGCAGCCCCGACCCCGTCCGGAGGGAGACCATCTCCGAGGTCCGGTCCGGGTCATCGCCTCCGGCACCCGGCCCCGTGGCCACCCACCGCGATGCACGACGCCCCGGTCGGTGACCGGGGCGTCATCGGGTGGACCGGATGGGGTCTGAGCCCACGACCCTCTCCATGCCACAGCATCCAGGCAGTGGCAGGCAAGGGCGATCCTGACGTTCTGGAGGGGGGCAACGGCGGTGTCGGCGGTTCGGGTTCGGATCCACGTGGGTGTGGGGGGTCTCGGACCCATCCTGGACCCACGCGGATGGCGGGCGTGGGAGGGTCGAAGACGGTCGTCGAACCGGTGCCGCGGGGCCAGCGCGTTGGTTCATGTGCTCGACCACGGGTCGAGGACCTCGATCCCGCAACCGTCGAAGTCTGCGACGTTGCCGGTAGCGACGCCGGCACCTCGCGATCGGGCGATCGCCGCGATCTCGGCGTCGAACGCGCTGATGGGCTCGCTGTGTGTCCGACGCTCGGCGGCGATGGTCGCGTAGGCCTCCGCTGCCGGACCGTCGAAGGGAAGGACACGGCCTCGGAAGCCGTCGCGCAGGATCGCGCGGATGGCATCGGTCAACCCGTCTCGGCGCTTCCCGTCAGGGAGCAGCTGGAGCCCGTAGAGCAGCTCTGCCTGGGTGATCGTGGTGATGAACATCGAGGACGATGGTCGAGCTGCGAGCCAGCCTGCGACCGCCTCGTCCGGCTGGGCGCGGATCGCCTCGGAGACGACGTTGGTGTCCAGGGCGATCATGGGGTGAGCGCCGGTGGTTCACGCATGGGTCCGCGGTCGGGGAGGGGGAGATCGATCCCACCGAGCGGCTCGATGTGGCGCCGGAGTTGCTGGTACAGGTCCGTGGGCTCATCGTCCTGGACGGCGAGCTCGGCACGGAGGATGTTGCGGGCCTCCTCCTCCATCGAGTGGCCGGCGGTGGCCGCCCGGATACGGAGCCGTCGCTTGAGTTCAGGATCGACGTTGCGGATGGTGATGGCAGACACGGCGGCACCTCCTTGCCAGCATCGCTGATGATGTCAGCATCGCAGGCATCGGGTTCCTGCGTGTGAACGCGATGCGTTGGGTCTGACGGGTGCGCGAGGCGGCCTGGTGTCGGCGGTGCGGCCACGGCAGAGGTGCCACTTCCGAGGAGACCCGCAGACCACCTCGTCGTGACTCGCGCCGCCCCGTCACCTCCCGCCACCCGAGGGTCCCGACGACGACCCGGCGGGCCGCACGGCCATCGCCCGGATCGCGGCGACACGGCACAGGTTGGTCCGAGGCCCGTTGACCACGATCCTGCTGGCCGAGGATCGCTCGTGTGAGCGTGGCGGGGTCAGTCGCGTTCGCGCAGGGCACGAGCGATGAGCAGTTCGCTGAGATCATGTCGGCCGTCCAGCACCGTGAGAAGGACGACCGCAGCCCCGCGGATGGCGAACATCAAGCGGTACGGGCCCATGAGCAACTCGCGGTAGCCATCGAGCCCTTCAGCCTCGAGTTCGGGGACGACACGGCATCGAAACGGCAGGGTCTTCAGGTCAGCCACAACGTTCGTGATCTGCCCGTAGAGACGCTCGACCGGCTCGGTTCCGTCTCGATCCACCGCGTCGTCGATGATGCTCAGAAGATCATCGACGGCGGTCTGGATCCACTCAACGGTGAAGCGGGGGCTCACGGCGCTCCGCGACGCTCGGTCAAGCGGGCGGCGACCAGTTCATCTACCGACGCCTGGTCGTGCACGCGTCCAGTCCGGTGGTCCTGTTCCCCCTGTGCGAGCAACTTCAGCACGTGCAGGACCCGCTGCTGGCGCTGATAGGAGTGAACATCTTGCAGCACCGCGGTCGGTTTGCCGTTCTGGGTGATGACGATCGGGCTGTGCCGGTCCGTTGCGCGCGCGATGAGCTCAGCGGCGCTGCGCTTGAGAGCCGTGACGGGTTCGACGTCCTTCGAGAGATCCATGGCACCGATGGTTGCGCCGAATTCAGCCCCATGACGGGGTCGGTGTACCCGATGAACGCCCCAGCTTGCCCCGGCCCTTGCGCCGTTCGGCCGTGACGGTCCTTCGGGCCGAGGGCCGCACGGCACAAGTGGTGGTTGCTGACGAACGGCTGTCGCGTGCTGACCGCGGAAGCCGCGATACGCTCGCGCCTTGCGGATTGTGCAAGCTGCAACCCAAGGGTAGGC
>PWWI01000213.1 GCA_003561535.1 Nitriliruptoraceae bacterium
ATGACCCCTGAGCAGATTCTCGAGGACCATCCGCGCTTGGCCATCGCGGACATACAGGCGGCCGAGGCCTTCGCTGCGGATTATCTGGCCGGAGAGGAAGTCGCGTTCGGATGACCGGACCTCGGCTCCTCGCCGACGAGAACATCGCGGCTTCACTGGTCAGAGCCCTCCGCGAGAACGGGATCGATGTCTCGTATGTTGCCGAGCTCGCCAGCGGGATCACAGATGACGAGGTCCTGGATCTTGCGAAAGCTGAGGCGCGCCTGTTGTTGACGGAGAACAAGGACTTTGGCGAACTGGTCTTTCGCATGAAGCGCCGGCCGCCAGGCGTGCTGCTGTTGCGGGTACCACTGTCGCAACGATCTCAAACCCGTGAACGCCTGCATACGGTCCTTCGCCTCCACGGTGACAAACTGGCTGAACATTTCACGGTGGTGGAACTGGAAAGAGTCCGATTCCGCCTGCTGCCAGACCATCACACGCAGTGAAGGACTCAGCAACCGTTCCGTCAGTGCCCCAACCCGCCAACCCCACCATCCTGGCCGCCGGCGGCGCTGGCTACACCGGCAGTGTCCTGGGGATTCGATCCCAGGACAGTTCCAAGGTGGGTGTCCTGGAGGGTGGTCCTCCTCGCCAGGTTCGCGGCATCCTTGCCCGCATCGAACTCGATCTCCATGCGATTATTGTACGGACAATAATCAGTCTCGGGCAATGGGTTGTACCAACCCCCCTGGATAATCCTGCAAGTTCGGGATGAGGCGAAGGAGGCGAGGTGGCTGTCCCGAAGTAGTTACGGTCAATCCGGGTGAGTGTCGGAATCGGTCCACGAATCGGTCCAGCAGTGGTTCTGCCGTTCCCCTTCTCCGTAGCCTGCCCCATTCGGCGCCGTTCACCGTTCAGGATGCTTCCGGATATATTCACGCAGCGCTGCGTTGATGCGCGTCTGGTATTTATTGCCTCCCGCTCTGAACCACGCGAGCACATCGGCATCAATCCGGAGTGTGACCTGTTCCTTTAAAGGGCGGTAGAAGCGTCCCCGGACGGCACCATCCCAATTGGTGATCTCCGGGATGTCGCTCGTATCCACCACCTCTTCGTCCTGCTGTTCGAGGCGGCGCAGTTCCTCGGCCTGCTTCTCAGAAACTCTGTTCATATCTACGTCTCTCGTTCCGCGTGGCCTTGCGCGCGGAGATGATACGGATGACTTCCTGCCCGGGCCCCTCCGTACCGTAGGTGTGAGCAACGATCAGAATTACGCAATTACGACACCGCTGACAAGACCAAGCGTCTGCCACCGCGCTTCGCCGGCCACGATTCGATCCTGCACAGAAAGATGCAACGGGTCGTCGAACACCAGTCGAGCGGTCTCGAAACTGACCCCGTGCTTGGCACGGTTGAGTCGGTCCTTGTACTCATCCCATTCGAATCGCACAGCCTGATTGTAGTGTCATATTTGTAGTTACGCAAGAGGTTCGCAGCCCGCAGCGGCTCTGCATGCAAGGCCAACCAGTGGGTCTCCCGGAATGGGCAGAGGATGGCAGAGCGGGGTGGAGCAGGCCACTCGGAGTGAGTGAGTGTCCAAATCAATGCGCCATCCGAGTGCGTGTCCATTCGATTGCTCCGAAGTCCCGGAGTGGCGCTGTCAGGTCGACTCGTCTTCGAGTGCACGTTCGATCGCCTCCCGGATCAATCGCTGATATGGAATCCCCCGTGTCTGCGCCTTGGCCTTCACGGCTCGCAGCAATGGTTCGGGTAATCGCATATTAACCCGGGCCGTCTTCTTCTCGAATTCGAAGTTCATCGACCGAAAGCGGGAGAGGTCGTAACGCGTCAAATCAGCCTGATCGACAAACCCCTCCGCTGCTTCATCCGTCTTGAGCGGGGGCGGTACGGGCAGCTTTTCTTTGTCGTTCATAGTGTTCGATCTCCTTGCGATGCATGAACCGGGCGCTGACCGGGCGTATCAGAACTTCCTGCCCGTGTGTCCGCAGGGTGAACGCGACGAACAGGAAGCGCCCATCATCACCACTGGGACCAATGGCCAGGAACCGTTCTTCAGCGGTCGAATGCGCGGGATCGGGATAGACAGCTGGCGATTGGGCGAACAGCGACTGGATCTGTGTCCTTGTAACCCCGTGCTTCCCGCATTTGGGCCAGTTGCCCTCATCCCATTCGAATCCAGCGATCCGGATGTTCTGCATTTCAGAAGGCTACACGTTTGTACATACATTCACAAGCAGCTAGAGGGTTGTCGCGAACCGGTCTGCGATGCTGGACGTCGGGGGTCCAGGGCAGGCGCGGTGGGCACAGCGGGAGAAGAGGTAATGCCAGCGCGCGGAGTCGCGGGAAAAAGGGTGGAGCGCAGTTGCGGCATGCGGGGACTCCTTCCATGGAATGTAGTTTCGCGGTATGGAAGGTTCTGTCCGCTGATTGACATTCAATGTACAGCGGGTATCTTCTGGAAGCATGAACGAACCCGCCGGGATCGAATGGGACGAAGAGAAGAATCGACGGTTGCTGGATGAACGCGGAGTCGGCTTCCACGATGTACTGGAAGCGATTGCAAGCGGTCGAATTCTGGCTGACGAAGCTCACCCCAACCCCTCCCGGTACGGCCATCAGCGCATACTGGTCGTGGAGATCGGCGGATACGCCTGTGTCGTACCCTACGTTCGGAATGGAAACCAAA
>PWWI01000252.1 GCA_003561535.1 Nitriliruptoraceae bacterium
CTGCGCGGTCGACTTGCACCCTCGTGGTCAACCCTTCGGTCCGAGCTCCACCGGGACCCACCGCCACGCTGCGCCCCCATCGTCACAACGACGACGGCTTGTTCAGCAGTCTCCTAGGCGTCATCGATGGGGAGGTACCGCATGCGGTAGCGGTCCGGTTCGATGACGACGACGGCGCCCTCGGACAGCTCGTACTCAACGCGGGGTAGGACGTCCAGAAGCGCGTCGACACGCTCGTCGACCGAGTCACCGATGCCGCGTAGCAACAGGACGCTGGGCGCGGCTGCGCCGGTCAGCGCCAGGATGGTGCCGAAGTCGGTGTCGGTGGTGACCAGGACCCGGTTGTCGGAGATGGCGAGGGCCATCACTTCGTCGTCGGTCTGCCCGGCCAGGCCGAGGATCCGGACGTGGGTCGTGTCGTGCCCGGCCGTGGTCAGCCGGTGAGCCACTGCGTCCTGCAGGGCTTCATCGACCAGCAGCTTCATGCGGTCTGATCAAGCGGCACGACGCGCTGGTCGATGTTGGCGGCCGCGAACCTCAGGGCTTCACGAACGTCGTCCTTGGTCAACTGCGGGTAGTCAGCGAGGATCGTCTCCGTCGAGGTGCCCGCAGCGACCATCCGCACGAGCATCGCCACGGGGATGCGTGTCCCGGAGATGCAGGGCAGACCACCCATGATCCGGTGGTCGATCTTGATGCGTGTGAAGGCCATGTGTCGATCGTACGTCACCGCTGGTCGGGCAGGAAGGCTCGTCCACAAGCGCCCCGTCTGCACGGCCGTGCGCGCCCGTCGACGGTGCTGGACAGGCGGTAGCCGACCCTGCCGGCACAGAGGCAACACGTCTACGGCAAGCCCACATCACCCAAGGGCCTCGCGGCGAGGGAGTTGTGGGCGCCCGTGGACCGCTCCGAACCGAACGTCGACCCGCCCACAGCGGGGACCCGCGCGCGGGTAGATGGCCGCCAGTCCGTGCACCACGGTTTGGCTGTTGCGCTTCGGTTCTAGGATGTCCGTGTCGTCCCTGCGACCGGAAGGGCCCCGGGCTGATGGCCGAGATCGCCCGCGAGGAGTCCTGGCGTCAGATCCGCCTGCTGACCGACCGGGCGGAGCAGGCGATGGCGGATGGGCAGCCGGACGAGGCGGTCGACCGGTGGCGGGCGGTGCTGGCTCATCCGTGCGCACACCATCAGGTCGCCGCCGATGAGATCCTCGACGAGATCCACCGGGCGTACCGCGAGGCCGGCCGCTATGCCGACGCGCTGTTCGCGACCCTGCGTGCGCGTGACCCCGAGGACGTGTGGCTGTACAACTCGGCTGCCTCCAGCTACGTGGGCATCGACGTCGCGGCATCCCGTCGGTGGGCGCTGGACGGCATCGAGGTGGCACTCTCGACCGGCGATCGCGACCAGGTCGTGCTGCAGCTGCCCGAGCTCACCGAGGATGCCTGGGGGAGATGGCTGAACCCATCGACCAGCAGCTCGGCGAGCGGGGGGAGCGATTCTTCGACGAGTGGACACCCGTCACCTTCCGGCGCCCGCGGGGTGAGGCGCCGCCCCTGGAGGACCGACCGTGCACCCACTGCGGCTCCCCGGGCCGGTCCCGCTCGCCATCGGCTGGTTCCCCGCCGACCAGTGGCCCGAGGCGTGTGCACCCTGGCCGGACCTGCTCGATGAGCTTCCCTCCGACCACCTCGACGACAGCCACGCGACCGAAGCACGGATCGAGCGCATCGCCCGCCACACCCCGGGCAGCCGGCTGCATGTCATGGGGATGACCGTCGACGGTCTCACGGCCTGCGCCGAGGGCTCCGAGCATGACCCCGGTAGCGGCGCAGCGCGCTCGGCCGACGCAGCCACGCTGCTGGCAGAGGGCAACGCCGTCGTGTGGCCGCCCGGCCGGAACGAGCCGTGCTGGTGCGGATCGCAGCGCAAGTACAAGAAGTGCTGCGGCCCGATCCCCGCTGCCGCGGACGGTGCCTCGTGACCGCCCAGGTGGGCCAGGGACGGCGGCATCCGCGACGTGAGGTGCCGGCGACGCTGCGGCTGTACGTGCAGCTCGAGGGGTCGTTCCCACCGATGTGGCGACGGGTCGAGGTCGCCTCCGACCTGGGGCTCGACGACCTGCACGACGTGCTGCAGGTGGTGTTCGGCTGGCAGGACTACCACCTGTACCGGTTCACCACCGGCCCGGAGGAGGATGCGGGTGCGGCGTTCGCGTGCACGGCGGATCTCGCCGAAGGCTACGACGATGAGCGGGCGGTACCGACCTGGGACGTCCGGATCGACGAGCTGCTCGCCGAGCCGGGGGAGCGGCTGCACTACCAGTACGACTACGGCGACAACTGGTGGCTGGCCATCGAGGTCGAGGACCTCGTCGACGGCCAGATCCCGCCTGGTCGCGCGATGCTGCTGGAGGGTGCAGGAGCCGGACCGCCCGAGGACTGCGGCGGCATCCACGGCTATCGGCTGCTCGTGGCGGCAGCCGATCCGACGCATCCCGATCATCGCCAGGCACTCGCCGAGGTGGGCGAGTGGTGGGGCCGCGAGGTCGCCCCGGACGAGCTCGGGCTCGTGCCGTTCGATGCGGCCTCCACCGGTGACCGGCTGCAGGCGCTCGACCTGGCGGGCCGTCCGCCCGTACCCCGCCGCGTCGGTGAGAAGCTGACAGCGCTCCTGCTCCGTACCCGCAGGGCGGACACCGAGCGGGAGCTCCGGCGGCTGGCGTCGACGGCGGCCGCGGCAGCGAACGTCGAGGTAGCCACCGCCACCCGGATGGTGCGGCCCTTCGCGGTGCTGCTCGACACGGTCGGTGACGGCGTGAAGCTGACCGCCGCCGGCTACCTCCCCCCGGCGGTCGTGCAGACCATCTTCGACGAGCTGGACATGGGCGAGGAGTGGATCGGGAAGGGCAACCGCGAGGACCTGACCATGCCCGTCCTGCACCTGCGGGAGACCGCCCAGCGGCTCAAGCTGCTGCGCAGGTACAAGGGCCGGCTGGTCCCCACGCGGAAGGGCCGCACGCTCGCCGGTGACCCGGTCGGGCTGTGGTGGTACCTGGCCGGCGCACTCCCCGTCGGTGGCCGCGACGTGTCGGATGCCGGCTGGCAGGCTGGCGTGATCCTCCTCGCACTCCTGGCAGCCGGCACGACCGACGACGCCGAGGTGACCGTCGCCAGGCTGCTCACCGGCCTGGGCTGGGCCGTCGGTCACGGCGAACCGATCGACCGGCGCCCCGCCGGCAGCCTGATCGCCGCCGACATGCGCTTCCTTGACCGGGTCGGGGCGTTCGAAGATGACCGGCACGGCCGCTGGCCGGGTGTGGTCACGCCGGACGGGATCGCACTGGCCCGGGCTGCTCTCACCCCGCCAGAAGGGTGAGGATCCCGGGCCGAGAGGCGCATGTTCCGCTCCGGAAGCGCCCGCAGGCCAGACAGGAGCACTGGAGGTCCGCGCCCGCCTCCGCATCGTCTGGACCGGCTCAGTGGGTTGCGCTGGACCCGCCGAGAGGTATCGCGGATGCCTGATTGCGATCTGCTGCTGCTGCATGCAGAATGATTGCATGCCTTCGATCACGATCCGAGACGTTCCCGATGATGTTCGCGACGTGCTCGCGGCTCGCGCTCGCTTGTCGGGGCGCTCACTGCAGGAGTATCTGAGGATGCAACTCGTGGGGCTGGCCGGTCGCCCCGATCCCGAGGTCCTCGTCGCTCAGGCGCGCGAGCGAACCAAGCGCACGGGCAGCCACCTCTCCGCGGAGCAGATCCTGGCCCACCGCGATCACGACCGCCGGTGACCCTCATCGTCGACGCGTCGGTGGTGGTCGCGGCACTGGTCGACAGTGGTCCGGACGGTGATTGGGCCGGAGCCGTGCTCGCCGATCATCAACTCGCCGCCCCACACCTCATGCCCATCGAAGCAGCGAACATCCTGCGTCGCGCCGCCCTTGCGGGTGACATCACGGCGGACGCTGCATCGCTCGCGCACGGCGATCTCCTTGAACTGCGCATCGAGCTGTGGCCGTACGCACCCCTGGCCGAGAGCTGTTGGACGCTTCGAGACAACGTGACGGTCAACGACGGCACCTACGTGGCACTGGCTGAGCTACTCGACGCTCCCCTTGCCACGCTGGATCAGCGGCTCGCGGCCGCACCCGGTCCTCGCTGCCGGTTCACGACACCGAGGTAGCGCTCCGCCTGCGCGGTGCCCACTTGCGGCGGAGGTCCATCGCGGGGATGCGAGAGTCGTCCTTCCCCCGATGGCATCGAGCGAAGGCGTTCGGCCGATCCCTTGCGTATCGGCTGGCGGTCGCGGCCATAACGACACGGCCGCACAGCTACGCCAACGGACCTAGCGGGCATCGTGCACCTACGGTTGTGCGCAGGTGCGAGAGCCGTCCGCAACGCCGGCCGCTACCGCGATGGGGTCGGTTTCCGTACACTCAGACGTACCGATAACCGTACGGAAAACCGACCGAAAGGCGTTCCGGTGCCTGACGTGAAGGGCATGGAGGAGATCCGTTCCTCGCTGCCGTCGATCCTGGCCACCCTGCGGAACACCCCGGAGGCGGAACCGGTCCACTTCGGTTCCCATCGTCGCGATGAGGCCGTGTTGTTGTCGAGGGAGCGCTACGAGCAGCAAGCGGCAGCGGTCCGAGAACTGGAGGAACTCGAACGGCTCGGTGCCGTCGCGCTGGTCCGCGACCGGCTTGCCGACGGCCGGTTCTCCGAGGGCACGGTCGATGATCTCTTCGCTGCTGTGGATCGCCCAGCGTGAGCCTGCCACTGCGGTGGCACGACGATCTCCCCGGCGACCTGAGCCGGGTGCGCGAGATCTACGGCGAGGCAGCGTTCGCGCAGGCCCGCCAGATCATCACGGCACTGCCCGGTGATCCGCTGAGGGGTGACTGGCTCACCGACCACGCGAGCACCAGCGATCTGTCGACCTGCCGGAAGGTCAAGCTCGACCCCGACGAGCTGACTTCCGAGGGCACCAACCTCGGCCCCGCACTTCGACTCATCTACCGACTGTTGCCCTCCAACACCGATGCCCAACAGGTCGAGGTGCTCTGCATCGCGCCACGTCGCGACCTCATCGCCTACGCCGTAGCCGCGGCACGCCTCCAGACAGACCGGCCGGACGCGAGGTAGAAGTACCGCCCGGGTCATCCACTTGACTGCGAGAGTTGTCGGGGCGTTGGAGAACGGTCCCTGCCTTGACAGCGTCCGCGTCCGTTTCCTCACGGAACCGACGAGCAGCAGGAGGATACGAGTGGTGATGGTGCTGGTGGCTGGGGGCCTGATCGGGCTCGTGGTGGGCGGGCTCCTCGGTGCTGCACGTGGCGGCATGTGGTTCGGTGTCGCCTACGGGGTGCTGGCGGCCGGGATCATGTGGTCGGTTTCCGCGATCATCGCCGGCAACCGCGCCGACGGCCTGGCGGGGGTCGGCGATCTGGTGATGGGTGGCGTTCTGTTCTGGCTCCTGGTGGTGCCTGCCGGGATCGCCTGTCTCCTGTTGGAGTACCGCAAGCGGAGAAGCGGGCCGCGCTCCGCCGGGCAGTGAGCCGAGGACGACGTTGCTTCCCAGGCTGACCTCGACGGCCACGACGCGGATCGCCCGGTGGGCTGCTCGGACTCGTCCTCCCGCGCGGACATCCTGCGAGGCACGACGCCCGTGGGCTACCTCCGGGCTGGGGTGTGGGGGGCATCGGGTTCATCGTTCCAGTCGACCGGTGTCGTGGTGCCGTTGTGCCAGTCCGTGCGCAACAGCGCGGAGCCGACCGCGTCCTCGAGACGGCCCTCGTGGTCGGGTCAGCCACGGCGGTACTGGGCTTCCTTGACGAAACCAGCGGCCAGGAACGTGCGCCGCATCGCGAGGTTGTCCTGCCGGGCGCTCGGCCCGTTCCGCGACCTCGCCCGTCAGCTCGGGGGCCCGCTCGCCGAGGCGGTAGCAACGACGGACACGGCCGCGGTGATGGGGGGAGAGAGGATGGGTCTGGCGAGGTTCGCCCGAGCGGGACTCAGCGGCGTGCCCGGCGCGGCACGATGACGCGCTGCCAGACGAGGACGACGATGATGGCGCCGACCAACGACCCGATGATCCCGGAGGGTCGCACGTCGAGCCCGTCCCCGAAGAGCAGCGAGCTGATCGTGCCGCCGACGAACGAGCCGAGCACCCCTGCGACGAGCGCCAGTGTCCAGTCGACCGTCGCCCGTGACGCTCCCATGATGAGCTGGGCGGCCCAGCCGATGGCCATGCCGACAGCGAGTAGCACGAGGATCAGCACGACGGGGTCCTTCGTCCTTGACGGCGTCCGGCGAGGAGAACGTCGCGTGCAGCTGGTCGCACCCCTCGATAACCGGGCGTCACTGTAGTCCACTCGTTCACCCGTCCAGCACGGCCAGCGGTCGATGGCCAGCGGTGTGCCGGTCGCGGCCACCGCGCCCCGCGGCGCGAGCACGGCACCGACGGTGCGCCAGGTCAACCACAGGTCGTAGCCGAACGACCAGTTGTCGCTGGAGAGCAGATCGAGCTGCACGGTCTCGTCGTACGCGACGTCGGGCATCTCGTCTATCGATCAGCGCAGCAGGTGGCGCCCGACGCGGGTGATTCGCGGTCGTCGGTGGCCTGGAACAGGCAGCCGTCCACCTGGGCTGGAGGACCCAGACACCCGCGGCAGCGACCGCCGACCGGTGCGGAGCTCCGTTGGTGCCACGCGGCGGCTGGCGCCATCGCCGTGATCGAGGACGCGCACCAACATCGAACTCGACGACGACATGGTCGAGGCAGCGATGCGGCTGTACGGAACCCGGAGCAAGAAGGAAACGGTCGATCTGGTGTTGCGCCGGCTCGTCGGAGCACGGCTCAACGTCGACGAGGCGATCGCCATGGAGGGTTCCGGTTGGGAGGGCGATCTCGACCGGATGCGTGAGGACGCAGCTCCGGACACCGCATGATGGTGCTGGTCGACACCTCTGCCTGGACCGAGCCCATCCTCCACGAGCTCACCGCCGGTGCCCGCAGCCCACGACGGGCCGCCGACCTGCGCGCCCTGCTCCTGCGCGGGCCGATCCTCGCCGTCGAGGGTCTGCAGGACTGGGAGGTCGCCGCGCATCTCCACCTCTCGGCGCGCTCGAGGGGGCTCATCGTCCGTTCCAGCATCGACTGCCTGATCGCCGCAGTGGCACTTCGAACCGGCAGCCCGGTGCTCGCGCGCGACCGTGGCCTCGACGCCCTCGCGCAGGTGTCCGACCTCGTTGTCGAGCACCCGCAGTGACGGTGCGCGCCCGGCCAGCAGACCGCTGCCGTCTACGACCACGCAGCGGCTGGGAGGACGTTCAGGATCCGTGCTCAAGCGCGTCCGCCTCAGGAGCCCCTGCCCGAGTGGTGTGCGCTCTCGTCTGCTGGCCGTACCAGGCGCACACCTGAGATCCGCCGCGTTCGGCAGTTCTGTGGACAGCGGATGTATGCGGTGGGTGCACCGCGTCGGAGCACGTTCTTCGAGGACGTACTCCTCGAGACGCTGAACGCGTGCCTCCAGATCCTGGTGGCGCCCCGCAGCCCGTCTGGCTCCTACGAGTAGGGCCACCACCACGAGAACGGGTGCGACCAGCAGCACGGCGGCCGTCACACCCCAGATCAGCTCGGACCTGGTGGGCAGCAACTCGAGCCCATCAGTCTGCGCGATCAGCATGCTCACCCCTGAGGCGGCCTGTCAGCACTCGGGGCAGACCCCTTCCAGGCGGGCAGCCGGTGGACGGACGGGACCCACATCGCGGTAGGGGCCAGCCACCATGGCGCCCCTACGGCTGCGGTGGCATGGTGGAAGGGCACCGCTCGCTACCTCGGCGGGCACGCACCGGGAGGCCTGATCATGACGGGCATCCACCTTCCTCTCCCACCGACCAACGGATCCACCGGCACGTCATCGACGTCACCGGCACCTCCGGACGGATCCCCACCCACCACCCCCTCCCAGACCTCCCCAGTCAAATCGACCACCCCGCCGACCCCACGGCGCGGCATCCTCATCGCGCTGATCGCCCTGGCCGTCGGGCTGACGCTCGCCCTCGTGTCCACCCTCTGGAGTACCGCTCAGCTCCGGGACGACGCTGGCCGCCTGGCCGCTGAGATCGAGCGCCTCACCGGTGAGGCCGAAGGGCTGCCGGCTGCTCCTCCTCCTGAGGAGGAGTTCGGCTACCCCGGCGAGGTGTTCGAGGACGACTTCCCCTTCGACGCCGAACCCGAGCCGCTGTTCGTCGATGAGCTCAGGGAGGAGCACGTCGTCGCCGGTGCTGGACGCTACGGCTTCGACGCACGCGCCGGGGACCTGCTCCACGTCGCGGTCGTCTCCGAGCACGAGTCCGGGTTCGCGACCATGGATCTCTCCGACGGGCGAGGGACCTACCTCGACTTCGCCGACAGTGGTCCTGGCCCACGCCGCTATGGCTCCGCCGAACAGGCCGGCGAACTGGAGTTGTGGCACCGCTTCGACACCGATGGCAGCTACATCCTCACCTACCACTCCGAGCGACTGTGGCGCGAGGATGACACCCCCGATGTGCTCACGGCTGCGCTGCACGACGGCAGCGATGCGGAACGGGTCGTCGACGTCGCGGCCGTCTATCCCACCGATGGCTCGCTGCCCACCTACGCCTTCGAGGCACGGCAGGGTCAGCTCGCGGTGATCACCATGCGGAGCCTGCGCCCCGAGGTCCTCGATCCCCTCGTCCGCATCTACGGCCCCGACGGGCAACTGGTCGGCATGGACGACGACGGTGCCGGCTGGCCCGACGCCCGGCTGACCGTGCGGCTGCCGAGCGACGGCCGCTACGAGGTCGAGGCCGACACCTTCACGGGTGAGCCACCCAGGGGTTCCCGTGAGCACGACTACACGCTCACCGTGGAGCTGATCGAGCTGCCATGAGATCGCTGCCGGGACCGACCTACGGGCACCGGTCCCGGCCACGCGAAGGGCGGTCGCCGGCAGGGGGCGGTCGCTCCACGACCCGACAGTGAGCAGCCGTTGCTGCACCAGCGGAGACCGCGCGGCCACGAAGACCGGTTGCGGGCAAAGGACCTGAGCCGGACGCCGGGGGTGCCGCCGACACCGAGAGCCCCATCCGCGGTGGGCCAGGGGCCTCTCAACGTCACATCGACGCCGAGCGAAGGTGTGCCATGACTACCCGCTCGAGACCGGCTTCCTTGCGCGCCAAGGCCGTTGCCCCGCGCCGCGCACAACGACGCGCGGTCATCACAGATCCCTGTGCGGTCCTCCGGGCCAAGGTCCGTCATGCGGATGACGTGTTCGCGACGCAGTTGCGCAGCGACGCTGGGGCTATCGATGCTCAGCTTGCAGTGTTCGTTTGATGTCCTTGAGCAGCAGGACCAGGTGGAGTTCGTCGGTCGGGCTCGTTTCGAACTCGGGGACGAGGTGGCGGTAGAAGCCGGCCGCGTCTGCTGACTCGGCGTGCACGAGCAGTCCGCGACACCCGATGTCGTCGCTGATCGCGGCCGCACGCTGGATCACGTCACGCAGCAGCGCCGCCCCAAGGCCCCTTCGTTCATGCTTCAGATGGACGCCAAGTCGTGCCAGCAGGGCGACGGGTTGGGGGTAGCGACCCGCGCCCTTGCGCAACCGGGCGGGCGCGTCCGTAACGGCAATCTGCGCCATCGTCCACGCGTAGTACGCAACGACCTCGCGGGTGTCGGTCGGCACCACGACGAACACCTTGCCGGAGCCCGATGCCATCGACTGGCGGGCATGGCGCACGAGCCAGTCGGTCTGCTCCGCGGAGGCACACACGAAGGCGTCGAGCTCATGGGTGGTCCCGAGCAGTTCGGGTGGCCGGTAGCTCACTCCCCGAACGGTGAGGAGCGTGCCATCAGGCGTCGCAGACCCTCCAGGTCCCGCGCGGGTCGGGCGTTGATCGCCTCCCACTCCGCCGCGGCGTCCTCAGAGAGGGTGAACACGTCGCGGTCGGCCATGACCCGTTGCGCGGCGAACACCAGGCTGGCTTCAGCGAAGCCGGTCAGGGTGGTGTCCGACGCGTCCACGGCACGCTCGATGAGACGACGCAGCTCGGGTGTCGTGCGGAACTCGATGCGTTCGGCGCGAGCACGCGCGGTCGTGGCCATCACACCCTCCGGGTCCCTGTGTCCGGCCAATGTACGGCCAGTCGGTCATGGCGTCAACGTCGCGTCACGCTTCGATAGAGCCTTGTCCGAGCCGTCAGCACGGCCCTGCGGGCCGAGGGCCGCACGGCACAAGTGGTGGTTGCTGACGAACGGCTGTCGCGTGCTGACCGCGGAAGCCGCGATACGCTCGCGCCTTGCGGATTGTGCAAGCTGCAACCCAAGGGTAGGC
>PWWI01000172.1 GCA_003561535.1 Nitriliruptoraceae bacterium
TAGACCTCCACGTCCTGGTCGAGTCCCACCAACTCGGCCTGCCCGGAGGTCGTGGGGAACGACCTCCGCACCATCCAGGTGCCGGTGACCAGCGACAGGACGAGCCCGACGGCCAGCAGCACGGCCAGGGACACGGACAGCCGCTTGACCCAGATCACCAACGGTCCTCCCAGACCTGCGGCCACGTCACGACCCATCCTGGTCGTGCGGCCCGACCGGCACGTACCGTATCCGGTCGGACGCGACGAGCGCCGGGTTGGCGGGGGCCGATCGGCAGGCACCGGGCCCGGGTGGTGTGGTGCCCCCGGCGGCGTTCCCGAACGGTGATGTCCGCTGCGTCGCACGCCGAGGATCGGTGCCTGTGGACAGCGGCTCCCGAGGTGTCACGGGTGCGTGCGAAGGTGCCTGTCCACCCGGCCGGAGCCCGTCCGGTCGGTCCTCGAGGGGAGTGACCGTGGACGACACCATCCAACACGAGGTCTTCGCCAGCTTCGCCGAGCACCTCGTGCCTGAGGCGTTCGACACCCCGACCCGTGCCCACCGTGTGTTCCGTGAGACCTCGGGTCCGGGGCACAGTGACGGGGCCCGGTCACGGGCGCAGGCGCGGGCCCGGTTCGGTCGTTGGACCGATGCCCGGATAGACGATGCGCTGGCTGCCTCGTGGCCCCACGACCGACCGTTGGTCGTCGCCTTCACCTCCGACGGGCAGCTGCTGCGTCGCTATGACGAGAACGGCTGCGGCCACCTCGACTGTGTCGTGGGGCTCGTCCAGCGTGAGGTCGCCGCGATCGAGACCCCGTGGGTGTTCGGCGCAGCACTGCCGCGACCACAGCCCTGGTGGGAGATGGTGTTCGACGAGGATGGCAACGAGATCGACCAGGTGCTGCGGCAGCCGTCGAGCAGCAGTTGGACGGCCACCTGGTACTCGGAGGCGCGTGGTGGTGGCGTCGCTGACACGCTCGCCGGGTACCTCGACCTCGACGGCGAGGAGGTCACCTCCGCCGGGCCGCTACACGTCCGTGCGACGGCGGAGACCCGAGAGCTCCACCGCATGCTGTACCGCCACCCGGCGCGCCGCCTCCACCCGTTGCGTCGGCGGTAGACACTGGCCGGCGCCGTGCCTCCCTCGTCGTTGGCGGCGGTGCGTCCCGTACCGCCTTGACGGCCGCGATGCGAGATCCGCCCCTGGGCGGTCGTGACCTGTCAGACGTGCCGTAGGGGGGACGACGTGCTGGTCCGCTGGACGGGTGACCTCGCGGAGCCGCACGCCCTGCGCGGGCACGAAGCGTCACGAAGGGACGACATGGAGGCGAAGACCGGCAGCGGCGGGACACTCCGACGATGAGCAGACAGCCGAAGGGCGGCCCATCGGGCATACTTCGCCGTGCGTACGATCCGAAGAGAGCAACCGTCGCCACCAGCCGGTCCGGGCGGGGTTTCCATCCTGCAAGCCCTTCGGGCGAAGCCCGAGGACGTCGTGGATGTGTTCGTCTACGTCGTGGTCCTCAACCTGGCCATCGAGTACTTCCCGGCCGTGGTCAGCGAAGGCTTCACGCTCTCGCTCCTCACCGCGGTCCTGCTCAAGCTCTCCCTCGAGCTGGTGATCGTCGTCAAGGCGAGGGCCGTTGCGCGGTTCCGCGGCGCGATGAGCGTCCACGCGAAGCTCACCGCTGTGGTGTTGCTGTGGCTGGCCGCTGCGGGCAGCAAGATCGCGGTCCTCGAGATGGTGAACCTCGTCTTCGGGGACGCGGTCAGCCTCGGCGGCTTCGCGTCGGTCACCCTGCTCGTCTTCAGCCTGCTGGCGTCGCGGTCAGCGGTCCGCCGTCTCTTGCGCGGTAGCGACGACGCGAGCAGTGACCCCGCCGGCACCGGCCTGACGCCAGCACCGTGAACCCGTGCGGTCCGGGCGGCCCTCGCCACCGCGCAGAGATCCTCGAACGCCTACCAGCTGCTGTGGGCGACCTCGAGGGCTTCGGGCTGCCTCGGAGGTGACGCGTCCGGTCCTCGCCCGCGGATCTGGCTCGTCTCGTGGCACGGGTGCACGTCAACGAAGGAACGCTCGTGCGTTGCCTGCTGCCCCCGGCGACCGAAGACGACCAGCCGGAACGCGCGACCCTCACGACGGGCGGTTCCTCCCCGGTCCGTGAGCCCGCACGACCACGGCCCTCCCTCGGTGAAGCGTCGACGGTTCCGTCCACTGTCCGTGGAGCTGCAACCGAGCTGCTCCGGGTCGCCGACCGCCCCGACGACGCTCGGGTACCGCTGCCAGGTGATCATCGAGCCCGATCCGGGCGGTGATCTCCCACCTGCACGCCGACGATCCCTCGCTCGCGCCGTTCACCGAGGCGTGCACCCGATGGGGGAGGTAGCGACGCCGGTACTGCTCCCGGCCATCTGCCCGCCACCGGGTAGGTCAGAGGCTGGCGCGGCCGAGTGTTCGCACTCGTGGCGCCGACCCCTCGCGTGGTTGCCGGGAGCCGGGCTGGCCACGTACGGTCTCCGCCATGACGGTCCGCCACGAGCTCCTCTCCGGCATGCGCCCCGGGAAGCGGACGGCACGGTGACCACACGCCCACAAGCGACCCGCTCCGCGGTCCTGCTCCCCCTCCTCCGCGCGGCGCATCTCGGCCCTTCGGTCGCGGTCACGACCGTCGTGGCGCTGTTGGCCCTCGCCATGGACCTGCCCGCCTACCAGGGGGTCGTCGTCACGGTGGCCGTGTTCACCGGCCAGCTCACCATCGGCTGGGGCAACGACCTGCTCGACCTCGACCGGGACCGCGCGGTCGGCCGACCTGACAAACCGCTGGCGAGTGGGGACCTGGCGCCGTCGGTGGTGCGGCGTTGGCTCATCGTCGCGGCTGCCGCCTGTGTGGTGCTGTCCTTGCTCGCAGGCTGGCGCAGCGGGGTGACCCACCTGGTCCTCCTCGTCGCCTTCGGGCACCTGTACAACGTCTACTTCAAGGCGACGCCCTGGTCGTGGCTCCCGTACGCCGTGGCGTTCGGCTCGCTCCCCGCCGTGGTCAGCCTTGCGAACAGCCCGCCCCAGTGGCCGCCGACGTGGATGGTCGGCGCCGCAGCCACGCTCGGGGTCGCCGCGCACTTCCTCAACACCCTGCTCGACCTCGAGGACGACGCGGCCACCGGCGTGCGAGGGCTCCCGCACCGGTTGGGCGCCATGCGCAGTCGGCTCATCGCCACGGCGTTGCTGGTCCTCGCTTCGGCGGTCACGGTGCTCGGCCCCGCTGGCGCACCGGCGACCTGGGCCTGGGCGGCTCTCGCCGTCGTGGTCGCGCTCGCCGCGCTCGCGCTGTTCGGCAGCGGCAGATCGCCGTTCTACGCCGCGATCACGATCGCACTGGTCAACGTCGGCCTGCTCGCGGCGGTCGCTGGATGACGGCGTGGGATGTGGCGGTCGTGGGCTCCGGACCAGCCGGATCCGCTGCAGCGATCGGAGCGCTACGCGTCGACCCTTCGGTCCGGGTGGCGCTGCTGGACCGCGCCGAGTTCCCCCGCGACAAGTCCTGTGGCGACGGCATCGCCCCGCAGGTCATCGACCTCCTCGATGACGCCGGCGTCACCGGGATCGTCGACGGCCACGTGCCGGTGCCTCGGCTGCGGCTGGACCGGGGCTCGTTCGGCGTCGACCGGACGATGGTGCGACCGACCTGGGGGATCCCCCGGACCGTGTTCGACCTGCGGTTGGTCGAGGCGGCGCAGGCAGCCGGCGCGACCCTGCTCCGGCACCGGGTCCGCGAGCTCTCCCAGGGGTCCTCGGTCGTGCTGGACGGCGAGGTGGAGGCGCGGACGGTCATCGGCGCGGACGGCGCGCACTCGAGCGTCCGACGGAGCCTCGGCATGACCCCGGGACCGATGGCGGTCGCGATCCGCGGGTACTCACCCACGCCCCCGGACCGGTCCAACGCCCAGGTCATCGTCTTCGACACCGCACGACAGCCCGCCTACGCCTGGTCCTTCGACCGGGGCGATGGGCTCTCCAACGTCGGGTACGGAGAGCTGCCGGACCCCCGGCGCGACCGGCCCACCAAGGCCCGGCTGATGGAGCGCCTCGAGACTTTGCTGCCCGGGGCGACCGCCGGCGGCCCCGGCTGCTGGAAGGGCCACCACCTGCCCCTGGCGATCGCACGCTGGAGTCCACCCGCCGGGCGGGTCATGCTGGCCGGCGACGCCGCTGGTCTCGTGAACCCGATGACCGGCGAGGGCATCTACTACGCCGTCGCAACCGGGCTCGCCGCGGGTCGAGCCGCCGCAGAGGCGGTGGTCGCGGGGGACCCCGCGACCGCCGGTGCACGCTACTCCAGGGCCACCAGGCGGCTGCTCGCCGGTCACCTGCGCCACGTCGCGGCGGCCGCGCAGCTGTGCCGTCACGGCGGCGTGATCGACGCGGGACTCCGTGCATCCACCACCGACCAACGCGTCTTCGACGACCTGGTCGAGCTCGGGCTGGCTCGAGGCCGCATCACGACCACCATGGCCCGGGGTCTCGTCCGAGAGCTGGTGCCCGCCATCCGGTAGCCGCGCACCCCACGAACCCGCAACGACCGCGAGGAGACGGCAGCGTGCAGATCGTGAGCGTCCAGGGGGTCCTCCCCGAGCACCGGTACACCCAGGCGGAGATCACCGACACCGTCCTGCACACGTTGCTGCGTGGCAGCGGGGTCGACGAGGAGCTCGTCCGGCGTCTGCACGCCAACGCCGGTGTGCGGACGCGGCACCTGGCACTGCCGCTGGAGCGCTACGGCGAGCTGGCCGACTTCACCGCGTCCAACGACGTGTTCATCGACGTCGCCGTGGAGCTGGGCGCCCGGGCCGTCACCGACGCGCTGAAGGCCGTCGACCTCACCCCACAGGACGTCGATCTCATCGTCTCCGCGACGGTCACCGGCCTCGCCGTTCCCTCCCTGGAGGCACGCGTCGCCGCCCTGATCGGGATGCGCCCCGACGTGGTGCGCGTGCCGATGGTCGGGCTGGGCTGCGTCGCCGGCGCCTCCGGAGTGGCGCGACTGCACGACCACCTCCGCGGACATCCCGACAGCGTGGCGGTGCTGATGGCGGTCGAGCTGTGCTCGCTGACCCTGCAACGCGACGACGCCTCGGTGGCGAACCTGGTCGCCAGCGGGCTGTTCGGTGACGGCGCGGCTGCGGTCGTGGCCGTCGGCGCCAACCGGGCTCGAGAGCTCGACGACGCGCCCGCCGTGCTCCAGCCGGACGTGCTCGGCGCACGCAGCCGGCTCTACCCCGACTCCGAACGCGCGATGGGCTGGGATGTCGGCGCGACCGGGCTGAGGATCGTGCTGGACAACACCGTGCCGGAGCTCGTGAACCGGTACGTCGGCGAGGACGTCAGTGCGTTCCTCACCGATCACGGCCTGACGCAGGACGACATCGAGTGGTACGTCTCGCATCCGGGAGGCCCGAAGGTGCTCGAGGCCCTGCAGGAGACCCTCGACCTGGACCGCGAGGCGTTCCAGGTGACCTGGGACTCCCTGGCCCGGATCGGCAACCTGTCCTCGGCGTCGGTGCTGCACGTGCTGGCCGACACCCTCGAGCTCCGGCCGCCGAGGCCGGGCTCCAACGGCCTGATGCTCGCGATGGGGCCCGGCTTCTGCTCCGAGCTCGTGCTGCTCCGGGCGCCAGGGGTGGCCGCATGACCTGGTTCACGGTGCTGATCGTCGCCGTCGCTCTCGAGCGGCTGGCCGAGCTGGTGGTCTCCAAGCGCAACGCGGCGTGGAGCTTCGCGCGGGGCGGTGTGGAGTCGGGGCAGCGGCACTACGTGGTGATGGTGGTGCTGCACACCGGCCTGCTGATCGGCGTGCTGGTCGAGGTGTGGCTGCGGCAACCGACGTTCCTGCCCGCCCTGGGATGGACGATGCTCGGGCTGGTGCTGGCCGCCCAGGGGCTGCGGTGGTGGTGCATCGTCTCGCTCGGCCACCAGTGGAACACCCGGGTGATCGTCGTACCGGGGCTGCCGCGGGTCACCGGCGGCCCGTACCGCTTCATGTCCCACCCCAACTACGTCGCCGTCGTCATCGAGGGGATCGCGCTGCCGCTCGTGTACTCCGCCTGGATCACCGCGCTGGTGTTCACACTCTGCAACGCCGTGCTGCTGTGGGTGCGGATCCGGGTCGAGAACCGGGCGCTGACCTCGATGTCGGTGGCCGCACCCGCCGGACCGACGTCCGTGCAGGCGACGCCATGAGGGACCTGCTGGTGATCGGTGGCGGACCAGCCGGGCTGGCCAGCGCGCTCTACGCCGCCCGTGCGGGCCTGGACGTGACCGTGTGGGACAAGCGCGCCGGCATCGTCGACAAGGCGTGCGGAGAGGGGCTGATGCCCGGTGCGGTCACCGCGCTCGCGGACATCGGGGTGGCGCCGGCTGGTGAGGACCTGGTCGGGATCCGCTACCTCGCCGGGCGCCACGCCGTCGAGGCACCGTTCCGCGACGGCCCCGGCCGTGGTGTCCGCCGCACTGCCTTGCACGCTGCGATGCGGTCCGCGGCCGAGGCCTCCGGGATCTCGCTGGAGCAGCGGTGCGCACAGCAGGTGCGGCCGGAGCCGGACGGCGTCGTCGTGGACGAGCAGCGCTTCCGCTACGTCGTCGCGGCCGATGGGCTGCACTCTCCTGTCCGGCGCCGGCTCGGGCTCGACGGGCGACCATCGCCTCGGCGCCGCTACGGCCTGCGACGGCACTACCGGCTCGCGCCGCAGACGTCCTACGTGGCGGTGCACTGGGCCGAGTCGGTCGAGGCCTACGTCACCCCCGTGGCTGGCGACGTCGTCGGCGTCGCCCTGCTGACGTCAGCCCGAGGCTCGTTCGACAACCATCTGACCCGGTTCCCGTCGCTTCGGGCACGGCTGGGTGACGCGACGCCCCTCGGCGACGTCCTCGGAGCCGGGCCACTGCGGCAGCGGGCCCGGTCCCGGGTGGCCGGGCGGGTGCTGCTCGTCGGGGACGCCGGCGGGTACGTGGACGCCCTGACCGGCGAAGGCGTCGCGATGGCAGTGGCGCAGGCTCGTGCGGCCGTTGCCGCGGTCGCGGACCATGATCCGATGCGCTACGAGCACGACTGGCGCACCATCACGCGGCGGTACCGCCTGCTGACCGCGTCCCTGCTGGGTGCCACCCGGTGGCACCCGATCCGGCGGGCGCTGGTCCCGACCGCCGAGCGGCTGCCGGGTGTGTTCGCGGCGGCGGTCAACTCCCTTGCGAGGCCGGCATGAGTGTGGAACTGGTCATCCTCGTCGACGAGGCCGGCAACGCGACCGGCTCGGCCCCCAAGGCCACGACGCACCACGCGCAGACACCGTTGCACCTGGCCTTCTCCTGCTACGTGTTCGACCGCGCCGGCCGGCTGTTGCTGACGCAGCGGGCCCACGACAAGTCGACGTTCCCGGGTGTGTGGACCAACAGCTTCTGTGGCCACCCGTCCCCGGGTGAGGACATCTTCGAGGCCGTGGAGCGCCGGGCCGGGCAGGAGCTCGGGCTGACGCTCGAGGCGCTCACCCTCGCCCTACCGACCTTCCGCTACGAGGCGACCGGTGCCAACGGCGTGCGCGAGAACGAGCTGTGCCCGGTCTTCACGGCGATCGCCACCTCCGACGCCACCCCAGAGGCGTCCGAGGTGGCGGCCGTGGAGTGGGTCGGATGGAGCTCGGTCCGCGACGAGGTGCTCGCCGGTGAGCGAGACGTCTCGATCTGGTGCGCCGCCCAGATCGCAGAGCTGGCCGGCCGCGAGCTGGCCGACGGCACCTTCCTCCCTGCCGCACCGGCCGACCTGCCGCCGGCCGTTCGCCACCCGCGCGGCCGGCCCGACCGATCGGAGCTCACCGATCCTGCCAGCGACATGTGAGCACCGTGCCCCGGGGTTGCGAGCCTGCCCTCCGGGTGTCAGGGCGGGCCGAAGTACCTGCGCAGCATCGGTTCCGGCAGGAGGCAGCGGGCGAAACCGTTGCTGTCGGCTCGGTGGGCGGGCCGTCGGCACGCGGGACGGCGCGGCGGCTCGTACGGACCCCAGTCGCCGAGGTCAACCAGGTGCGGTACGGCAACCGCCGAGTCGAACTGCCGCCCCGTCCAGTCCCACAACTCCACCGCCCCGCGTGGACCCTCGATCTGCAACTCGTGCTCACCATGGCGGCCCGGGACCCCCAGGACGACGTGGCCCCACGTTCCCCCTACCTCAGCCTCCCGCCGCCAGACCTCGCGGGCGCGTGACATGTCCATCCGGCGCAGACGGTGGTCGACGAAGAGGTACACCTCGCACGCGTCGACCCCGAACGTCTGGAGCACCTTGCAGAGCTCACCGGTGACGTCCTGGCACTTGTTCGGGATCGCCTCCGGATCTGCGCCGTTGACGACGCTGCCGTCGCTGGTCGGCAGAGCGGTGGGGTCGATGGCGGCGAACGCGCGAGCGACCGCAGGGTCACTGGGTCGGAGCGAAGCGACGGCCAACGGACCCTCCACGGATGGGGCGACATGGATGGTTCGGCGCGCGTGCGACACCACGCTGCACGGGGCTTGAGAGGAGGAGTGGTCACGGTCGGGAGGCGATCGTGATGAGCCGCGCAAGCCGGGTGATCAGCCACACCGATCCAGCCGACCTCGTCCCTGGTCTCTGTCCACTCCCAGTGAACCCCTGCACCACCCCTCGGTTCAAGGCCTCGGCCGTCGATCCTTCGTCGCGCGGCGACGTGCCCTCGGGTCCCTCCGTGGAACCGGCGAGGGTCTCGGCGAGGACCGACAAGCGGTGGCTGAACGGGTTGACCGAGCCGACCTGCTGCTCGGCCAGGCCTGCTGCATCGTCGGTGAGCGCCACCGATCTCGCCTTGGACCCCCCTCATGCCGGTGCACCACCGGCCGAGGTCCACTTCACTGGAGGGCGGAGTGACAGCGCGCTGGGATCGATCGGGACGAGAGCCGAGGTGAGCGTGCCGGTGCAGCACGGGCGCGCGGCGCCGTGGTTGGCCCTGTCGGGCACCGTGGTGTGGACCTGGGTGTTCCTCGGGGCGGCGGTGCTCACCGGTCGTCCGTGGTTGGCGTTCCCGACGGTGCTGCTGACCCTGGCCGGGTTCCTGGGGCCGGTGGTCGTGCCGTCGCTGCTGATCGGGCTCGGCTACTGGCCCGAGACGCTGGGGGCCTTCTGGCGCCGCTGCCTCGATCCGCGCACGCTCCCGTTGCGCAGTACGCGATCGCCACCGGTCTCGTGTTCGTGATGATGGGCGTCCCGGCGTTGCTGTCGCCGGCGGTGAGTCTCGGGCCGGTCGGGGCGCCGCTGGCGTTCCTCGTGGTCGGCGCGCTCGCCGGGGCAGTGGAGGAACCGGGGTGGCGGGGCTACGGGCTCGCAGCCCTGCAGGAACGCCTGCCCGTGCTGGCGGCTGCGCTGGTGGTCGGGGTCTTCTGGGCGCTGTGGCACCTGCCGCTGTTCTGGCTGGAGGGCACCTACCAGGCCGGCCTCGGGGTCGGGACACCACGGTTCTGGGGGTTCCACGCGGCGGTGCTGGTCGGCTCACCGGTCTACGCCTGGCTCTACAACGCCAGCGGGCGCGTCGTGTTCTCCGTGGTGTGGTTCCACGCGGTGGGCAACGTGGTCGCGGAGGCACTCGTCGACGGCAGCGATGTGGTCCTGGAGGTCGGCGCCGATGCCGTCGCCTCCCTGGTCCTGGTCGTCGTCGGCTGGCGGTGGATGACCCGGCGAGGGGAGGCGGTGCACCACCTCGACACCTCGACGGACCACGGCGAGCAGCGCTAGTCCGGCCCCGGTCACTCGACCACGCTGCGCAGCACCGCCCCGCGTGGCTCGTTCTAGCGTGGAACCAGGCGGCAGAGCCGAGGGCTCCGGGAGGTCGCGGGCATGCGGCTGGGTCGATCGACGAGCTTCGGCGTTGCCGTCGCCGCGGTGGGCGCCCTGCTGCTGGCCACCGCTACGGCAGTTCTGGGCGTGTCGACGTCCGACCGCGATCGCCAGGTACACCAGGTGCGGGAACGGGTGGAGGCCAACCTCGCCCGTACCTCGGTGCCCGGGGCGGCGGTCGCCCTGGTCGACGACGGCGAGGGGGTGTGGGCCGAGGGCTTCGGGCTCGCCGAGGTGGCGACCGGCCGGCCGGTGCGAGCCGACACGATGTTCCAGGCGGGGTCGCTGTCGAAGTCGGTGACCGCCTGGGCCGTGCTGCACCTGGCAGCCGAGGGTGTCATCGACCTCGACGCCCCCGTCGAGGAGCAGGTGGACGGGTGGTCGCTGCCCGACTCGCCGTACGACACCTCCGGGGTCACACCCCGAAGGCTGCTGGCCCA
>PWWI01000077.1 GCA_003561535.1 Nitriliruptoraceae bacterium
CTATGAGGAGTAAGGTTCATACTGGTAAAGTTAAAAGTTATAGTGATGATAAGCTTCTCGAAGAGTTTTTGGCGGTGGAGAATCATCCTAGTAGGCAGAGGAGTAACGTGGGGGTGCCTGTTGGTTATAGTGATGACCGTATCGATAGTTTTGTGTATAGTTCTTATTTTTTCTTAGATGATGATGAGGAGGGGGTTAAGACTTTTGATTGGGATAACGACGAAACAAAGGATGATGAAGTGTTTACTAAGAAAGAATTAAGAGGAAGGAAGAAGTTGGATTGGGGTGTGTGGAAATGAAATTAAGTGTTGCTTTAATAGTAAAAAACGAAGAAGAAATGTTAAAAGACTGTTTGGAAACCGTTAAAGGTGCGGATGAAATAGTGATTTGTGATACTGGTAGCACAGACAAAACCGTAGAGATAGCCAAGAAGTATACCGATAAAGTTTTTACGGATTACCAGTGGAATGACCACTTCGGGGAAGCTTACACTCATGCTTTTAGTAAATGTAATGGTGATTGGATACTTAGCATTGATGCTGATGGAAGATTAGAACGTAATGGTATAAAAAAGATAAAAGACTTAATACAAGTCGTTCCAAAGGAATATGATAGTATTAGTTATCACATAGTTAAACCTAACGGGCTTATTAGTCATACCTTACCCAGAATTTGTAAGAGGGGTACTAAGTGGAAGTACAGGGTGCATGCTAATCCGTTGGTTAAGAGGAGTTTTAAGAGTGACATTAGGGTGACAGCGTTTTATAGTCCTGCTCATAAAAAAGACCCGAATAGAGCGTTGAGAATGTTAGAATTACAACGTGAAGAGATGCCTGATGATACTAGGACTATGTTTTATTTAGCTAGAGAGTATAGTTATAAGAAGAGGTATGTTGACGCAGTTGAGTTATTAGATGAGTACCTTGGTTTTAATACTTGGAGGGCTGAAAGAGCAGAAGCATACTTGTTAAAAGCTAAGTGTTTATGGCGTATGAGTAGGGGTGAGCAGGCTAGACAAAGTTGTTTACAAGCTATTTATACTAATCCTGAGTTCAAAGAAGCTTTTTTATTTATGAGTGCGATGTGTTATGAACCTATGAGGAGTACGTGGAGTAGGCACGCTGAGAATTGTTTTAATACAGATGTATTGTTTCATAGGGTTGATTAAAGATGTATATGATAAAGAGACGTTCAAGTAGGATAGGTTGGAAGGAGATAAAAAGGAATTATGAGAAAGAAGAAAAACATCCAGGTGATTTCATATTTGAGTTTGAGTTTAAGGATGGGGGGGATGATGAGTGGTTTTCAAGTTAGCTTTATTACAGAGTAGGGGTTGGTTGAGGGATAATGGTTATACTTTTAGTGAGGAAGTTGAGATTTATGACGAGGTTCTTTGTAGTGTTTTACTTAATGTTCGTTGGTACTTGGATAATTTGGATGATTTACGAGAGTTTAGGGTTAGGTGGGGGGATTATAGGAGTGGTGCTCCTGTTGTTCCTTATCGTTTTGTTCTTAAACCAAAGGTAAAAACAAAACATTTATAAAACCGTTTCACCCTATTATTATAGGGTAGGGACAACAAACTCAGGGTACGGACAGAAGATGAATTAACACGGGATTAGTTGTCCTATGTATACGTATTGGGTGTAACACTATAGTGGTAAAAAATATTTCTAAGAAACCAATAAAACGGGAAGATAGTAAGGATAGCCTTAGAGCATTCATATGGAGTGGAAAAGACCCCAAGAATGCTACTATCCTCCCATCATTCGACTTAAAACTAGCAGAATACATGGTTAGAAGTGACCCTATCTCACAAGGAAGTCTCAACCACTTCGTAGACAAATGCATGGAAGGAGGATACACCCTACTCAAAAGAGACACAAAAAAAGTTAGCAGTGACGAAAAAGAACGACTAGAAGAAGAATACCAATTCAGAAAACAAATAATAGAAAAAAGCTTTATATTGGGAAAACTTTTTGGTAACGTATTCATAGAAATCGTACGAAGAACTGATAACACCGTTAAATCACTAAACATCCTAGACAGTGCCAACATAGAACCAATAACCAAGCCTAACGGTGACCCTATAAAATACGTTAGTAAAATACCCAACCCTGTAACAAAGAAACACCCAGAGTGGAATACTGATGAAGTAGTATGGTTAAAATTTTATGATAAAAGCCAAGGATGGGGACCAGTAAACCTAGAAGCACTTTATCAAACCCTGTTATGGAAACAATATGTGAGACGTTACGTGTCATGGCTCTGGGAAACAGGACAATACAGAGTACTATACAATTTTAGCAAGACAAGAGACGAAGATATTAATGACTTCTTAGTATACGCCAAAAGGAATGATGAGAATTTCAAAGCTCCTTTCGTAACCAAAGGAGAAATGCAAAAATTCATGGTTAGAGAAATAGGAGAAACAGATAACATAGTAAAATTATTAAAATGGTTAGATGAACAAATACTTGTACTTATGAGAATACCCCCTATAGACGCAGGGTTTCCTGATGCTAGTGGAAGAAGTAACGCTGACGCTCAAAGTAATAACCTAAACACTCACGTAAAGAACTTTAGGCAAACCGTTGAAGATGGTATTAACTACTTGTTATTCCCTAAGATTCATAAAGGCAACACTTTTTTAAAA
>PWWI01000221.1 GCA_003561535.1 Nitriliruptoraceae bacterium
GGAAGGTCCGCTCCACGATCTTGCCGGTCTCGACCTCCTTGAGCTTGGTGCGGACGACGGCGCCACCCTTGCCGGGCTTGTGGTGGTTCCAGTCCACGACCTGCTGCAGCTTGCCGTCGAGCAGCAGCGTCATGCCGTTCTTGAGGTTGTTGGTCGAGACCACGTCGGTGTCTCCGCTTCGGGGTGGCGGCGCGGTTGCGCTGCGACGGGGGTCACAGCACCCGCAGCTCGCGAGGCGTGTCGGTGAGGGCTCGTGCTGGGCCGTCCGCAGTGACCACCAAGGTGTCCTCGATGCGGACGCCGCCGAGGCCGGGGAGGTAGAGACCGGGTTCGACGGTGAGCACGATGCCGGCCCGCAGGGTACCAGTCGCACCCCGGCTGACCGGCGGGTCCTCGTGCACCGCGAGGCCGACGCCGTGCCCCGTGCCGTGCACGAACGCCTCCCCGTAGCCGGCGTCCTCCACCACCCCACGTGCGGCCGCATCCACCTCGCCGGCCTCGACTCCGGCGGTGACGGCAGCTCTCCCCGCCGACTGCGCGGCGCGGACGACCTCGTAGACCTCGACCAACCGGTCGTCGAGGTACCCGATCGCGACGGTGCGCGTGTGATCGGCGTGGTAGCCGCCCACGAGCGCGCCGCAGTCGATGGTCAGCAGGTCCCCGGCCTGCAGCCGCCGATCCGTCGGCTCGTGGTGCGGGATGGCGCTGTTCGGCCCAGATGCGACGATCGAGGGGAACGCGACCCCATCGGCCCCGTCGTCGACGAACCGACGTTCCAGCAGGGTGGCGAGCTCGCGTTCGGTGCGGCCGATCGTCACCACCTCGTCGAACAGCCAGGCGAGGCACCGCTGCGTGATGTCGCACGCGACGGCGAGCCGTTCCACCTCGGAGGGTTCCTTGACCAGCCGCAGCGCCTCGACGAGTCGCCCGGCACCGACCAGCTCGAGGCCCTGCGCGGCCGCTCGGTCGTTCGCAGCCCGTGCCGCAGCCCAGGTCAGCTGGTGGTCCTCGACCAGCAGCTGACCGCCGGGACCCGCCTGCCCCACGACCAGGGGCAGGACCACGCCGAAGGGGTCGCGGTCCAACGTCCTCGGCAGATCCGGCGCCTCGACCTCGGCACGCAGGTCGTAGCGCGCGTCGGTGATCAGCAGGTCGTCGCCTGGCTCGGGGCCGAGCAGTACCTGGCCGTTGCTGCCCGTGAAGCCGGTCAGGTAGCGCACGTTGCGGGGGTCGGTGACCAGCAGGTGCGCAGCTCCCCGCTCAGCCACGGCGGCCCGCGCCTTCGCGCGTCGGCCCTGGTGATCGTGCGACTCGGCGAGCCCGCGCCCGGAGCGCTCGGTCACGCTCGCCGCCCCAGCAGGGCGAGTGCGGCGCGAACCGCCAGGGGGTAGCCGTCGATGCCGAAACCGGCGATCGAGCCGTCGCACACCGGTGCGATGACGCTGGTCGAGCGGAACGCCTCCCGGGCGTGGATGTTCGACAGGTGCAGCTCGATCTTCGGCACCTCGAGCAGCTCCAGCGCGTCGTGCAGCGCGTAGCTGGTGTGGGTCCAGGCCCCGGCGTTGATGATCACCGCCGCGGTCCCGTCGGTCCGGGCCGTGTGGAGCCGTTCGAGCAGGAGCCCTTCGTGCTCGGTCTGGAAGTGTTCCACGTCCGCGCCGGCCGGTGTCGCTTCCGCTCGGGCCGCTGCCACCACCTCGTCCAGGGTCGCGGTGCCGTACTGCGCCGGGTCGCGGCTGCCCAACTGCGACAGGTTCGGGCCGTGCAACAGCAGGATGCGGGTCACGGTGGTCTCCTGAACGTTCCTCGCCTGGTCCGGCCTGGTGTCGTGGGGCGAGCACGCGGACCGACGGAACGGGTCGGTCTGCGGAGCCCAACCGTAGAGCGGCAAGCGTGAGCGGGCGAGCATCGCGGGTCCACACCCGGCTCGCCAGGACACTCTGGCCACGGATCCGCACCGCGGCAGGTGTCGGATGCCACGGCAGCTGATCTGTCGTCCGATCTCGCCGGCGCCGTCGAGGGGCGGATCCCAGCGCCGGTCACCGTGGACGCTTCCCGGTGATCGCGGCAACTGGTTCGTGGTGGCGCCGGCCCGTGCCGCGACCTCGGCGGATCCGGGCCGGACCCGGCGCAGTAGTCGGCTCGCCGCTCGCGAACAACCCGTCGATCGAAGCCCTCACGAGGCGCGGGGAGCTGTGTCCGGGCCTCGCCGTGCACCCAACCGGATCGGTCGGGGCTGACGAGGCCCGGTTCGGGCAGGTCGAGGTCGTCGCCCCGCCCCACCTCCTCACGAGCCACGACGACCGGACCGGGACGGCTGAAAGCGATGTCGAGCGATGCCTGTCGCCCGGAGGACGGTGCGGCGGTGGACGGTGCGTCGGTGGACGTGGCAGCCTGGTCGACACCCCAGGACCCATCAGCGCCGTGCGCTGCACCGACGGGCGAGAACGATTCCTCTGCGTCGTCATCTGCAGCCGCGGTGGCGACACCGGTCGCGCGGTCAGCGCGCCAGCGGTGAGGGCGGGTCTCGACCTCGCGGCCGGTCGGTGACCGGAACGTCGCAAGGGCGGTGACGACGTCGAGGGACACGGTCCAACCACCCTCGTGGACCATCCGATGGTGACGGCGGCACAGCAGGATGCCGTTGTCGACA
>PWWI01000058.1 GCA_003561535.1 Nitriliruptoraceae bacterium
CGGGCCCGAGCGGGGTCGCTGAACTGCCGGGACGCCCGGATCACCGAGGGGAGTGCCCGTAGGCTCGCTAGTTGACGTAATGTATCTTATGGGCGTTACGGGGAGAGTGGTGGGAGGGTGGATCACGGGTCCACGCTCGTCGTGTGGTGTATCGCGCCGAACAGCCGGTCGCACTTCCGGTGCGGGCCGAGGTGCGGGAGCTCGGCGCTCAGCGCGGGTGGCGCCTCGCCACCGTTACGTCCGCGTCCCTTCGTCTCACACCCGCGGGCTCGATGGCCGGCGTCGATCCCGCTGGCCGCCACGCCGACGCAGTTGCCTGCCCGGTTCGAACGTTCCTCGGGGCCCGCGTCCGGTCACCGCGTAGCTGCCGTCGCCTGCCGCCGGCGGTCGTCGCTTCCCATCGATCGCCGTCGCCTGCCGATCCGGCGTCCCGGTGTGTCACGGCCGTCCCGTTCGTTCATCGGCCGTCGCTGACCCGTCAAGCGCCCACTCGTCGTCCGTTACCGACGAGGCTGCTGTCGCGCGGTCGTTCGCCGACCCGGCACCTGGCGCTGCCGTGGCGCCGCGCAGCCTGTCGGCCCGTGCGCAGTGTCGAACGGTCCGTGCGCGAGAGCAACGGGCATTGCCGTGGTCTGCGGTCGTGCTCGGCTGCGGTGGCTCCTGAGGGCGGCTCACCGTCACAGGAAAACGAACGTACGTTCGAGCCAGGACGTGACGGCTCGGTACGCTGCTGAAGGCGCCCGGCGCATCTCCATCATCCGCCCGCGCGCGAACACCGCGAACACGTGGAGCGACCCAGACGACCACCGACGAAGGCCGACGGCCATGACGAGAGCATCCCTCCCAGACCACACCCCGACCGGCCTCCTGATCGGCGGCCGATGGACCGACGCGGAGGGCGAGCTCCCGGTCCAGGACCCAGCCACGCTCGAGACCCTGGCGGTCGTGGGCGACGCCAGCGTCGACGAGGCGCTGACCGCGGTTGCGGCCGCGGCGGAAGCGTTCCCGGCCTGGGCTGCCCGGCCGGCCCGTGAGCGAGCCGAGATCCTGCGCAGCGCGTTCGACCTGATGACCGCGGAGATCGAGGACTGTGCTCGGCTCATCGTGCTCGAGAACGGCAAAGCCTGGAACGACGCCATGGCCGAGGCCCGCTACGCCGCGGACTTCCTGCGCTGGTTCTCCGAGGAGGCGGTGCGCATCGAGGGCGGGTTCCGCGACGCACCCGCCGGCGACAAGACGATCATCACCGACCACCGGCCCGTCGGCGTCGCCTACCTCATCACCCCCTGGAACTTCCCCGCCGCGATGGCGACCCGAAAGCTGGCCCCCGCCCTGGCGGCCGGGTGTACCACGGTCCTGAAGCCCGCCGAGGCGACCCCACTCACCGCCCTGTGGATCGCCGAGGTGCTCCGTCGCGCCGGGGCCCCCGACGGCACCGTGAACGTGGTCACCACCTCGAAGCCAGGCCCTGTCTCCGAGGCGGTCCTCGCCGACCCGCAGGTGGCCACGCTGTCGTTCACCGGCTCGACCCCGGTCGGCAAGCAGCTGCTCGCCCAGACCGCCCAACGCGTGCTCACGGCCTCGATGGAGCTCGGGGGCAACGCGCCCTTCCTCGTCCTCGAGGGCGCGGACGTCGAGGCGGCCGTCGCCGGCGCCATGGTCGCCAAGATGCGCAACGGCGGTGCGGCCTGCACCGCGGCGAACCGCTTCTACGTCCACGCCTCCGTCGCCGACGCCTTCACCGACCGCTTCCGCACCGCCCTGAGCAAGCTGCGGGTCGGCCCCGGCATCGACCGGACCAACGACCTGGGCGCGATGGTCAGCCTCGAGGAGCGGGACAAGATCGCTGGCCTGCTCGACACCGCTGCCGCGCAGGGCGCCGAGGTGGCCGCGTGCACGACGGCGCCCGAGGCCGGCGCGTTCATCGCTCCCCACCTCGTCACGGGTGTCGAGCACGGCTCGGTGCTGACGCGCAACGAGGTGTTCGGGCCGGTGGCGCCGATCGTGGTCTTCGAGGAGCAGGACGAAGCGATCCGCATGGCCAACGACACCGACGCGGGTCTGATCGCCTACGTCTACGGGCCGGACCCCGGGACCGGCATCGCGGTGGCGCGGCAGCTCGAGTCGGGCATGGTCGGCATCGACCGGGGCCTGATCTCGGATGCGGCCGCACCCTTCGGCGGCATGAAGGAGTCCGGCATCGGGCGTGCGGGCGGGTTCCACGGCATCCACGAGTTCCTGGAGACCCGCTACCTCGGTGTCGGCCTCTGAGCGGCGATGCTGGCCTACGGCACCGTCAGGGGACGTCGACCGCGCGGTCCTCGATCGCTGTCTGGTGACCGAGGGGAGCCACGGTTGGCTCGCACGTTGCCGAGCGCCTCTCCCGTCGTCACGCACCGGCAGGTCCGGCAGGTGTAGCGCTCGTGCTACAGCAGGGGTGCGGTGTTGGCATGACGAGGACGATCAGTCAGCGCGAACTCCGCAACGACAGCGGAGCGATCATGCGCGCCCTCGATCGCGGAGAGGTGTTCCTCGTGACCGGCAACGGCATCCCGGTCGGCGAGCTTCGTCCCGCCCGTCGACGGTTCGTGAGCCGGGACCTCCTACAGGCGGCGTTCGCGAGTGCTCCCCGGATCGAACCCGAAGGGTTC
>PWWI01000178.1 GCA_003561535.1 Nitriliruptoraceae bacterium
CGGGGTGGTGCTCGCGGGCCTTGCGCCGGTAGGCGCGCTTGACCTCGTCCTCAGCGGCATCGCGGGGGATGTCCAGCAGCTCGTACAGATCCGACACGGTGCCTCACAGGGGGTGACGGGGATGGTCGTTCGGTGCCGCTCCCGCGGGAGCGGCGGTGCGGTCAGCGGGCCAGGTCAGCGGGACAGGTCGAGCAGGGTCTCCTGCAGCTGGTCGGCGACGGCCCGCACGGTCGCGAGCACGGTGGCGTAATCCATGCGGGTCGGGCCGAGAACCCCGAGCGAGCCCGCGGTCACCAGCTGGTAGCGCTGGGCGACCAGCGACGCAGCGCGCAGGTCCTCAACCTCGTTCTCCTCACCGATCCGCACCGTGGGTCGGTCGTCGGCGGTGGCCTCGGCGAGCAGGCGCGCAAGGGTGGCGCGTTCCTCGAGCAGCTGCAACACCCGGGACAGGTGCTCGCGCTCGAAGGCCTCGTCACCGGCCAGCGACGCCTGCCCGCCCACGAACACGTGGTGCACGGTGTCGTCGGCCAGCTCGCGTGCGGTGGCGTCGGCGACGGCCCTGAGCACCTCACGCAGCTCGCTGGGCGCGTCCTCGGCCAGACGGGAGATCGTGGCGTGCACGTCCCCGAGCCGGCGACCGCGGACCTGCTCCGAGAGCACGATGCGGACCCGGTCGAGATCGTGCTCGGTGGTCTCCGCCGGCAGCTCGACGGAGCGCTTCTCCACGCGTCCGGTGTCCGCCACCAGCAGCAGCAGCGCTGAGCCGGGGCTGAGCCCCACGAGCTCGCACAGCTTGAGCCGGGCGGCGTCCACCGCGGGTGCGATCACCAGGGACACCAACCGGGTCAGCTGGCTCAGCGCCGAGGAGGTCCGCGCGAGCAGGTCCTCGACGTCGGAGGCGGTGCCGAGGAGCTCCTGCACGAGCTCGCGTCGCGCCCCGTCGAGGGCGGGGTCGGCGCTCAGGTCGTCGACGAATCGGCGGTAGCCCTTGTCGGTCGGCACCCGTCCGGCCGAGGTGTGGGGCTGCGCGATGTAGCCGAGGGACTCCAGCGCCGACATCTCGTTGCGCACCGTCGCCGCGGAGACCTCGAGCCGTGCCACCTCGACGACCCGCTTCGACCCGACGGGCTCGCCCCTGGACACGTACTCGCTCACGATCGCCCGCAGGATCGTGCGCTTGCGTGCGTCGAGGGGCTCCTCTTCGCTGGGAGCTCCATCGTCGGCTTCCGCCACGGCCTCGACAGCGGCCCGCGCGGCGTCGGCGGGAACCGCGACCTCGAGGTGGACGGCGTCAGCACCGTCGGCGGCCACCCTCGCGGCGGTCCGTGCGGCCGGATCGGACGGGCTGGCCATCGGGCCCCTCCTCCGGGTCGGTGGCGACTGGGGGTCCCGACCCCGTCGGATCGGCGCCGGACCGGGACGGGTCGGGTACGCCCAGGAAGGGACGGGTCGGGACGGGACGCCCCGGGAGCTCCCAGAGCGTACCGCGCTGGCACTCCCAGTCGACGGGTGCCAGGCCCGCCGATCACCTCGTGCAGGGCGTTCGACGTCGGCTCGGAACGCCGCTGCGTGCCTACGGGCCCACGGGTCCGCGGTGCGGGGCTGATCGGCCGGCCGCCATGGGCCCGGCGACGCCGTTAGGGTTGGGGGTGAGGACGCGGTCAGCTGCCGCGGCTACGCCCAGCCTGCAAGGAGGGATATCGTGCCAACCACCCCGCCCACCGGCGGGCCCGACGGCGCCGGGGCGACCGACGAGCGTGACACCTCAGAGGTGATCGCGTCGTTGCTGGCCAACGGACAGGGCCTGTTGAAGACGGAACTGGAGCTCGGCAAGCTCGAGGTCCAGCGCATCGCGACGGAGAAGGCGATCGCCGTCGGCCTCGCCGTCGGGGGAGCCCTGATCGGGCTGTTCATCCTGGCCTTCATCGGCGTGACCGGCGCCCACGCGCTGATGCTGGTCGTCCAGCCATGGCTGGCGTGGCTGATCGTGACCGGGATCTACATCCTCCTCGCAGTGATCCTGCTGCTCGTGGCGGTGCGGTACTTCAAGCGTCCCGTGAAACCCGAGCAGACCCTGGGCGAGGTCGAGAAGACGAAGGCGTGGGCGAGCGAGCAGGTGAGCCGATGAGCACCCCAGAGCAGACGAAGGGGGCCGGCAGCCACGGGCGGTCCACCAAAGCGCAGGCCGAGGAGAAGGTGGCCGAACTCAAGACGATGGCCGAGGAGAGCGTGGAGAAGGTCAAGGGCGAGGTCGATCGGGCCAAGCAGACCGTCGATGAGGTCGGCAAGGAGGTCTCGCAGGCGGTCGACGAACGCCGTGGGGGCCCTGCCACCTCGGTGGAGGACGCCCAGGAGAAGGCGGTGACGCTGCGGGCGAGCATGGAGCGGGACGTGGCCGCCCTCCAGGCCCGCATCCCGGACCCCGCGGACCTCACCGACCGGCTGCGCTCGATCGCGATCACGGTCGGCGGTGCGGTCGCGGCCGTCGGGGCCGCGGTCTACGTCCTCAGCCGACGTCGCGCCGCCAAGGCACGCGAGCGCGACCTGCAGGCTCAGGCCGAGGCACTCGCCAAGGTCCTCGCGCGGGCGGAGCGGATCACGGTGCCCGAGCCCGA
>PWWI01000184.1 GCA_003561535.1 Nitriliruptoraceae bacterium
GCTGCTTGGAGGTCAGCGACAGGTCGATCAGGTCGACCAGCAAGGGCTGCAGGCGTTCGCGCACGGTGGCCTGGGACGCCTCGTCCAGCGTGGAGCGGACGACGTCGGCGGCTGCGACATCGGGGGTGCGGGGGGTCTCGGTGGTGGACATGTGGAGCGCTCCTGACTTGACCACGGTGTACCGGCGGTTCGGAGCCGGAGGCGCGGTTGGCGCACCCGGCGGGGAGCGCCGGACGCTCGAACACCGACCGGTTCGGCTCCATCCCCTACCGTAGAGGGGCCGCCTGACCCGTGCAGGGCCAGGTGGACCCGAGCAGCATCTCGACGCCGGTCGGCTCCCACGGCACCACCGGCGTGCGATGCGGGGCTCGGCGGGTGCGCCCAGGCGCGAGAGGGGTTGGCGCACGGCACCGCTCCGGCGCGCCCACACGCGACCACAGCCACGACCCGCACCAGCCACGACCCCGCACCAGCCACGACCCGCACCAGCCACGACCCCGCACCCAGACCGAACGAGGGAGACCCCGAGGTGGCACCGAGTCCCCTGGACGGCACGCACCTGCGCGCCGCACGCGACGAGGACAGCGACAGCCTCATCGCCCTGGTCGCGGCCGCGTACGCCGAGCAACCGGGGTGCGTGATGGACCTCCCCGGCGTCGACGAGGACCTCACCGCTCCCGCGACCGTGGCCGCGGCCCGGGGCGGGCGTTGGTGGGTACTGGAGCGTGACGGACGGATCGTCGGCTCGATCGGCACCGGGCCCCTGAGCGCCGACGGGGTGCTGGAGCTCAAGCGGTGCTACCTCGATGTCGGGCTACGCGGCAGGGGGCTGGCGACCCGGCTGATCACCCGGGTCGAGACCCACGCCAGAGGGCTGGGCGCCACGGCGGTCGAGCTGTGGAGCGACAGCCGCTTCACCGGCGCCCACCACCGCTACACGACCCTCGGCTACCACGACACCGGCCGGACCCGAGAGCTGCACGACCCCTCCGACACCACCGAGCACCACTTCCGCAAGGAGCTCGAGCCCGACGACGAGGTCGAGCCCGTCCACCTCGACGGCCCCTACGGCCAGGAGGAGGTCGTCGCCCGGCCGCTGCCCGACGGCAACACCCTGCGCGGGCGGGCGGACAACGCCACCTACTCACTCGAGGTCGACCACGCCTGGCGCCCACGGCGGGTCACGGTCTGGTCCAACGGCACCAGCGTCAACCTCACCTCCGACGGCCACGGGCGCTGGTGGATCGACGGGACCCCGGTGGAGGCGCTGACCGGCTGCACCGATGCCGCGCTCGCCCTCTCGCCGGCCGCGGTGCAGTTCCCGATCCGCCGGCTCGGGCTGCAGACCGGAGAGACGGTCGAGGTCAGGCTCGCGATGCTGCCCCACCCCCTTGGCCCCGCGCTGGACACCCCGGCGCGCTTCGGCCGCACGGGCGTGCGCAGCTACCGCCAGCACCTCGACGGCGTCGAGATCGACATCGAGGTGGACGAGCACGGTCTGCCCATCATCGTGGGTGACGCCTGGCGCCGCCGCGAGCTGCCCGAGGCCTGACCCAGGGCGCACCGAGCCGCAGTAGCCCTGACGCACCTAGGCCTGACGCGCGCGGACGGCGGGGTCTCCCCCGCCGTCCGGTCGTACGTGTGCTCGCTGCTCTCGTCTCAGGTCATCTTCTGGCCGGCGGAGCGCAGCTCCTCGGCGGCCTGCACGACGCGCACCGCCATGCCGATCTCACCCTTCTCCGAGTAGGAGCGGGGGTCGTAGACCTTCTTGTTGCCGACCTCGCCGTCGACCTTCAGCACACCCTCGTAGTTGGTGAAGAAGTGGTCGGCCAGGGGACGGCTGAAGGCGTACTGGGTGTCGGTGTCGATGTTCATCTTCACGACCCCGTACTCCAGCGACTCGTGGATCTCCTCCATCGAGGAGCCCGACCCGCCGTGGAACACCAGGTCGAAGGGCTTCTCCTTGCCGACCCGCTCACCGACGGCGTCCTGGAGCTCCTTGAGCACGCTCGGGCGGAGCTTGACGTGGCCCGGCTTGTAGACACCGTGCACGTTGCCGAAGGTGGCGGCCAGGAGGTAGCGGCCACGCTCGCCGACGCCGAGCTTCTCCGCGGTGGCCAGGGCGTCCTCGGGCGTGGAGTACAGCTTCTCGTTCATCTCGCCGACGACGCCGTCCTCCTCGCCACCGACGACGCCGATCTCCATCTCCATGATGGTGTGACCGGCGGCGCACAGCTCGAGCAGTTCCTCGGCGATGTCGAGGTTCTCCTCCAACTCCACCGCCGAGCCGTCCCACATGTGGGAGTTGAACAGCGGGGCCTCACCGCGGGCGACCCGGTCGGCGGAGATCTGCGCCAGGGGGCGCATGAAACCGTCCAGCTTGTCCTTCGGGCAGTGATCGGTGTGCAGGCCCACGGTGACGGGGTAGTGCTCCGCGACGACCTTGGCGTACTCCGCGAAACCGGTCGCACCGACGACCATGTCCTTGACGCTGAAGCCGGACCAGGCAGCGGCACCGCCGGTCGAGACCTGGATGATCCCGTCGCTCTCCGCCTCGGCCAGGCCGCGCAGCGCGCCCAGCAGGGTCTGCGACGAGGTCACGTTGATGGCGGGGTAGGCGAACGCGCCGGCCTTGGCACGGTCGAGCATCTCGTCGTACTGCTCCGGGGTTGCGATGGGCATCGCGCTGTCTCCTCAGACGTGGTGTGGGAACTACGTGGTGTCGGTACTGCGTGGTCTGGGTGCTGCGTGGTCTGGTGGTGGCACAGGTCACGTGAGCCCGACGTGGGCCGCCAGCGCGTCAGCCACCTCGGTGGCCTCGAGCTGGAGCGCGGCGGTGCGCTCGTCCAGATCCTCGTCCGGCGCGAGCTCGCCTCGCAGGTCGATGTAGATCTTGCACTTCGGTTCCGTGCCGGAGGGCCGGATCATGGCGCGACCGTCGGCCAGCTCCAGGGCGACAAGGTCCTGGACAGCCAACCACGGCGGGCGCTGGTCCGCACCGGTGCGGAAGTCGGTACTGCCCACCACCGCATGGCCGGCGAGGTGGTCGGGCACCGAACGGTCGAAGGTGGCCATCGCGGTGGCGATCTCCCGGGCGCCGGCGGCACCGGGCCGGGTGATGCCGAGCTGGTGGGAGACCCACAGCCCGTGGCTCGCGCACAGCTCGGCCCAGCGGTCGGCGACGGTCCGGCCCTCGGCGACCAGCCCGCGGGTCAGGTCCGCGAAGGCCAGTCCCGCGCCGATCCCGTCCTTGTCCCGCACGACCGAGCCGACCGAGCTGCCGAGCGCCTCCTCGAAGCCGTAGACCGCGGTGCGCTGGTCGGAGCGCTCCAGGTGCCTGGCGGCGGCCCAGATCCACTTGAAACCGGTGAGCGTGACCTCGGAGCGGGCGCCATGGGCCGCGGCCACCGAGTGGACCATCGGCGTCGAGACGATGCTGGAGACGATCAGGGGCCGGTTGGCGGTCGAGCCACGCAGGAGGTGGTCGGCCAGCAGGACCCCGATCTGGTTGCCGGTCAGCGGCCGGTGGCCACCGGCGCCGTCGGGGATCGCGACGGCCAGGCGGTCGCCGTCGGGGTCGTTGGCCAGCACCAGGTCGGCACCGATCCGGCCCGCCAGCGCCAGCACCGCGTCCATCGCCCCCGGCTCCTCGGGGTTGGGGAAGGCGACGGTCGGGAAGTCACCGTCGGGCTCGGCCTGGCTCGGCTCCACGTGCACGTCGTGGTAGCCGGCCTCGGCCAGCGCGCGGAGCACGTGCGGCGTCGCCACGCCATGGAGCGGGGTGTAGGCGATCGTGAGGTCGGGGCCGTCGACGTGCGGGCGGGCGGCGTCGAGCTCGGCGAAGTAGCGGTCGATCACCTCGCCGGGCACGGGCGCCACGAGGTCGCTCGTGACGGGATCGACCCGGGGCACCTCGATGGCCGGTCCGACCTGGTCGATGGCGGCGGCGATCGCCAGGTCCACCGGCGGGGCGATCTGGGCCGCGCCGTCGCCGTAGACCTTGTAGCCGTTGTCCCGCCGAGGGTTGTGGGAGGCGGTGACGACCACGGCGGCCGCGGCGTCCAGCGCCTTCTGGGCGTAGGCGACCAGCGGCGTGGGCTGGGGCATCGGGAACCAGCGCACCGGCAGCCCAGCGCCGCCGAAGATGGCGACCACGTCGCGGGCGAAGCGCTCCGAGTCGTGACGCGCGTCGAAGCCGACGACCACGCCGCGCGCACTGGCCCCGGGAACGGTGGCCAGCAGGTGCTCGGCCAGCCCCCGGGTGGTGCGGATCACGACCGCGCGGTTCATGCGGTTCGGCCCGGCCGCCACCTCGCCCCTGAGCCCGGCGGTCCCGAAGGCCAGGGCGCTGCCGACCTGCTCGGTGAGCGCATCGAGGTCGCGCGCATCCAGCAGGGCCTGGAGCTCCTCGCGGGTGGCGGGGTCGGGGTCGCCGTCGATCCACGCGCGGGTGGCGGCGAGCAGCTCGTCGGGGGTCATCGGCCCTCGGCTCAGGGTCGCGGGAGGTCGTCAGCTGCAGCGTAGGTGGCCGGCGCTCGCCGTGGCCGGAGCGCCGCAGCAGCGGTCGCCGGGGGCCGGCGCGCCGCGGCGATCAGCCCTCGGCGGCCAGGACCCGGCGCGCCGCGGCCTCGAGCAGCCGTCGGTGCTCCTCGGCCGTGACCCCCCGCGCCGGCAGCCGGCCGCTGAGCGTGGTCGAGTCGAGCAGCCCGTGGACGGCCAGCGCCAGTAGCCGGGCCTCGTCCGCGTCGAGGTCGGGCCGCAGCTCGCCGATCGCGCGGGCCCAGGCAGCGACGTAGCGGCGGTGGTTGCGCCTCGCGAGCTCCCGGTAGTCGGCCGGCAGGTGCACCAACTCACGCAGCAGCAGCTCCAGTGCCGCGGGGCGTTGGAGGGCCAGGTCGAGGTGGGCGGTCAGCAGCAGCTCCAGCGCGGTCGCCGGTGCGGCCGTCTCGGCGGCGACCACCGCCGGGGCGAGCCGCTCCCAGATCCGGTCCAGCACGGCGGTGAGCACCGCGTCCTTGGAGGCGAAGTGGCGGTAGACGCCCGGGCCGGAGATGCCCGCCGCGCTGCCCAGGTCGTCGACCGAGACGGCGTGGAAGCCGTGCTCGAGGAACAGCGCCTCGGCGGCGTCCAACACCGCGGTCCGGCGACGTCGCCCCCGGTCGGTGGACGACGAGGTGGTCGACGCGCCGGCTGCGGTCACAGCGCGAGCAGCTCCCCGAGCAGCGCGCGGTGGTGCTTGGGGTCGCCGAGCAGCAGCTTGGTCGACTTCGCGCGCTTGAGGTAGAGGTGCTGGTCGTGCTCCCACGTGAAACCGATCCCACCGAACAGCTGGATGCCGTCGGCGGCCGAGCGCTCGTACACCTCGGAGCAGTAGGACTTGGCCAGCGGCGCGGCGATCGCGAGCTCCTCGCGCTCCCCCGCCGCCAGCACCCGTGCCGCGTGGATCGCCGCGGAGCGGGCGGACTCGAGCTCGACCAGCAGCTCCGCCAGCCGGTGCTTGACCGCCTGGAACGACCCGATGGCCCGGCCGAACTGGATGCGGTCCCGGGCGTAGGCGGTGCAGGCCTCGAGGGTGTGGGCGGTCCCGCCCACCTGCTCGACCGCGATCGCGACCACGCCCGCGGTCAGGGCCCGGTGCAGGGCCGCCATGGCCGGCCCGCCGGCGAGCCGGTCCTCCTCGGCCACCTCGACGCCTGCGAACTCGACCGTGGCCAGGGGCCGGGTCAGGTCGAGGACCTCCACGGGCGTGCGCGACACCCCCGGGGCGTCACCGGGCACCACGAACAGCTCGAGGTCGTCGCCGGCGCGCGCCGCCACGACCAGGTGGGTCGCCGAGGCCCCGTCGATCACGTAGGCCGCCGTGCCGTCGAGGTGCCACGTGGCACCGTCGCGGCTGGCGACCACGCCGGGGGCCGCCAGCAGGTCACCGCCGAGGTCGAGGTGGGCCAGGGCCAGCCTGGTCGTGCCGGCCGCGACCCCGGGCAGCAGCGCGGCAGCCTGCGCCTCGGTCGCGCCGCCGAGCACCGCCTCGGTGCCGAGCACCGCCGAGGACAGCAGCGGGACGGGGGCCAGGCGGCGTCCGGCCTCCTCGAGCACGATCGCCAGCTCCGCGAAGCTCGCGCCGGAGCCGCCGTGTGCCTCGGGGATGGTGAGGCCCAGCAGGCCGTAGTTCGCCAGCTCCTGCCACAGCGCGTCGTCGTAGCCGGGGGTCTCGGCGAGCATGACCTCGCGCACCCGGTCGGGTGCGGCGCGCTGGGCGAAGAGGTCGCGCACCATCTCCTGCAGTTGGCGCTGTTCGTCGGTGAGCACGTAGCTGACCGTGGGCGGGGCGGCGGCGTGGGCGCTCATGGGGGGGACCTCCGGGTGCTCGGTGCTGGGTGCTGGCCTGGCTGGATCGGTGGCGGGCGGGTCGGTGGCGGTCGGATCGCTGACGGGCGGGCGGCACGGTGAAGGACGGCGCGCGGGGGTCGCCGCTCAGCTGCGGGGCACCTCGCGCCAGGGCACGTCCTTGTCGACCCGGGGCTCGCCCGGCAGCCCGAGCACCCGCTCACCGAGGATGTTCTTCATGATCTCGCTGGTGCCGCCCTCGATGGAGTTCGCCCGGGCGCGCAGGAACCGCTTGTGGGGCGCGCCGTCGACGTCCGCGGAGCCGTCGGGCCGGGTGAAGGAGTAGCCACCCGGGTAGGTCAGCCCCTCCGGACCGAGCAGGTCGACGGTGAAGCTCGTGATCCGCTTGTTGAGCTCGGCCCACTGGAGCTTGGCGGTGGAGCCCTCGGGTCCGGGGGTGCCGGAGGTCGCCGCCTCCTTGGCGCGGACCGTGGTCAGCCGCATCGCCTCGGCGGCGGCCCACAGCTGCAGGAGCTGGTCCCGGGCGACGGGGTCGCCGTCCTCACCGTGGCGCTCACGCCAGACCTGGACGGCCTCACCGATCGCCCCCGACTCCCGGGGCTGGACGGTGCCGCCGATCGCCACCCGCTCGTTCATCAGCGTGGTCATCGCCACGCCCCAGCCCTGGCCCACCTCGCCGACCCTGAGCTCGTCACCGATCACCACGTCGGTGAAGTACACCTCGTTGAACTCGGCCTCACCGGTGATCTGGTAGAGCGGACGGACGTCGACGCCGTCGGCCTCCATGTCCACGATGAAGTAGGTCATGCCGGCGTGCTTGGGCTGGTCGGGGTCGGTGCGGGTGACCAACAGGCCCCACTTGGCGAGGTGGCCGAGGGTGGTCCACACCTTCTGCCCGTTGACGATCCAGTGGTCGTCCTCACGCACCGCGGAGGTGGACAGGGCGGCCAGGTCCGAGCCGGCGCCAGGTTCGGAGAACAGCTGGCACCAGATCTCCTCCATGGTGAACATCGGCCGCAGGAACCGTGCCCGGTGCTCGTCGGTGCCGTGGGCGATGATCGTGCCCGCGCCCATCCCGATCCCGAGCACGTTGTTGATCCGGTTGCGGGTCGAGCCACCGGCGTCGTTGATGCGCTGGTCGACCACGGCCTGCCAACGCGGGCTCACCCCCGAGCCGCCGAGCCCCTCGGGGAACTGGACCCAGGCGAGCCCATGGTCGAACTGGGCCCCCCAGAAGCTGCGTTCGTCGGTGTCAGCGGGCGGATGGGAGGCGAACAGGGCCTCGATCCGCTCCACGATCAACCCACGCTCGTCGACACCCACCGCGTCCTCCTCGTCATGGTCCGCACGCGCCGCTCGGGCCGTGCGGTGCTCCCGCTGCTGTGCGTCGGCGCTCCTGCACGGCGTCCGCCCTCCCGGCGGCGACCGTGTTAGTGAACGCTCACTCACAAAATAGCAGGCGCGATCGGGCGACGTCACGTGCGACCGTCGATGGTCCAGGCACGGCCGCTACCCATCCGTCCCCAGTTCCCTGCGAAAAGTCTCAGATACGAGACTATTTTCAGGCAGCCGCAGCGTGGGGTGTGCCACCGCGACCCCGTCCGCCCAGCCTCGTGCGCGCGCCCTCGTGCACGCGCCGTCGGGTGCGGTGGGCTGGCGACGGCGCCAGCGCACGTCGCCTCGTCAGACGGAGGGTTGGGCGGCGGCCTCGATGCGGCGGCGCAGGCGCTGCAGCTGCACCACCTCCATCACCAGGTGGCCCGTCTCCAGCAGGGGCAGCAGCGGCCGGACCCGACCGTCCCGGGCGCCCGTGCGGCAGCGCACGACCAACCGGGTGGCCACCGGCCCGTCGTCGCCGCCCGGCGGGGGGACGGCGTGGAGGGTGAAGGACCACACCCAGGCCAGCGGGCCGCTCGGCAGCACCAGCACCAGGGCCCGGGGGGCGTCGAGGTGGGCGACGACGAGGTAGGCGCGGTCGTTCAGCGCGACCCGGTCCCCCACCGCGAGGTCCTGCAGTTCCGGCACGACCCGGTCCGCGGAGCCACCGGTGAGGAAGTCACCGGCGCCGATCAACCGCTCGAGGGCGTCGATGGCGTACCAGCCGCCCCGCTGGTAGCCCATCTGCACCAGCCACGGCCACACCTGCGCGGGTGGGACGTCGATCCTGACCGCCCGGGTGGTGACCGCGGTGGCCTCGGGGTCGACCTCGTCACCCGGGAGCGCGGCGACCACCTCGGTGGGCAGGGCGCCGAGCGTGCGGCCCGCCCGCACGAGGCCGACCATCGCTGCCGCGGCGGCACCGATGCGCAGGAGCGACGAGCCGTTGCGCTGCTGTCGGTCGCCTGCCACCTCGGTGCTCCTCGGTCCGTCCGCCGGTCGCTGGTGCTCACCGCCCGCCCACGGCTCGCGCTCACCGCCCGCTGCCTGCCACGCTAGGCCATCGGTCCAGCGCCCGGCCGCGGACCGAAGGCCGAACATGGAGACCGCAGTACCCGACCGTCCAGGGACCCGGCTGGACCTGCCGACCGCCCGCGACGTCGCCGCCGCGGAGGCCTTCGTGCGTCGCCACCTCGGTGACCTCGTGGACGGCGAGGTGGTCGCCAGCCCCCGGTTCCGTGGCGGCCAGATGGCGGCGGATGCGGCGCTGGCCACCCTGGACATCACCGGCTACGCCGCCGCCCGCAACGAGGTCTGGCCCCAGGAGCGCCGTGGCGCCAGCGCGGTCTCCCCCTACGTCCGGCACGGGCTGCTCCAGCTGCCGCTGCTGTGGGAGGCGGTCGCCGACGCCCCGGGCCGCGACCGGGCGAAGTACCGCGACGAGCTGCTCTGGCAGGAGTACGCCCGGCACCTCTACGCCCGGGTGGGCACGGGGCTGGCTGAGGGGTTGCGCCACCGGCTCGTCGGCACCCCGACGCCCGGCGACGCCCACGATCGGGACCGTCAGCCCGGTGCCGGCGCGCCGAGCGTCTGGGACCCGGACATGGCCTGCCTGGCGACGACCGCCCGGGAGCTCGTGGAGGACGGCTACCTCGTCAACCAGACGCGGATGTGGCTGGCCTCGCACTGGGCCGTGAGGGAGGGCGCCGACTGGCGCGACGGTGAGGAGGTGTTCTTCCGCCACCTGCTCGACGGCTCGCGGGCTGCGAACCGGGCCGGCTGGCAGTGGACCGTGGGCACCGCGACCGGCCGGCCCTACGGCTTCTCCCGCTGGCAGGTCACCAAGCGGGCCCCGGGGCTGTGCGACACCTGCTCTCTGGCTGACGACTGCCCGATCGAGGACTGGCCCGAGGACCCGCCCCTGACCGCAGCCGACGAACCGCCGGGACTGCGCCGTGACCTCGACCCCGAGCGAACCGGCGGTCCCTGCCGCCCGGAGGTCGCCGGCACGCCGGAGCTCGTGTGGGTGACCGCGGAGTCCCTCGGCGACGACGATCCGGCGCTGATGGCCCACCCCGACCTGCCCGCGGTTTTTGTGTTCGACGCGCCCCTGCTCGCACGGCTGCGGTTGTCGGGCAAGCGGCTGGTGTTCCTGACCGAGACCCTGGCCGACCTGGCCGAGCGGCGGGAGGTGCAGGTCCACCTCGGCGACCCCGTCGATGTGCTCGCCGGCCGGGCGCTGGCGACCACCTTCGCGCCCGTCCCGGGGTGGCGACGCCGCTCGGCAGCGCTGAGCGTCGTCGCGCTGCATCCGTGGCCGTGGTTGCGTCGGCCCCACGGCCGGTCCGCGGCGTCGTTCAGCGCCTGGAGGAAGGCGGTCGAGCGCAGCGGCCGGTGACGGCCCATGGCCCGCTGACCGCACCGGACGCGGCGCTCGCGCCTACTGGGCCGTAACCTCAGTGTCCACATCGGCCGTCCCAGTCCGGCGGCCACTCACGCAGCCACTCACACGGGCAGCCCCACCCCGGCGACCGCCCAGAACGGCAGCCGTCCACGGTCGCGTCGGCCCCGGATCTTCGCCGACAGCTCCCTCCCCGCAGCGAGGTTGACATGCAGGGCAACACGACCTTCCGCCACCAGGGCACGGTGATCCTGTCCGTCGAGGCCGCCGACGCTCCCATCGTCGTCCCGTCCTCGCAGTTCGACGAGGCGCTGTCGGCGACCTACGAGCGTCTCGGCCTGCGCCCCGGGCTCCTCGAGGAGGTGGCCGGGGTCATCGAGCGGCGCTGGTGGCCCGAGGACGTCAGCTACGCGGATGCGGCGGCCCTGGCCGGTGAGCGCGCGATCCAGGTGGCCGGCATCGACCGCTCCGAGATCGGGCTGCTCATCGACACCTCGGTGTGCCGGTCCCACCTCGAGCCCTCGGCGGCCGTCGACGTGCACCGTCAGCTGTCCCTGGCGAGCTCGTGCCTGAACTTCGACCTCGCCAACGCCTGCCTCGGGTTCGTCAACGCCATGCACCTCGCCGCCACGATGATCGACGGCGGGCAGATCCGCTACGCGCTGATCGTCGACGGGGAGGGCTCTCGGGCGCTGCAGGAGGCGACGCTGGCCCGCCTCGCACGCCCGGAGACCACGGTCGCCGACGTGTTCGCCGAGTTCGCCTCCCTGACGCTGGGCTCGGGCGGGGCCGCGATGGTGCTGGGGCCGGCTGATGCCCACCCCGATGGGCACCGGCTGGTGGGCGGGGAGTCCCGCGCCGGGACCGAGTTCAACGACCTGTGCGTCGGCTCGATCGACCACATGCGCACCGACACCAAGGCCCTGCTCGAGGCCGGGCTGCAGGTCGCGGATGCCACCTGGATCGCCGCCCGGGACAACGGCTGGGACTGGGGCACCGCCGACCACTACATCCTGCACCAGATCTCCTCGGTGCACACCCAGCTGATGTGCAAGCAGATCGGCATCGACCCCGAGCGGGCGCCCCTCACCTTCCCCCCCCGCGGCAACATCGGCCCGGCGTCGATCCCGACCACCCTGGCCCTGCACCAGGACCAGATCCGCCCCGGCGACACCGTGGTCATCGGCGGCATCGGCTCGGGGATCAACACCCTGGGCAGCGAGATCCGGTGGTGACGACCGCCACCCTGCCGCCCCCGGGCATCGTGGGGCTGGACCCCGCCTGGTCCCGACTCGTGACCGCGGTGGACGCCGACGGCGTCGAGCGCACCTGGCACGTCCTGGACACCGAGGTGGCCGCGGGCGGCACCGTGCTCTGCGTCCACGGCAACCCGACCTGGTCCTACGCCTTCCGCGCGGTCCTGGCCACTCCCCCGGCCGGTTGGCGCGTGGTCGCCATCGACCACCTCGACATGGGCTACTCCGAGCGCACCGGCACCCACCGGCCGCTGGCGCGCCGGATCGACGACCTCGGCCGCCTGACCGCCGCGCTCGGCCTCACGGGCCCGGTGGTGCTGCTGGCCCACGACTGGGGCGGACCGATCGCGCTGGGGTGGGCGCTCGAACACCGCGACCACCTCGCCGGGGTGGTCCTGACCAACACCGCCGTGCACCAACCCGAGGACGCCCCCGCACCGGGCCTGATCCGCAGCGCCCGGCTACCGGCGATGCTCGAGACCGTCACGGTGCGCACCCCCACCTTCCTGCGCGGCGCGACCGCCCTGTCCCGCCCCCAGCTGCCCCCCGCCGTGCGCGACGCCTACGCCGCCCCCTACGCCAGCGCCGAGCGACGGGCGGCGATCGGCGGCTTCGTCCGTGACATCCCGCTCGAGCCCGACCACCCGAGCGCGGTCGTCCTCGACGGCATCGCGGACCGGCTGGGCGAACTGGCCGAGGTGCCGGCCCTGCTGCTGTGGGGCCCCAAGGACCCGGTGTTCTCCGACCGGTACCTGCACGACCTCGAGGCGCGGCTGCCCCAGGCGGACGTCCACCGTGTCGAGGGGGCGAGCCACCTCACCCCCGAGGACGCCGACCTGGCCGAGGCGCTGCGCCGCTGGATCCCGGCCCGGGTGTCGACGGGACCCACCGCGGTGCCGACGGAGCCGGACGCGGTGCCGGCGGAACCGGACGCGGGGCCGGCGGAACCGGACGCGGTGCCGGCGGCTGCCGCCGACGAGCCGCGCACCCCACTGTGGGCCGCGCTGGCCGAGCCCCACCGCGCCGACACCGACGCCATCGTCGAGCCCCCGGCACCCGGCGACGAGCTCCGCCGACCCCGCCGCTGGACCTTCCGCGAGCTGTCCGGCGACGTCCACGCCCTGGCCGCCGGCCTCCACGCCCACGGGGTCCAGCCCGGTGACCGGGTGGCCTGCATGGTCACCCCCGGACGGGAGCTCGCCGTCCTGCTCTACGCCTGCTGGCGGCTCGGTGCCGTGGTGGTGGTGGCCGACGCCGGCCTCGGCCCCAAGGGGCTCAGCCGTGCGCTGCGCAGCGCCGCGCCGGGGTACCTCGTCGGCATCCCCCGGGCCCTGGCGGCGGCCACGGCCCTGCGCTGGCCCGGCCGCCGCATCGCCGCGGGGGACCCACCTGCCGCCCTGCGCCGCAGCGCGAACGTCGAGGTGACCCTCGACCAGTTGATCGCGCGCGGGTACCGCCTGATCGACCGCGGCCCGGGCCCCCTCGCCCACGGCCAGGAGCTGATCGCTGCCCGTCGCAGCCCCCGCGCCACCCACGAGCCCGACACCGTGCTGCCACCCCCACCGGCCGCCGACGCCGAGGCGGCGATCGCCTTCACCTCCGGCTCCACGGGGCCCGCCAAGGGGGTCGTCTACCGGCACCGCCAGCTCGAGGCGCAGCGCGACGCGCTCCGCCGGGCCTACGCGATCGGCGACGACGACCGGCTGGTGGCCGCCTTCGCGCCCTTCGCGCTCTACGGCCCGGCGCTCGGCATCACCTCGATGGTGCCCGACATGGACGTGACCGCACCGGCGTCGCTGACGGCCGCGGCGCTGGCCGATGCGGTCGCCGCCACCGAGGCGACCCTGGTGTTCGCCTCCCCCGCCGCGCTGACCAACGTGGCCCGCACCGCCAACGAACTGCGCGGCGATCAGCGCACCGCGCTCGCCGGGGTCCGCACCCTGATGTCGGCGGGCGCGCCGGTGCCCGCGGCGCTGCTCCGCCGGCTCGCCGCCGTGGTGCCGAACGCCGCGGCCCACACCCCCTACGGCATGACCGAGTGCCTCCCCGTGGCCGACATCGACCTCACCACCATCGAAGCGGTCGGTCCCGGCAACGGGGTCTGCGTCGGCCATCCCGTCCCCGGCGTCGAGGTGGCGATCAGCCCGCTGGACGCCAACGGTGCCGCGACCGGGCCGCTGGTCCGCGAGCCCGGGGTCACCGGCGAGGTCTGCGTAGCCGCGCCCCACGTCAAGGACCGCTACGACCGGCTGGCGATCACCGAGCTCACGAGCTCCCGCGACCCCGGCTGGCACCGCTCGGGGGACGTCGGCCACCTCGATGCGCACGGGCGGCTGTGGGTCGAGGGCCGGCTCGCGCACCTGATCACCAGCGCCGCAGGCCCGGTCACCCCGGTCGGGATCGAGCAACGCGTCGAGGCCATCGAGCACGTCGCGATGGCTGCAGCCGTCGGCGTCGGCCCCGCCGGCACCGAGCAGGTGGTCGTGGTCGTGGCGACCGACCCGGCCCCGGGCGCCCGGCAGCTGGCCCCGCTGACGCTGGTCGACCGCGTCCGCGCGGCGGTGCCGGAGGTCGACATCGCAGCGGTGCTGGTCGTGCCGGAGCTGCCGGTGGACATCCGCCACCAGTCCAAGATCGACCGGGCCCGCCTCAGCCGGGAGGCGGCCGAGATGCTCGCGGGCCGGGGGCTCGATCGCCGCCGGCGGCGCGGCGAGGCATCGGGCGCCGACGGCACCGGCGATGGCACCAGCGCCAGCGACGGCGACGGCACCAGCGCCAGCGACGGCGATGGCGTCAGCGTCAGCGACGGCGACGGCGACGGGGGTGGGTCGTGAAGGTGCTCGTGACCGGCGCCAGCGGCCTGCTCGGCCGCGGCACCGCGTTGGCGCTCGCGTCCCGCGGGAACGAGGTCACCGTGCTGCAGCGGCGCCCGTCGGGGTTGGCCGGCACCGAGGCCGGGGCGGGCCCGCCGATCCGCGAGGTGCTCGGTGACATCGCCGACGCCGAGGTGGTGCGGCGGGCGATGACCGGACAGGACGGCGTGGTCCACCTCGCCGCCCGGGTCGGGGTGGTGGGCACGGAGGAGGAGTTCCACCGCGCGAACGTGGACGGCACCCTGCAGGTCGTCGCCGCCGCCCGCGCGCTGCACGTGCCCCGGCTGGTCCACGTGTCGACCCCGTCGGTGGCCCACGCCGGCGAGCCCCTGGTCGGCGCCGGGGCGGACCCGGCCGACACCGTCCACACGATCGGCCACTACGCGCGCTCCAAGGCCCGCGCCGAGCAGCTCGCCCTCGGCGCCGCCGACGCGCTCGGCGTGGTCGCGATCCGCCCGCACCTGGTGTGGGGGCCGGGTGACCCCCAGCTGGTCGGCAGGATCGTCGAGCGGGCCCGGGCCGGCCGCCTGGCGCTGATCGACGACGGCGCGGCCCTGATCGACACGACCTACATCGACAACGCCGTCGACGCGCTCGTCGCCGCCCTCGACCACGCCGAGGACGACGCCGTGCGGGGACGGGCCTTCGTGATCTCCAACGGCCAGCCCCGAACGGTCGCCGAGCTGCTCGCCCGGATCTGCCGCGCGGCGGGGTTGCCGGCACCCCACCGACGCGTTCCCCTTCCTGTCGCCTACGCGGGCGGGGCCGCCGCCGAGCGCCTGTGGGCCCGCCTGGGCCGCACCGACGACCCGCCGATGACCTCCTTCCTCGCGGAGCAGCTGGCCACGGCCCACTGGTTCGATCAGCGCGAGGTCCGCACCGCGCTGCACTGGGAGCCGCGCGTCGGACTCGAGGAGGGCTTCGAGCGGCTGGCCGCGTGGTTCGCCGCCGGTGCGCACGCCTGAGATGGACGCTGACGACCGGGAGCTCAACCTCGCCAACTGGGAGGCTCGGGTCCCGCTGCACGCCGCGTCCTCGGAGTACGCGCTGGAGCGCTACGCCGCCGACCCTTTGCACCTGTCCGACGTCGTCGCGGCCGACGCGCACCACCTCGGCGACCTGACGGGGCTGGACGTCGTGCACCTGCAGTGCCACATCGGGACCGACACGGTGTCGTTGGCGCGACTCGGTGGGCGGGTCACGGGCGTGGACTTCTCCCCCGCCGCCCTCGAGGTGGCCCGGGAGCTGAGCGCACGGTCGGGGACGCCGGCCACCTTCGTGGAGTCGGACGTCGAGGGCGCCGACGCCCTGCTCGGGCCGCGCTTCGATCTGGTCTACACCTCGGTCGGCGCCATCACCTGGCTGCCCTCGATCGCACGCTGGGCGCGGGTCGTCGCAGGGCTGCTGCGTCCCGGTGGGCGGCTGTACCTGCGCGACGCCCACCCGATGCTGATGACCGTCGACGAGGCCCGCGCCGACGGCGAGCTCGTGATCACCCACCCCTACTTCGAGCGGGCCGGTGGCCAGCGCTGGAGCGACCCCGCGACCTACGCCGGCGACGGCGAGGTGGCCGCCCCCGACACGGTCGACTTCCCCCACGGCCTCGGCGAGACGGTGCAGGCCGTGCTGGACGCGGGGCTGCAGCTGACGAGGTTGCACGAGGGCGACACCCTCGACTGGTGCTTCGCGCCGTGGATGGAGCAGCTCGACGACGGCACGCTGCGCTGGCGGTTGCCGGCCGAGCGACGGGACCTCGTGCCGACCGAGTTCACCCTCGAGGCGGTGCGGCCGGGCTGAGGGGTGGGCAACCGGGCTGCGGGGTCGGCGGCCGCGCTGAGGGGCCGGCGGCCGCGCTGCGGGGTCGGCGGCCGGCCTGCGGGGTAGATCTCCGGCCACGGGCGGCCGGTTCCGAGCCCCGCAACCACCACCTGGCCGCCGTGGGGCCAGAAACCGGCCACCGCTGGCCGCCTCACGGCCCCACTCGTCAGCGGGCCGACCGGCCGACGACGGCTATCGGTCACGGACTACGCTGAGAGGGGTTCGCACCACGCGGGATCTCGCAGTCCGCCGGTTCGGCCGGAGCCCCGCGGTCACCCGGGTCCACGAGCGGAGGCACCGGCATGACGAGCAGCGCAGCTGAGCGGTGGGCCGCAGCGCTGGCCCGCTGGCGCATCCCCGACGAGGTCGCGACCGCACCGGCAGCCACCGGCTTCCCGGTCCAGCGTTTCGCGGACATCGCCGATCTGTCCGTGACCCTCGATTCGCCCTCGCGGCGGATCGCGACCGCGGCGCTACCCATCGGTGGCAGCGTGCTGGATGTCGGCTGCGGCGCGGGCGCCGGGAGCCTGGCGCTGGCACCGCCGGCGGCCCGGCTGATCGGTGTCGACATCCAGGCGAGCATGCTGGAGGCCTTCCGCGAGCGGGCACTGGCCCGAGGGGCCACCGCGACCGGCGTGCTCGGACCGTGGCAGGAGGTGCTGGACGACCTCGCCGGCGCCGACGTGGTGGTCAGCCACCACACCGCCTACGGCACCCCCGAGCTCGACCAGTTCGGCCACGCGCTGGCCGCCAAGGCACGTCGCCGGGTGGTGCTCGAGCTCAGCGCCGAGCACCCCACCGCCTGGACGCGCCCCTACTGGCAGGCGATCCACGGCATCGAGGCTCCCAGCGGACCGACCAGCGACGACGCGGCCGAGGTCCTGCGCGAGGCCGGTATCGACGTCGAGGTGGAGCACTGGGAGCAGGCGGCGCCGCTACCGCCGGAGTCCGAGGAGGACCAGTTGCGGTTCCTCCGGACTCGGCTGCGGGTCGGTGAGGAGCGGGACGAGGAGCTGCTCGACCTGCTGCGCGACCATCCCCGTCCGGCCTGGCGACACGTGACCACCCTGTGGTGGGCGGTCACCTGAGTGCCGGGCGCGCCGTCGCCGGTGGATGGCGGTGGGTGGCACTGGGTGGCGCCCGCCGGTGAGGGGAGGTGGGCAGTGGTGCGCTCAGTCGGCCTGCTGCGAGCGCCAGACAGCCTGGGCCCGCGACTCCAGCCGCAGCCACGGGTACACCGGACCGCACACCACCGGGATGAGGAACAACGGGCTGATCGGCGGCACGCCGAAGGTCACCGCCAGCACGGCCCCGACCAGCACCGCGAGCACCAGCGTCGTCAGCAGGGGCGCTCGGGCCGACCACCGCAGGACCAGACCCGGGCCGCCATCGCGGGTCATGGTCGCGGCACGGACCTCGATGTAGCGCTCGATCAGACGCGCCGAGGTGGAACGCTGGTCGCCGGTGGCGCCCTCGCCTGCCGCTGCCCCACCGGCGGCTGTTGCCGATGGCTCGACGTCCTGTCGGGACGGATGGGCGGGGCCGATGTCGCCCTCCGGCGACGCCGGTCCGAGCAGGTCTGAGAGGTCGTCCGGGATGTCGTCGGGGGTCAGGTCGGAGAGGTCATCGGGCACCCCGCCGGGCGAACCGCCGCTCGACGGCTCATCGGGTCCGTCGTCGCCACGATCATCGTTCCAGGGGTCCTTCGGCACCTCGGCTCCAACACGTGGGCAGCGCCTTCGGGGACCTTCCAGGGTACGCGACCCGCCTGCCGCCGGTCATGGTCGGAATGCGGTACGAGCGGCCGGGTCCACGACCTCGACGCCCGGCAGCGCAGCGGGGGCAGGGCGCCCCGCAACCATGCCGCGACCCCGCGGCAACCTGGCGCACGGCCGTCGTTCCACACGACACCACGCGGCCGGGTTACGGTGCACTGACCCGCGCCCGGGACGGCCCACCACCTCGATGGCCCGGGCGGTTCCCACCCTCCCAGGGAGCGCGGTACCGGCAGCAGGGAGCGAGCATGGCCGACACGCAGTCAGCGACCACGCAGGAGGAATCGTTCTCCTTCGCCCAGATCTGGTGGATCGGCACGGGCTTCCTCGGCGTGATGCTGACCTTCAGCGCCTACAACGCCTTCGTCCCGATCATGTACTCGGAGTTCATCGACAGCCGGGCGTTGATCGGGCTCTTGATGAGCACCGACAACCTCATCGGGCTGCTGCTGATCCCGGTGGTCGGCGCCTGGTCGGACCGGATGAACCACCGCCTCGGTCGGCGGCTGCCGTTCATCGTGGTCGCGGTCCCCGTCGCGGCCCTGACCTTCTTCGCGATCCCCTACGCGGCGGTGGCGCTGTGGACGCTGATCATCGTGGAGATCCTCTTCACGATCGCGATGCACACCTACCGCGGGCCCGTGATCAGCCTGATGCCGGACCACACCCCGCCGGAGAAGCGCTCCACGGGCAACGGCATCATCAACGTCATGGGCGGCATCGGCACCCTGGCGACCTTCGCCGGGCTCAGCCTGCTCTACGACATCGATCCGCGGCTGACCTTCGGCATCGGCGCCGCGGTGCTGGTGCTCACGGGCTACCTCGTCTACCGCAAGGCCGACCGGCACCCGCCGTACGTCGACAACGTCGATGACCGGCGTCCAGCGCCGCTGGCCGATGCCGTCGGGGGCTTCAAGATCCTGCTCCAGCGCCCCAACCGCGGCCAGTTCTACCTCCTGGCGGCGATGTTCGCCTACTACATCGGGTTCGCCGGGCTCGACGCGATGTTCCCGCTCTACGGCGTGAACGTGCTCGGCCTGACCCCGGGGCGCGCCGCGTTCATCCTCACCGCGTTCGCCGGCGCGTTCCTGGTCGCCGCGTTCTTCGCCGGGCTGATCGGCACCAAGCTCGGCAAGATCCCGACGATGCTCATCGGGCTCGGCTCGATCCCCGTGCTGTTCGTGCTCGCGGCCCCGATCCGCGACGTGAACCTGCTGATGGGGGTGTTCGTCATCGGCGGGCTCGCCTGGGCGCTGGTCAACGTGCAGGCGATGCCGCTGATCGCCGACCTGGGTGGCCGCAACCGCATCGGGTTCTACATCGGGATGTACTACCTGTTCACCATGGTCGGGCAGATGCTCGGCTCCCCGGTGATCGGCACGGTGATGGACGTGTTCGGCGACGGCGCGATGTTCTACGGCGCTGCCGGGGCCTACGCGCTGGGGTTCGTGCTGCTGCGTCGAGGGCAGGCACTGCTCCCCGCCAGCCCCGAGGAACTCGCTCGGCGCGAGGTGGAACTCGGCCGGGAGGCGTGACCGGCGCGGCGGTCGCATGGCGCACCGGTCGGATGGAGCAGCGGTCGCATAGCGCAGCGGTCGCCGGTCAGACCGGCCCGAGGTGCCGGGGAGGGGTGCTATGAACGGGGGACGCAAGTGGCTGCTGGGCGTGACGGTCGTGCTGGCGCTGCTGGGCGGTGCGATCGCCTGGTACCTCGGTCCCATCGCCCCGATCGCGACCGGCTACGCCGCCAAGGTCGCCTGCAGCGGGGTGTTCGTCGGCGAACGGGACCTCGATGACGTGACCGGCGACCTGCCCGACAACCCGCTGGTGCCCTTCCTGCGGCTCTCGGTCGACGAGGAGGAGGCCACGCTGCGCGCGACGCTGCTCGGGCTGTGGCCCACCACCGCCTACCACGGTGACGGCACCGGTTGCACCCTGGCGGACGAGCGGCCCGCGCTGGCGAGCCTGCCGGCGCTCAGCCACGCCGAACCCGGTGCACCCTGGCCCGTCGGCGAGGGCCCCGCGGTCGATCCGCCACCCGGGTCCGACCTCGAGGCCATCGAGGCAGCGATCGCGACGGCGTTCACCGAGGACGACGCCGAGGGGCGACGGCGCAACACCCGCGCGGTGGTCGTGGTCCGCGACGGCCAGCTGATCGCCGAGCGGTACGGGGACGGCTTCGACGCCGACACCCCGCTGCTCGGGTGGTCGATGGCGAAGTCCGTCGCCAACACCCTCGCCGGCCACGCCGTCGGGGAGGGTGCCCTCGCGCTCGACGAGCCGGTGGTGCGGCCCGGCTGGGAGGCCGACGACCGCGGCGCGATCACGCTCGAGCACCTGCTCACGATGACCAGCGGGCTGCAGTTCGAGGAGCTCTACGACCCGGATACCGATGCGACCCAGATGCTGTTCCGCCCCGGTGACGCCGGCGCCTTCGGAGCCGCCAAACCCCTGCTCCACCCGCCGGGCCAGGTCTGGTCCTACTCCTCCGGCACGACCAACATCCTCTGCGACGTGGTGCAGGAGGCCACCGGGTCGGGAGCGGAACTGGCCCACGAGGTCGTGTTCACGCCGCTCGGCATGACCAGTGCGGTGCTGGAGCCGGACCAGACCGGCGGCCTGGTGTGCTCGTCGTTCCTGTACGCCACGGCCCGGGACTGGGCGCGCTTCGGTCAGCTCTACCTCGACGACGGGGTGTGGGACGGTGAACGGCTGCTCCCCGAGGGCTGGGTGGCAGCGTCCACGACCCCGGTGCCCAGCGCGATCGAGACCCCCTATGGCTACCAGTGGTGGTTGAACGAGGGGCCCGACGGGCAGCTGCGGATGCCGAGCGTCCCCGCCGGCGCGTACTGGGCGTCGGGCAACGAGGGGCAGCAGGTGGTCGTGGTGCCCTCCGAGGAGCTGGTCGTCGTCCGGCTCGGCTTCAGCGGCGCGTTCTCCGGGGTGGAGTGGGGGCTGGAGCCGATGCTCGCCGGCATCGTCGCCGCGCTCGGATGATCGCGCGGCGCTGCCGTCAGCCGCCGGGTGACGGCGGCGGTGGGGGCGGGGTCGGCGGCTGCGGCCGGTCGTCCGGGGGCGGGCTGGGTGGCGCCGGAGGCGCACTCGCCGGGGGCGCGCTCGGCGGGGGCGCGCTCGGCGGGGGCTGCGGTGTCCCCTGCGGCGTCGGACCGAGCGGCTGGGTCTGGTCCCACTGGCTGGCGGGCGGAGCCGAGCCCTCCAACTGCTGGGTCGGTGCCTGGCTCTGGTCCCACGCGCCGGCAGCCGCCGCCGTGCCGACCGGGGTGCCGGCCGCCGCGGCAGCGGCCTCAGGATCCTTGCCACGGCCACGCAGGACGACGAGCAGCAGCACGAGCGCCAGCAGCAGCAGCGCACCACCGATGATGGCGGCGAGGAGCAGCCCGGACAGCGCCATGCCGCCCTCGTCCTCGATGTCGATGACGGCGACGGGGGCCTCCTCCTCGGACTCCTCGGCCGGCTCCTCCACCTCGTCGGTGGGCTCCTCTTCCACCTCGTCGACCGGCTCCTCGGGCTCCTCGGCCGGTTCCTCCACCTCGTCGTCAACAGCGGCCGGTGGGCTGGCACCCGAGAGGTCCATGACCACCTCGAGGTCGTCGGCGCCGTAGGGGTCCCAGACCACCACGTTCCCACCCTCGCCGATCCCACCGGTCATGGACACCTGCGAGCCGGCGTGGTCGATGCGGACCTCACCGCTGATGAAGTCGAGACCGAACTCGTCGAGGGGGAACTCCTCGCCGAAGTCCTCGGTGACGTCGGTGTCGGGGGTGAGAGCGAGGGTCCAGGTGGCGCCGTCGTCGCTGGTGAACGAGGAGTTCGGGAACAGGTCGTCGACCAGGCGGTCGAAGGCCTCGCCGTCGCGCGCCTCGAACACCGCGGTGACCCGCTGGTTCTCCGGATCGGAGCTGTCGGCTTCGGCGGACACCAGGGTGACCCCGTCGATATCCGAGCCGAGGTCGCCCTCGATCTCGTCCTCGAGGAAGGACTCGGCGGGCCCGAAGAGCTGCGCGGCCTCCGCGTCGTAGGAGATCTCGAAGGCCAGCGTCGCGGAGGTGTCGTCCGCGATCGCCACGTCGTAGTTGGTGCGGATCTCGCAAGCGGCGACCACGAGTGCGGCGGCGGCGAGCAGCAGGACGGTCGAGCGGCGCATGGTCTCCCCCTCACCTTCGGTGGCCAGGCCTGACCACGGCGTGCCCTCACGCTGACCGTAGCCTCCCCCGCACCTCGGCAACAGGCTCGACCCCCTACCGCGGCCGTAGGGCCTACGGTGGCGACCGGGAGCGGGCAGCGGAAGCCGGGAGCCGGGAGCCGGGACCGGGGCGGGCACGGGAGAGGTGGAGCGATGATCGAAGAGCTGACCACGGTCAGCGGCGGCGATCTGCCGACCGGGCTGATGCTCATGGGGTTCGCCGGCGGGCTGGCCCTGTTCCTCCACGGCATGAACGGGGTGACCTCCGGGCTGAGGGGGCTGGCGGGGACCTCGCTGAGCACCGTGCTCGGCCGCGTGTCCGGCAACCGCTTCACCGGGGTGGCCACGGGCATGCTGGTGACCGCGACGATCCAGTCGTCGACCGTGACGATGGTGCTGGTGATCGGCTTCCTGTCCGCCGGGCTGCTGACGCTGGTGCAGTCGGTCGGGGTGATCATCGGCGCCAACGTCGGCACCACGATCACCGCGCAGATCATCGCCTTCGACGTCGTCCGCTACTCCCTGGCGATGATCGCCGGCGGCGTCCTGGCGGAGTTCGTCGGCCGACGGGAACAGGTCCGCCAGCTCGGGACCGCCGTCGCCGGGCTCGGGATCCTGTTCCTCGGCATGGGGGTCATGCAGGGCGCGATGGCACCGCTGCAGGACTACGAGCCCTTCCTCGCGCTGATGTCGGTCGAGCGCGGCCCGCTGCCCGGGGTGCTGATCGGCGCCGGCTTCACGGCGCTCATCCAGTCCTCGTCGGCGACCATCGGCATCATCATCGTCATGGCCAGCCAGGGCCTGGTGCCGCTGGAGACCGGGATCGCGATCGCGCTCGGGGCCTCGCTGGGCACCGCCGTGACCACGATGCTCGCCACGATCGGCCGCCCACCGGTGGCGCTCAGGGCAGGGCTCGTGCACGTGCTGTTCAACGTCATCGGGGTCACGATCATGCTGCTGCTGATCGACCCGATCGCGCAGCTGGCCACCACCATCTCCCCGAGCGCCGAGCAGCTGAGCGGCCAGCAACGCCTCTCCGCCGAAGCACCCCGACAGATCGCGAACGCCTACACGATCGCCAAGACCGGCATGCTGCTGCTGTTCCTGCCCTTCACCCACCAGCTGGCGGCGCTGGTCGAGCGGCTCGTCCCCCCCCGCCCCTCGGAGATCGGGGCCGAGCCGAAGTACCTCGACGAAGGGGTGCTCAACGCCCCGAGCATCGCCCTCGACCTCGCCCGCAAGGAGGTCGGCCGGCTCGGACAACGCGTCCTGGACCAGGTCGAGCGGGTGATGCCCACCGTCCTCACGGGCAGCACCACGGAGTTGACCGCGCTCGCCGACGCGGATGACGACATCGACCACCTCCACACCGCGATCCTCGCCTACCTGCGGCGGATCGACGACGACCCCCTGACCGAGGACCAGGGCGACGAACTCCTCGCGCTGATGGAGGTCACCAGCTCCCTCGAACTGGTCGGCGACATCGTCAAGCACGAGTTCGTCCGGATCGGGCTGCGGCGGATCGAGGAGGGGGTCCCGGTCAGCGACGAATCGATGAAGGTGGTCGGCGACTTCCACGCCAAGATGGTCTCCCTGCTCCGCGATGCCCTGAACGCCTTCGCTGAGGAGGACCCGGCGCTGGCCCGGTCGGTCCTGGACGCCAAGCCCGTGGTCAACGAGCTGCTGTCGGCCGCGGCGCAGCACCACGCCACCCGGATCACCGCCGACGCACCCCAGCGGGTGGCGGCCTACTCCCGGGGACAGGAGACCATCGAGCACCTCCGGCGGCTCTACACCTTCGCCAAGCGCATCGCCCGGACGGTGCCCGACGCCGAGTAGCGAGGTGGCACCGGGCCGGCGCGCGCACGCGGCGGTCCCGCCGGGGCCGGCACTCGGACACGCCGGTCCCGCCGGGGCCGGCACACCTCTCAGCTCCTCGCGCTGCGGGCGCCGCAGGAGCCACCACCGACGATGAAGCCGAGACCGAGCACGAAGCCGAGGTCGTACCAGGCACCGTTGTTGTGCACCTCGTAGATCCCGACAGCATCGCTGAACAGGGAGACGACGAAGGTCACCGGCCCGATCACCCCGTGCCACAGCCCGAGCCAGAAGCCGGCGAGGGTGCCGTCCTCGGCGGCGACCTGGGCGGTCGGGTTCGCGCCTGCGGTACAGGCGGCCAGGACCACGACCAGCACGAGCAGGGCCAGCAGACTGGCCCGCGACCCACGAGGATCTCGCCGTGCCATCTGGGTCTCCTCCCGCTGCCCGGCCCCGCTCCCCCACAGCCTCGCACGTCGACGACCCCACGGCACTGGCGGTGCGCTGTGGCAGACTCCCGCGATGGGCACCCTCATCGTCGCCATCCTCGTCGTCCTGATCGGTTCCGGTATGTGCTCCGGGACCGAGACCGCGCTGCTCTCGGTCCCCGAGGTCCGGGCGCGGCAGCTGGCCGAAGAGGGGGGGCGCGCGGCCAAGGCGCTGCACGGCATCAAGCAGCGGATCGCCCGGCCCATCTCCGCGATCGTCGTGCTCAACAACATCTTCAACATCGTGGGCAGCATCGCGGTCGGCACGATCGCCGTGTCGGTGTTCGGCGAGCGCTGGGTCGGCGTGGTGTCCGGTGTCCTGACCTTCCTGGTGATCCTGTTCGCGGAGATCATGCCCAAGACCCTCGGCGAGCGGTACGCCGAGCGGGTGTCGGTCGCGGTCGCGCTGCCCGTGCGGTGGCTCACGACGCTGCTGACCCCGCTCGTGGTGGTGTTCGAGGTCCTGATGCGTCCCTTGACCAAGGGCGAGCGGTCCCCGTCGATCAGCGAGGCGGAGATCCGCATCCTCGCCCGCATCGGTCGGTCCGAGGGGATGATCGAGGACGACGAGATGGAGATGATCCAGCGGGGGTTCCAGCTCAACGACCGCACCGCCCGCGACCTGATGACGCCACGGACCGCCCTGACCTGGCTGGACGCCGACCGATCCCTGGCCGACGCCCGGGAGGAGATCCTCGCCTCGCCCCACACCCGCATCGTGGTGGCCCCGGGTGACCTCGACCAGGCCGAGGGGGTCGCCCACAAGCAGGACCTGATGGCCGCGCTCCTCGACGGTGCCGACACGAAGGTGGGCGACCACGTCCGCCCGGTGGCTGCGGTCCCGTGGATCGCCAGGGCCGACGACCTGTTGCAGCAGTTCCTCGAGCAGCGCGACCACCTGGCGCTGGTGATCGACGAGTACGGGGGCCTGATCGGCGTGGTCACCCTGGAGGACGTCATCGAGGTCCTGACCGGCCCCATCGTCGACGAGACGGACCACCGCCCCGACCTCCGTGACTACGCCCGCAGCCGGGGCCGCAGCCGACTCATGCGCCGGCAGTGACGGCGGCGACCGCCAGCCTGGCGATCCTCGCGCCGTCGAGATCGAGCCGCAGCCCGGTCGCACCCGGCAGCGGGAAGGCGAGGACGCTGAGCACGACCGCACCGCCGTCGGCGAACACCTCGATGGAGGTGGTGTCCACGAGCACCCTGAGCTCGACCGCTGCGCGGCGGCCGAGCGGTGGGGAGCGGTGGCGGCTCGGCGCGACCGGATCGAGCGCACCGCCCGGCGCGACCGGATCGAGCGCACCGCCCGGCGCGACCGGATCGAGCGCACCGCCCGACCTGCTGCGGTCCACCACCACCTCGCCCGAGACCGGGTCGTAGCCGACGCGCGTCGCGCCGGCCGGACCGTGGTGGACGGCCAGCTCCAGATGCCCCTCCCCTTCGCTGGCGAACTCGACCTCGAGCGTCACGTCGAGACCGGCGCCACGGACCCGGGCCAGCTGCTGCTGGGCGGTCTCGAGGTCGGGCTCGCGTAGGTCGAGCAGCGGCTGCTGGGCGCGCGTCAGCTCATCGACGGGTCGCTGGGTCAGCCGGAGCTGCCCGACGGTGTCACGGGCGAGCCCGAGCTCGCGGGGGATCGACAGCACCCCGCGCCAGGTCGTCGCCGGGATCCGTTCGGCGTAGGCCCAGTTGTTCATCCAGGCGACCCAGATCCGCCGACCATCGGGGCTGTCGGTCCATGACTGCGCCGCGTAGAAGTCGGCGCCGTGGTCGGCCCAGCGCACCTCGGCGTCCCCGTCCGAAGGGGTGAACCGCTCGCCGTCGAAGCCACCGACCACGTAGCGGGCGCCCGATCCGCCCTGGGGGCCGCCGGTGGTCTGCCCGAACACCAGCACCCAGGCCCGCTCTGCGCCGTCATCGATGGGAAGCTCGAACAGCTCCGGTGTCTCCAGCACGGCGAGGTCGTCCCCGGCCGGGTCGGCGAAGGTGCCCGTGGGCGTCCAGACCAGGAGGTCGTCGGAGCGGTAGAACCGCAGGACGCGGCCCGCCGCCACCACCATCACCCACCAGACCGGACCAGCCGGGTCCTGGTAGCGGAGGACCCTCGGGTCACGGAAGTCCACGTCGCCGACGGGTGGCAGCAGGATCGGGTTGCCGGCGTGCTTGGTCCAGGTCCGGCCGGCATCGAGGCTGACGGCAAGACCCTGGCCCCGGTCACGCTCGCGGTGGTAGGTGAAGAAGGCCAGCATCGCCCCCGGGCCGTAGCCGGCCACGCCGTCGCGATCGACCACCGCGGAGCCGGAGAAGATCGTGCCGTGCTCGTCGGGGGCCAGCGCGATCGGCAGGTGCTCCCAGGTCAGCAGGTCCCGGCTGACCGCGTGACCCCAGTGCATCGGCCCCCACACGAGCGAATCGGGGTGGTGCTGGTAGTACAGATGCCACTCCCCGGCGTGGTGGACCAGGCCGTTGGGGTCGTTCATCCAGCCGACGGGCGGGGTGAAGTGACAGACCGGACGGTCCGGCGGTGGCGCGGCGTCGGTCACGGGGGCAGCTCGCTGGAGAGGCGCAGGCGCCCAAGGTGGCACGGACCGTGCGCCGCTGTCGAATGGCCGGCGCCTGCTCCGGGGCGCGGGGACCCGTACGCTGGCGAACCGCGCGCAACGAGCAAGCACGCAGGCACCCCCGGGGGACACATGGCGCTGCGACGATCCGTCCTCGCGCTCGGCGCGGCAGCGCTGCTGCTGGCCTGCGAGGTCGATGCCGCACCGGGGGCGTTGCCGCCCGAGCAGGCCGTGGTGTGCCGCGAGCTCGGAGCCGACATCGTCCACATCCGCTACGAGACCGAGGACGGGCTCGAGGTCCGCAACCAGCACGGCCTCGACCACCAGCGGGCACAGGGCGCCGAGGGCATCTCCGAGCAGGCGCGCCGCGTGCTCGAGTCGCGCGGCTGGTCCGAGGAGGCCCTCGCGGAGCTGAGCGGCCGCCAGCAGCTCAGCCCCGAGGTCGCCGCGCTGCTGGAGGAGATGCCGTCCTGCCTCGAGGAGCTCCGCGCAAGGTCCTGACGGGCCCGGTCGGGCGATGGTGGCCTCGTTCCCTTGCGGCGCACAGCGACCTCACGCACGCTGGAGGTTCCTCTCGGGCAGCGTTCCCCGCGACCCCAGGACCGACCATGGCCACCCAGGCGCCCGTCGTCCGGTTCGCCGAGGCATCGAAACGCTTCGGTGACACCCTCGCCCTCGACCGACTGACGCTGGAGGTGCACGAGGGCGAGATCGTCGGCCTGCTCGGCCCCAACGGCGCGGGCAAGACCACCACCCTGCGGCTGCTGCTCGGGCTGATCGCCCCGACCGGCGGCCACGCCGAGGTGTTCGGCATCGACGCGTGGCAGCAACCGGTCCGGGCCCACCAACAGCTCGCCTTCATCCCCGGTGAGTTCCAGGTGTGGCCGCAGCTGACCGGTGGCCAGATCCTTGACCTGCTCGGCACCGTCGCCGGCGGCTACGACCCGGCCTTCCGTGACGAGCTGATCGAGCGGTTCGCCTTCGACCCCGCGAAGAAGGGCCGCTCCTACTCCAAGGGCAACCGTCAGAAGATCGCGGTCATCGCGGCGCTGATGACCCGGGCGCCGTTGCTGGTGATGGACGAGCCGTCCTCGGGGTTGGACCCGCTGATGGAGGCCACCTTCCAGGACTGCCTGCGCGAGGCCAAAGCGGCCGGGCAGACCGTCTTCCTGTCCAGCCACATCCTCTCCGAGGTGGAGGCGGTGTGCGACCGGGTGGCGGTGCTGCGCGAGGGGGTGCTGGTGGAGCAGGGCACCCTCGACGAGCTCCGGCACCTGCACGCCAGCACCGTGGAGGCCACCTACGTCGGCGACCCGCCCGCGCTCGACGGCGTCGAAGGGGTCGAGGACGTCCGCGTGGCCGACGGGGTCATCCGGCTCCAGGTCTCCGGCTCGACCGACCCGCTGCTCAAGGCGCTCGCGCAGGCCGACGTGCCCTCGATCCAGGTCAGCGAGCCCACCCTGGAGGAGCTGTTCCACGCCTTCTACGACGCATCGGAGGATCTGGCGGGCAGCACCGCCTGACACCTGGCGACAGGAGTCGACCATGGCGATCACGGGCCGCGAGCAGCGCCGGGCGGCCAGCGCCGATGCCAGCGCCGACGCTGGCCACGGCGCCGAGGTCAACGCCGGAACCGTTGACGCACGGTCGGCCTCAGGGGTCGTGCGACGCTCACCACGCGCAGTGTGGTGGCGCACCTACCTCCACCACCTGCGGTTGCTGCGCGCCGCCGCGGTCGCGTGGATCGCGGGACTGGCCGGCATCACCTGGGGGGTGGCCGCCACCTTCGACCTCCGGCACGGCAGCGAGGAGGAGTTGGCGGCGCTGGCCGAGATGGAGGGCATCCCCGCCTTCGAGGCCCTGGTCGGCCGCTACGTCGAGCCGGCGACCGTCGAGGGCCTCACCCTGTCACGGTGGGGCTGGTTCGGCATCCTGGCGGCGGTGTGGGGGATGCTTGCCGGCGCCCGGCTGCTGCGCGGGGCGGAGGAGGCCGGCCACGTCGAGCCCCTGCGCGCCGGCCCGATCGGTCCGCGCGGGCACCTGACCACCGCGCTCGCCGCGCTCTACACCACCCACCTCGTCTTCCTCGTCGCCATCGGGGTGGGCCACACCGCCGGTGGGATGGACCCGGCCACCTCCTGGGCCACGGGTGGGGCGATGGCCCTGCTGACCGCCTGCTTCGCCACCGCCTCGGCGCTCACCTCCCAGCTCGTCACCTCTCGGCGCCGGGCGGTGGGCATCGTCGGGATCGCCATGGGGGCGAGCCTCGGGATCAGGGTGCTGGCGGCCGGCAGCGCCACCCCGGACTGGGTCTGGTGGGCCACCCCCTTCGGCTGGATCGGCTTCCTCCACGAGATCGACCAGGCCCGGGGCCGGGTGTTCCTGGCCTTCGGCCTGCTGCTCGCGGTGCTGCTCGTGGCCGCCGTCGTCACCGCCGACCGGGATCTGCACGGCGCGGTGCTGACCACCGACGACGAGGGAGTCGGTCGCCGCACGGCGCGACCGGTCGGCGGGCAGCTGGGGCTGGCGGTGCGGCTCACCGCCGGTCCGGCCCGCACCTGGGGCCTGATCGTGGCTGTCGTCGCCCTGACCTTCGGGCTGATGGCCCGCGACTTCGCCGAGGTCGCCGCGGAGCTCCCCGCCACCGTGGCGGTCGCGGAGCAGATGGGCATCGTCGGCCTCGACACCCCAGCCGGCATCATCGCCTGGACCCTGTCGCTGTTCGTCGGGCTGCTGGTGGCGGTGTTCGTCGCCGGCCAGGTGGCGGCGATCCGTGAGGAGGAGGCCAGCTGGCGGATCGAGCACCTGCTGGCCCGTCCCGTGGGGCGGGTGCGGTGGCTGGTCACCCGCCTGGTGGTCGTCGCCGTCGCCGCGGCCGCGATCGCCGTGACGGGCGGCATCATCGCCTGGTTCGCCACGGTGATGGTCGACGTGCCGATCACCTTCGTCGACGGGGTGCTGGCCGGGGTCAACCTGATCCCGCTGGCCTGGCTGATCCTGGGCATCGGCGTCGCGCTGTTCGCCTTCGTGCCCCGGTTGGCCGGACCGGTGACCTACGGCCTGGTGGTGGTGGCGTTCGCCCTCGACTTCGTCGGCGGTCTGCTGGACCTGCCCGAGTGGGTCCTCGAGCTGTCCCCCTTCCGCCACCTCGCCTCCGTGCCGGCCGTCGACCTCGACGTCCCGGCGGCGCTGATCATGTTGGCCATCGGGCTCGTCGGCGCTGCGCTCGGCACGCTGGTGTTCCGACGTCGCGACCTGCAGGAGGCGTGAGCCTCCCGAGGCCTCGGGCTGCTCCCCACCGTCATCGCGGCGCGTCCCCTTCCCCCTGCCCTGCCCCCGGGGCCGGAGGGTCGGGCACGAGCACGGTCGTGAGGACCCGACGGCGGCGGCCCGGCCCCGGCTGCTGGGCGGCGGCCTGCGACAGCAGATCGCGCAGCTGCCCGAGGAACGCCTGGAGCTCCTGCTCGTCGGCCCACAGCGCCGCCTGCCGGTAGCCGAACCCGTCGCGGGCCGGCTCGGCACCCGGCGCCGAGAGGTAGTCGGTGGCCGACCGCAGGACCCCACCCAGGAAGGCGGTCATGCCGTCGAGGTGGTCCGTGGCCGACAGCTCGGCGACCTCCTCGGGCCCGAGGTGAGCGGTCGGCAACGCCACCCGCAGCGTGCGCTCCGTTGCCCCACGCACCGCCCGCTCGGAGGCCACCTCGAGTACGCCGCCGTCGACGAGCGCAGCGACGTGCCGGTACAGGGTCGCCGTCGGGACGTCCGCGAGCACCGCGGCCAGCTGCGCGGTGGTGACCTCGCGCCCGAGGGCCGCCTGCAGGATCCGCAGACGCACCGGGTGCAGCACCAGTGACGCGCGCGTATCGCTCATCGAGCACCCGATCGTGGAAGGTCGCGGGGTCGCAACCTATCGTTCTCAATAGTGAGAATGGTAGTGCCCGGAGCGCCCCGTTGCACGACGGCAACTCACGACGGCAACTCACGACGGCCACCACGGAGACGAGACCGCCATGACGACCGCGCTGGACGTGACGTTCCTGGCAGCCGACGGCCACGAGCTGTCGGGAACGCTGGAGCTCCCCACCGGCCAGGCCCCCCACCCCGCCGCCCTGCTGATCGTCGGCTCCGGCGAGGTCGACCGCAACAGCGACCACCCTCGGCTCGCACTCGGGGTCACCCGCGAGCTGGCCGGCGCGCTGGCGGAGACCGGCATCGCCTCCCTGCGCTACGACAAGCGCGGCGTGGGTGCCAGCGGTGGCGACCACCTCGCGACGACCTTCGATGACGCCCGTGCCGACGCCGTCGCAGCGCTGGCCGCCCTGCGCGCCCATCCGGCCATCGATCACGACCGGGTGCTGGTCATCGGCCACAGCGAGGGCGCCCTGCACGCCGCCTCGGTGGCCGCCGATGATCCGACGGTGGCCGGGGTCGGCCTGCTGGCCTGCCCGGCGACCACGGGTGAGGCCACCATGCGGTGGCAGGCCGAGCGGATCGTGCCGACGCTGCCGGCCGTCGTCCGGCTGCTGCTGCGGGTGCTCCGGCAGTCGCCGGAGCGCGCCCAGACCAAGCTGTTCGCCCGGGTCCGGGCCACCGACGGCGCCGTCCAGCGGATCCAGGGCCGCAAGCTGAACGTCGGCTGGCTCCGTGGCTTCCTCGACCACGACCCCGCACCGGACCTGGCCCGGATGCGGGTCCCGGTCCTCGCTCTCACCGGGGCGCTCGACCTGCAGGTCGACCCCGATGACCTCGAGCGCATCGCCGACCTGGTCGCCCCCGCACCGGTGCAGACCCACCGGATCCCTGAGGTCAACCACACGCTGCGCCACTCCAGCGGGACCGGGGCACCGTCGGAGTACAAGCGACAGGTCAAGACCGGTCAACCCCTCGACCCGCGGGTGCTGCACACGATCACCGGATGGGCCGGGGACCGGGTGTCGGTGCCCGCCTGACCCGGCGCGGGCACCTGGGGCTCTTCGGTCCTCGCGGTCGACCCCGACGCCACCGTTGACGGTGCCCCGGGCAGCGACCAGCATGGTGCCACGATGGCCACCGACAGCGTCAAGCCCTCCCTCGGCGACCCGATCGCCCCGGCGATCGGCGCCCCGGCCCTGTGGGCACTCCGGGAGGTCGGCATCGCGACCTACGGCCACCTGACGGAGTGGTCGGTCGACGAGCTCGTCCGGTTGCACGGCATCGGGCCGACGGCGCTGGAGATCCTCGAGGAGCAGCTCGCCGAGCGCGACGCGACCTTCGCGCCGCCGAGCTCGGCCTGAGCACCGGCTCGGCGCGGACCGGGTCCTCGCCGCGGTGGTCGGGGTGCCCGCCCTGCCGGGGCTCGCGGGGCTGGTGCCGCTGGCGGTCGCTGCCGACCTGACCACACGCGGCCGGACCGGTGACGCAGGTCACCCGCGAGTCCGACTACGCTCCGCACCGCTGAGGTGGGTCAACGGCGCCCCGCATGCAAGCTGCGCAGCACCCGGTTCACCGTCGACCCTTGGGGGCGCCATGTCCGAGCCTGTCCTGCCCACGTCCGCGCCGGTCCTGCCCGGGTCGGTGTCCGCCGCCGCTCCTGCGGCCGCCTCGGGGCTCTACGACCCCCGGTTCGAGCATGACGCCTGCGGGGTCGCGTTCGTCGTCGACCTCGAGGGGCGCGCGTCCCACGGGATGGTGGTCAAGGGCCTGACCGCCCTGCGCAACCTCGATCACCGCGGGGCCACGGGCGCGGAGGACAACGTCGGCGACGGCGCCGGCATCCTGCTGCAGGTCCCTGACGGCTTCTTCCGGGCGGTGTGCGACTTCGAGCTGCCGCCCGCCGGGACCTACGCCGTCGGTCTGGCCTTCCTGCCCCGGGATCCTGCTGCTGCGGACCGCGCCGCCGAGGCGATCGAGCGGCTCGTGGTCGAGGAGGAGCTACGCGTCGTGGGGTGGCGGGACACGCCGGTGGACAACTCCGCGATCGGGTCGATGGCCCAGGACGTGGAGCCGACCTTCCGGCACCTGTTCATCGCCGCAGCCGAGGACCAGCCGGCCCTGTCGGGCCTCGAGCTCGAGCGTCGGGCCTTCGTCGTGCGCAAGCGCATCGAGCACGAGGTGGGTCGCGGCGACCCAGAGCGCGACGCGGACGCCACGCAGACGGCCGACGCCGTCTACTTCCCGAGCCTGTCGGGGCGCACCCTGGTCTACAAGGGGATGCTGACGAGCCTGCAGCTCGGCGACTTCTTCCTCGACCTCGCCGACGAGCGGCTCGAGAGCGCGCTGGCGCTGGTCCACTCCCGCTTCTCCACCAACACCTTCCCGTCCTGGCCGTTGGCCCACCCCTACCGGGTCATCGCCCACAACGGTGAGATCAACACGGTGATGGGCAACCGCAACTGGATGCGGGCGCGGGAGGGGATGTTCGCCAGCGAGTTGTTCGGCGACCGGCTGTCCCGTGCGCTGCCGATCATGACCGACGATGCCAGCGACACCGCCAGCTTCGACGAGTGCCTGGAACTCCTCCACCTCGGTGGCCGCAGCCTGCCCCACGCCGTGCTGATGATGATCCCGGAGGCGTGGGAGAACCACACCTCCATGTCGGACACCCGGCGCGACTTCTACGCCTTCCACGCCGCGCTCATGGAGCCCTGGGACGGGCCGGCCTCGATCGCGTTCACCGACGGCACCGTGATCGGCGCCGTCCTGGACCGCAACGGGCTGCGGCCGTCGAGGTACTGGGTGACCGAGGACGGGCTGGTCGTGATGGCCAGCGAGGTGGGCGTGCTCGACATCGACCCGTCCACGGTCGTGACCAAGGGGCGGCTCCAGCCGGGACGGATGTTCCTGGTCGACACCGAGCAGGGCCGCATCGTCGCCGACGAGGAGATCAAGGCCGAGCTCGCCGCCGCCGAGCCCTACGGCCAGTGGCTCGAGGACGGGCTCCTCCACCTCGACGACCTCCCGGATCGCGCGCTGCTGACCCCACGCCACGCCTCGGTCGTCCGGCGCCAGCGGACCTTCGGCTACACCACCGAGGAGCTCAAGATCATCCTGGCCCCGATGGCCCGCCTCGGCGCGGAACCGATCGGCTCGATGGGCACCGACACCCCCATCGCGGTGCTCTCGGAGCGCCCGCGGCTGCTGTTCGACTACTTCTCCCAGCTCTTCGCCCAGGTCACCAACCCCCCGCTGGACGCGATCCGCGAGGAGCTGGTGACCTCGATGGCGGGCACGATCGGCCCGGAGGGCAACCTGCTGGCGCCGGGACCGGGCTCCTGCCGGCAGATCGTGCTCCCCCGGCCGATCCTGTCCAACGAGGAGCTGGCCAAGATCCTCTACGTCAACGAGGACGGTGATGCGCCCGGCTTCCAGCCCTTCGCGATCGACGGGCTCTATCCCGTGGCCGAGGGCGCCGAGGGGCTGGAGCGGGCTCTCGACGAGGTGTGCACCAAGGTCAGCGCCGCGATCGCCGACGGCGCCAAGATCATCGTGCTCTCCGACCGCTACTCCAACGCCGAGCTCGCCCCGATCCCCTCGCTGCTGCTCACCGGCGCCGTCCACCACCACCTGATCCGGGAGCGCACCCGGACCAAGGTCGGCCTGGTCGTGGAGTCCGGCGACGCCCGTGAGGTCCACCACATGGCCCTGCTGATCGGGTTCGGCGCCGCGGCCATCAACCCCTACATGGCGTTCGAGACGATCGACGACCTGGTGGACGAGGGGCTCCTCCCCGGGCTGTCCAAGGCCGAGGCGAGCCGCAACTACCGCACCGCCTGCGCCAAGGGTGTGATCAAGATCATGTCCAAGATGGGCATCTCGACGGTCGCGTCCTACACCGGCGCGCAGGTCTTCGAGGCGATCGGGCTGTCGCAGGACCTCGTCGAGCGGTACTTCACCGGCACCACCACCAAGCTCGGCGGGATCGGGCTGGAGGCGGGCGCCCGTGAGGTCAGCGAGCGGCACCGTTTCGCCCACCTCGACCGCCCCGAGGGGGCCGCGCACCGCGACCTGTGGGCCGGCGGGGAGTACCAGTGGCGCCGCGAGGGGGAGCTCCACCTGTTCAACCCGGAGACGGTGTTCAAGCTGCAGCACAGCACCCGCACCAAGCGCTACGAGATCTTCCAGGAGTACACCTCGCTGGTGGACGACCAGTCAGAACGGCTGATGACCCTGCGGGGGATGTTCCGGTTCGCGACCGGCCAGCGGCCCCCGGTCCCGATCGAGGAGGTCGAACCGGCCAGCGCCATCGTCACGCGCTTCTCCACGGGAGCGATGTCCTACGGCTCGATCTCCGCCGAGGCGCACGAGACGCTGGCGATCGCCATGAACCGCCTCGGCGCCAAGTCGAACACCGGCGAGGGGGGCGAGGACGCCGAGCGTTTCACTGCCGACGCCAACGGGGATCTGCGCCGCTCGGCGATCAAGCAGGTCGCCTCCGGGCGCTTCGGGGTGACCTCGGAGTACCTGACCAACGCCGACGACATCCAGATCAAGATGGCCCAGGGCGCCAAGCCCGGCGAGGGCGGGCAACTGCCGGGGCAGAAGGTGTGGCCCTGGATCGCCAAGACCCGCTACTCGACCCCCGGGGTGGGGCTGATCAGCCCGCCCCCGCACCACGACATCTACTCGATCGAGGATCTCAAGCAGCTGATCCACGACCTCAAGAACGCGAACCCCTCGGCACGGATCCACGTCAAGCTGGTCGCCGAGGTGGGGGTGGGCACCGTCGCCGCGGGGGTCTCCAAGGCCAAAGCGGACGTGGTCCTGATCTCCGGGCACGACGGCGGGACCGGTGCCTCGCCGCTCAACTCGCTCAAGCACGCCGGTGGCCCCTGGGAGCTCGGGTTGGCCGAGACCCAGCAGACGCTCCTCAAGAACGGGCTCCGGGATCGCATCAGCGTCCAGGTCGACGGGCAACTCAAGACCGGGCGTGACGTGATCATCGCCGCGCTGCTCGGCGCGGAGGAGTTCGGCTTCTCCACCGCCCCGCTGATCGTCTCCGGCTGCATCATGATGCGGGTGTGTCACCTCGACACCTGCCCGGTGGGGGTCGCCACCCAGAAACCGGAGCTCAGGGCCAAGTACACGGGCAAGCCGGAGTTCGTGGAGACGTTCTTCACCTACATCGCCGAGGAGGTCCGCGAACACCTCGCCGCGCTCGGTTTCCGCACCCTCGATGAGGCGATCGGCGCGGTCGACGCCCTCGACATCACGCCTGCGGTCGAGCACTACAAGGCACGTGGGCTGGACCTGACCCCGATCCTGCACGTGCCGACGTCCCCCTGGGAGCAGGACCGGCACTGCACCAAGCCCCAGGACCACGGGCTCGAGAAGGCGCTGGACAACGAGCTGCTCCGGCTGTCGGCAGCGGCGCTGGAACGCCAGGAGCCGGTCAAGATCGACCTCAAGATCACCAACGGCAACCGCACGGTCGGCACGCTGCTCGGCCACGAGCTCACCAAGCGCTACGGCGGGCTCGGCCTGCCCGACGACACGATCGACATCACGCTGACCGGATCCGCCGGGCAGAGCTTCGGGGCCTTCGTGCCACGCGGCATCACGCTGCGGCTGTTCGGCGACGCCAACGACTTCGTGGGCAAGGGGCTGTCCGGTGGACGGCTGATCGTGCGCCCGCCCGAGCAGGTCCACCCCGACTTCGTCGCCGAGGAGAGCATCGTCGCCGGCAACGTGATGCTCTACGGCGCGACCGGCGGGGCCGCCTACGTCCGTGGGGTGGTCGGCGAGCGGTTCTGCGTGCGCAACTCCGGCGCGGTCGCGGTGGTCGAGGGCGTGGGCGACCACGGCTGCGAGTACATGACCGGTGGCCGGGCGGTGGTGCTCGGCCAGACCGGACGCAACTTCGGCGCCGGGATGTCCGGCGGTATCGCCTACGTCTACGACCCCGACAACACCTTCAACACCCGCCTCAACGCCGAGATGGTCGACCTCGACCCCCTCGACGAGGACGACCAGCGCTGGCTGCGCGACGAGATCCGCGCCCACCTCGAGCACACCGGCTCAGCGGTCGCCGAACGCCTGCTCGGCGCGTGGCACACCGAGGTACGCCGGTTCCGCAAGGTCATGCCGCGCGACTACAAGCGGGTGCTGGAGGCCAGCCGGCTGGCCGAGGAGGAGGGCCGCGACGTGGACGAGGCGATCATGGCCTCCGCGCGCGGCTGAGCACCAGCTCCGCAGGCAGCAGCGCCGGGTTGGCGCCCGGCCAGGACCGCGCCGACACGAGCGCACACGACAGGGATCACGATGGGTGACGTCCAGGGCTTCCTCAAGCACCAACGCGAGCTGCCGGTCCGCCGGCCGGTCGAAGATCGGCTCGGGGACTGGAACGAGGTCTACCTGCCGCTGGCCGAGGAGACGCTCAAGACCCAGGCCAGCCGGTGCATGGACTGCGGGATCCCCTTCTGCAACGACGGCTGCCCGCTCGGCAACCTGATCCCGGACTGGAACGACCTGGTCTACCGCGACCACTGGAAGGCGGCGATCGAGCGGCTGCACGCCACCAACAACTTCCCCGAGTTCACCGGCCGGCTGTGCCCGGCGCCCTGCGAGGCGGCCTGCGTGTTGGGCATCAACGCGGATCCGGTCACCATCAAGCAGGTCGAGGTGACCATCATCGACCGTGCCTGGGAGGAGGGCTGGGTCACCCCGCAGCCGCCCAGCGTGCAGACGGGCAAGCGGGTCGCGGTCGTCGGCTCCGGTCCGGCCGGGCTGGCCGCCGCCCAGCAGTTGACCCGGGTCGGGCACCAGGTCACCGTGTTCGAGCGGGACGACCGCATCGGAGGGCTCCTGCGCTACGGGATCCCCCAGTTCAAGATGGAGAAGCACCACCTCGATCGCCGACTGGCGCAGATGGAGGCCGAGGGCACGAGCTTCCGCACCGGCGTGGACGTCGGCGTGGACGTGAGCGTCGAGCAGCTGCGCGCCGACCACGACGCGGTCATCCTGGCCGGAGGGTCCACCACCGCACGCGACCTGCCGATCCCCGGCCGGGAGCTGGACGGGATCCACCAGGCGATGGAGTTCCTGCCCTGGTCGAACCGCACCCAGGAAGGTGACCTCGAGGTGGCCGAGGTCCCGATCTCCGCGGCCGGCCGCAAGGTGGTGATCATCGGTGGTGGCGACACGGGTGCGGACTGCCTGGGCACCTCCCACCGGCACGGCGCGGCCTCGGTCCACCAGTTCGAGATCATGCCGCGCCCAGCCGACGAACGGCCGGCCGCCAACCCGTGGCCGACGTGGCCGATGGTCTTCCGCACCTCCTCGGCCCACGAGGAGGGGGGCGAGCGTGTGTTCAGCGTGAACACCCGCGCCTTCCTCGGCGACGACCAGGGACGGGTCCGGGCGCTGCAGGCCCACGAGGTGGAGTTCGTCGACGGCCGCTTCAGGGAGGTCGAGGGCAGCGAGTTCGAGCTGGAGTGCGACCTGGTCCTGCTGGCGATGGGCTTCGTCGGACCCGAGCAGGACGGGCTGTTGACCGAGCTCGGGGTCGAGCTGACCGACCGCGGCAACGTCGCCCGCGACGATGCCTACGCGACCTCGGAGGACGAGGTGTGGGTGTGCGGCGACATGGGCCGCGGGCAGAGCCTGATCGTCTGGGCGATCGCCGAGGGCCGGGCGTGCGCCGCCGCGGTCGACACCCACCTGATGGGCAGCTCCGCCCTCCCAGTGCCGATCCCGGCCTCCGCGCGCCCGCTGGTCTGACCGGCGGCGGTGTCGGTGCCGGAGCAGCCGGATCGGCCCGTTCTGCGTTCGGCTACCCGTGGAGGGTGCAGCGGATCGCCAGGACGACCTGGTGGTCGTCGGCGACCAACTCGAGGTCCGCCGGGTTCCTGGCGACGTGGTCCGCCCCCGCGAGCTCCCCGGCGGGGTGCGAGGTGGTGACCGCGATGGTCGCGCAGCCGGCCGCACGTCCCGCGGCGAGCCCCGCCGGCGCGTCCTCGATGACCACGCAGTCCTCTGGCGGTACCCCGAGCCGCTGGGCGGCGAGCAGGTACGGCGCCGGGTCGGGCTTGCCGGACGCCACCTCCTCACCGGTCACCAGCGCGAGCGGTGACGGCAGTCCCACCGCCTCGATCCGCGCCAGCGCCACCGGCACGGTGCCGGAGGTGACGATCGCCCACGGCCGGCCGCCGAGCGCCGCGGTCAGCTCGTGGGCGCCGGGCTGCGGCAGCGTGCCCTCCCGCGCCCCATCCACCTCGGCCTGCTCCAACCTCGCTCCCTCCTCGGCGAGTCGCGCTGGAGAGAGGTCGGGCAGGACGGCGGCCATGGTGTCCATCATGCGACGTCCGTGCAGGCTGGCCAGCAGCGCTTCCGCGTCCAGGTCGTGACGGGCCGCGAACGCGCGCCAGTGACCCTCCACCGCCACCGTCGAGTCGACCAGCACCCCGTCGAGATCGAACAACACCGCCGCGGCCCTCACCGTGCACCGCTGGCCCACTGTGCCCCCTTCGCCGCCGGTTGCCGCTGGTCGCCGCTGGTCGCAACCTACCCGTCGCAGGTGGACGGGCCGACCCCTCGAGCCGCGCGGCCGCCGGGCTGACGGCCGGGCCGAGCGTCGTGCTGAGGGTCGTGCTGAGGGTCGTGCTGAGCGTCGTGCTGAGGGTCGTGCTGACGGCCGGTCAGGTCACCAGGTCGCGGCGCCGCAAGGCCACCAGGCCGATGGTGGTCAGGCCGGCCGCGACCGCCAGCAGCACCAGCAGCGGCAGCCACTCGAGCTGCTCGGCCGGGACCGCCGGGACATGGGTGAAGGGCGAGACGTTCAGTACCCACTGCGGCAGCTCGAACAGCGCGCCCAGCTGCCCCATCACCAGGCTGACACCCAGCGCGCCCCAGCCGATCGCCGTCGCCCACCGTGGGAGCAGCCCGACCGCGGCGACCACCAGCCCCGCCAGCACCCACACGGCCGCGACCCCGACCACCGCGGCGAGGACCCAGTCGGTGAACCGGCTGCCCCACTCCCCCGTCACCAGCCCGTAGGCGGTCCCGGCGGCCAGGCCGACCGCCAGCAGCATGCCGACGCTGCCCGCCACCACGACCGTGAGATGACTGGCCATCCAGCGGGTGCGGGCCACCGCGGTCGACAGCAGCGGTTCGGCCCGACCGGCCAGCTCCTCGTTGCGCAGCCGGAGCACACCCTGGACGGCGAAGGCAGCCACGGCCACCGCCAGCAGCCCCATCAGGAACACGATGAACAGGTCGACCAGGACCTCGCTGCCACCGAGCTGGGCGAACAGCTCCACCAGCTCGTCGCTGGTCTCCAGGAACGCGTCGACCTCGTCACCGATCGCGCCGAACACCGCCGCGGCGATCACCAGCCCCACCGACCAGCCGAGCACCGATCCGCGCTGCAGCCGCCACGCGAGCCCGACGGGCGAGCGCAGCGCCGCCGAAGCGTGCGCGGGTCCGGGACGGACGGGGCGCATCCCGACGCCGACGTCCCGGTGCCGCGTCAGAGCGAAGGCAACGGCGACCGTGGCCACGGCCAGCACAGCGAACAGCGCCAGCACCCACCACCGGTCGCCCGCGAAGGCCCGGCCCTGCTGGCCCCAGCCGATCGGGGACAACCAGGACGGCCAGGCGCTGCTGACCTCCACACCGCTGGCTGCCACCTCGCCCAGCCCGTCGCCGACCGCCCGCAGGAAGTAGGCCAGCCCGACGACCGAGCCGGCCAGCCCGTTGGCGCCGCGGGCGCTGGCCGAGACCTGGGCGGTGATCGCGGCGATGCCCGCGAAGCTCCAGCCGACACCCATCAGCAGCAGGCCCGCGAGCAGCGAACCGGCCACCGGCAGGTCGTAGGCGAGCAGGATCACGACCGTCAGGGCCCCGACGGCGAGGTTGGCGGCGAAGGTCAGCAGCAGCGCGGCGGTCAGCGGGGCGTGCCGGCCCACCACCGCGGAGCCGACCAGCTCAGCCCGACCGGTCTCCTCCTCCAGCCGCGTGTGGCGGACGATGGCCTGGAGGCTCATGATCGCCACCAGCACCCCGAACATGCCGAAGGTCTCGGTCATGAGGATCGCCCCCAGCGAGGTGCCGAAGATCGGGCCCTCGAAGGCGCGCGCGATCACGCTGGGCGCGACGGTCACCGCGTACTGGACCCGGTCCGCTTCCGAGCCGTAGAGGCCGGCGATGCTGGCCACGCTCGCGAGCCACAGCACGCCGAGCGAGACGACCCACACCGGCAGCAGGATCCGATCACGCCGCGCGGCCAGCCGCAGCAGCCGAACCGTCCCCGTCAACTCCGAGCTGCCGGCGGTGGCCGGCAAGGTCGTCTCCGGAGGCGCCAGCGTGTCGGTGGTCATCGTGCCGCCTCGGCGACGTCGGCCACCTCGTCCTCGGTCAACCGCTCGCCGTAGTGGCGGAGGAACAGCTGCTGCAGCGTCGGGGGCGAGCTCGTGAGGGCAAGCACCTCGCGGTCGGCGAGCCAGCGTTGCACCGCGCCGAGCGCGTCGGGTTCGACCTCGAAGCGCGCGTGGGTCCCCTCCACCTCGACGTCGTGGAGCCCCGCCAGGGCGGCCAGGCCCTCCAGCGGGCGCACCGTCGCCACGCTGATCGAGGTGCGGGTGAGGTGGCGCAGCTCGGTGAGGGTGCCCGACTCGACCCGCCGGCCGTCGCGGATGATCGTGATCCGGTCGCCCAGCGCCTCCACCTCGGCGAGGATGTGGCTGGAGAGCAGCACGGTGCTGCCCTCGGCGGTCACGTCCCGCACGCAGGCCTGGAACACGGTGTCCATCAGCGGGTCCAGCCCGGAGGTCGGCTCGTCGAGGAGGTAGAGCTCGACGCGTGAGGAGAAGGCGGAGATGATCGCGACCTTCTGCCGGTTCCCCTTCGAGTAGGTGGAGCAGCGCTTGGTCGGGTCGAGCCGGAACCGCTCGATCAGCTCTGCCCGGCGCCGCTGATCGAGCCCGCCCCGCAGCTCACCGAGCAGGTCGATCGCCTCTCCCCCGGTCAGGCTCGGCCACAGGTGAACGTCGCCGGGCACGTAGGCGAGCCGCCGGTGCAACGCGACGGCGTCGTGCCAGGGGTCCCCACCGAGCAGGACCACCTCGCCGCGGTCGCGGCGCAGCAGCCCGAGCAGGATGCGGATCGTGGTGGACTTGCCGGCACCGTTGGGACCGAGGAAGCCGTGGACCTCGCCGGTGGCGACGTCGAGGTCGAAGCGGTCGAGGGCGGTGACCGGCCCGAAGGTCTTGGTCAGGCCAGCGACGTGGATGGCAGCATCGGTCATGGACGGATCCTCGAGAGCAACGGCACGGGCCGGTGGAGGAAGCCGGCACAGGCCGAGGGGGCGCCGGCCAGCCGTGTGCTGGGAGCCGGCTCGGAGCCGCTCGGGCGGCTTCCCGTGAGGTCCATCCTCCACACAGCCGAACCGACCGGGTAGGGCCTGTCAGCCCGTCGCCGGAAGGCCCGACTCGATGCTGATGAGGTGGCCGCACGTCGCGTCGAACACGGCCGTCGTCACCGGAACGATCCGGGGTGGGCGGCTGCGTGAAGGTCACGTCGAGGTCCACAAGACGTTCCGGTTCCGACCGTGCATCGTCATCCTCGCCCCGGAGGGCGCCTCACCCCGCTCACTGCTCGAGCGTGATGGCTGAGAGCAGGTAGGTGTTCTCGACGACGGCCGTGCCGTCCGTCGCCCGGTTGTAGCGCTGGAAGACCTGCTCCAGGTCTCTGCGCAGGGTCCGGCGCCCATCGTCATCGAGATCCTCGGCTGCGCGGATGGTCGGGCCGAAGCTGCCTGAGAACACGTCCACCGCGTGGTCGGTCGAGTGCCAGTACTGGAAGGCCGGTCGGGGCTCGCTGACGATCTCGGCCGCAACAGGCCCGAACAGGTGCGCCAGTCCATCCTCGGGGCCCCACCGCAGCGGTGAGTCCAGCCCAGGTGGAGGTGGGTTGTACCGCGCATGGACGGCGAAGAAGTCGCCGCTCCAGCCGTGCGGCGCGGGGCTGGCCAGGATGATGCGTCCTCCGGGCCGGGTGACGCGGACCAGTTCCCGGGCCGCCCGCTGCTGGTCCGGCGCGAACTGCACCCCGTAGACCGACAGCACCGCGTCGAAGCTGTCACCCTCGAACGGCAGGTCCTGCGCGTCAGCCTCCAGGAAGTCCACGTCGAAGCCTTCGGCGCTGGCTCGCATCCGGGCGCGCTCCAGCAGTGTCGGCACGAAGTCGATGCCGGTGACCTCGCAGTAGCGGCGGGCCGCGACCAGGGCGGCGGGACCGCTGCCGCAGGCAACGTCGAGCACCCGCTCCCCGGCACGGAGGTCGCCTACATCGCAGATCGCCTCGGCCATCACGATGTTGAGGCGGGCGATCTCGTGGAAGTCTCCCTGCGACCAGGTCTGGCGCTGGTTGTTCGTGATCGACTGGTAGTCGATGGGCGGGTTCGCAACGGAGATCATGGTGCGCTCCTGGCTGCTCCGACCGGTTCTGACGGTGTCATGAGGTTCTGGGCGATCCGTTCGGCGACCATCACGGTGGGCAGGTCGGTGTCCGCCCGTGGGATCCGCGGCAAGATCGAGGCATCCGCGACCACGACTCCCTCGACGCCGTGAACACGGCCCGTCGCGCCAGCCGTACACCGCTCGCTTGAGCACCTGCCAGAGCGACACGGTCCACCTCGGTGTCGGCCGGATGGTGAGGTTGCGACGTGGTCGAGCCGGCTCCAGGTGGGCGAGAACGGCACGCATCCGGAGGCGGGCCGCCAGCACACAGCCGGCGGACCCCGCCCCCACCACGACGACGTCGTAGCTCATGTCAGCTGGCTGACGGGGAGGCCGACCGCCCGCTGCTCGTAGACCTGGAAGTAGGCCTGCGTGCTGGCCGCCTCGAGTGCCGGATCGATGTAGTCGCGTAGCTCCTCGATGGAGGGTGCCTCCCACAGGCAAGCGGCTTCGGTGGTGTCGGTGGCGGGGAGGAACTGGTGGCGACGGAGGCTGTCCGGCGGCGGCGCCATCAGGTTGACCTCCTCCTTCCACAGCTTCTGGTCGTGGATCTGGTGGTGGACGGACACGAACATCGCGAGCTCCTTCTCGACGTGTCCGTTCAAAGCTGACAGCCTGGCCCCCAGGGTCCAGTCTGATTTCTGGACCCTCGGACCGGGCGAGGGAGGGGCGGGGTCGTGAAGAGCTACCACCAGTACTGTCCGATCGCACGGGGGGCCGAGGTGTTCGCCACGCGCTGGACGCCCGTCATCGTCCGCAACCTCCTGCTGGGCTGTCGCACCTTCACCGAGCTGCGTGACGGTGCGCCCGGGATCTCACGTTCCCTGTTGTCCGAGCGGCTGCGGCAGCTCGAGCACGTCGGCGTCGTCGAGAGACGTCCGCATCCGAGCGGACGTGGATGGCTCTACGAGCCCACGCAGGCGGGCAGGGACCTGCAGGCGGTCTGCGACGCGATGGGGGCCTGGGGGTCGACGTGGGTGGAGCTCGGCCCCCAGCATCTCGACCCGTACTACTCGCTGTGGGCCATCGCACGTGGCCTGCGCAGCGTGCAACTGCCAGAACAGCGGCTGAACACCCGCTTCGAGTTCCCGTCGATGCCAGCCGACAAACGGCGTTTCTGGCTGCTCGTCCACGAGCCCGAGCCGGAGGTCTGCGTGAAGAACCCCGGACACCACGAGGACCTGATCGTCACCACGGAGCCGGAGTGGCTGGCCCGCTGGGTGCTCGGCGAGTTCTCACTCGCGCAGGGACTGAAAGCCGGCGTGGTCGAGGTGACCGGTCCGCGCAGTCTCGCCCGAACCCTCGGCCATCTCGGCGAGGCCAGCGCACGGGCCCTGGCCAACTGGGGCGAGGTCCCAGCCTGAGCCCGACGGCGACAGCAGCCGCGATCCCGGGCGGCTCCAACCCTGGAAGCCACCCACTCGCAACGGGACGCTCGAGCAGGTGAGGCGTGCCGCCCTTGCCCGCAGGAGCGCAGGAGACGACGGCCCCCGGATGCACGGCGGGGTTGGCTGCCGGTCAGGCGATGTGGGCGAAGGCATCGGGGTCGCCGGTCGGCTCGGCGATGCGGGCCTTGAACCTCGCGTACCAGTCGGGCCGCCGGTCGCCGTACTCGGCGGGAACGGCCTCGACCGCCGCCTTGGCGGGGTGATCGGCACCGGTGGGAAAGCTGCTGGCCAGGACGGGTGCCTGCGGTCGTACCGGGTGCGCGCGACTCAGGCGCGCCGGCCGGTGACCAGGAGGTACTCGGCGGGAACGACCACACGACCGTCGGCGCGCTCCTGGCGGGCGAACAGGTCCGTGAGCGCCGCGTGCAGGTCGGGCCAGCGGCCATCGGCCGTGGCGAGCTCGCGTGCCTGGGTCACGGGGCCGAGGTTGTCCGCATAGCAGGCAACGGCCGCATCGACCGAGGCGTGGACGACCTCGAAGGTGGCGCGTTCGAAGGCCAGCGTGAGCCCGGCGCCCTCGAACAGCTCGCGGACGCGGAACTCGTCACCCAAGGCAAGCGGCGGGTCGACGAACTCCGGATCCTCGGGGAGGTGGCCAGCGACGATGCGGAAGAACTCACCGAACACACCGTCGGGTGTCCAGGCGCACAGCCCGAGGCGACCATCGGCGGCGAGTACCCGGACCAGCTCGTCGGCGACGACCTCGTGACGCGGGGCGAACATGCAACCGAACGTCGACAGCACGAGGTCGGCGTAGCCGTCGGGCAGTGGCAGCTCCTCGGCGTCGCCCACGACCCAATCGACCCTGACACCGGCATCGTCGGCGCGGCGGCGGGCGACCTCGAGCATCTGTGGGGTGAGATCCACCGCGGTCACCTGGGCACCCGCGGCAGCCGCGGGGATGGCGGCGTTGCCCGTCCCGCAGGCGACGTCGACCACCTGCTCGCCTTCGGCGACGTCGAGTCGGTGGACCAGCTCCTCACCCACGGCGTACAGCCCCTCGGTGCGGAGCATCGCGTCGTAGTCGCCCCGTGCCCACACGGAGCGGGCGGCATCCTTCACGTCGATCAGCTGCTGCATCGCATCTTCCTCGCTTGACGGGAACGACACGAGTGTCGACGAGGTGCCGCCCGGTGACGTCGCCCGAACGGGCCAACATCGCCAGGTGACGGCCATGGCCCGATCGGGCCACGGCCGGCTACAACAGGTCGAGGCGCCCTGCCTGCGCCACCGCGGCCGACCGGGAGGAGCAGCTCAACCGTGTGTAGATGTTGGCCAGGGGGCGGTGGACGGTGTGCTCGCTCAGCACCAGACGCTGAGCGATCTGTCGCTCGGTCAGCCCCTCGGCCGCCAACTGCAGGACCTCGATCTGCCGCGGGGTCAGCGGGCACGGCGCCGGAGTCTCGTCATCGCCAGCCAGCTCAACGATCAGCTCCGCGGCCCGTTCGGCATCGGGTCCGGCTCCCAGTTCGGCCAGCGCCGCCCGTGCCTGACGCGCCTCGGCGGCCGCGATCTGCGAGCGGGAGGTCGCCGCGAGCGCCCGCGCCAGTTCGAGGCGCGTCAACGCGGCCTCCAACGGTGTCCCGGCGCGCTCGAACAGGGCGACGGCATCCGCGTAGTGTCGCGCCGCCGACTCCGCGTCATCATCGGCGGCCGCCAACCTCGCCTCGCACAGCCACCTCGCCGCCTGCAGCGAGCTCGTGCCCACCGTCGTCGCTAACCCGCGCAACTCTTCGACGTGGTCGGCCGCCGCTTCCCGGTCGCCCAGCGCGAGCCGGCCTCGCACGCCGACCTCCAGCGCCTCGGCACGCTGCGGGCTGTCCCGGGGCAGCTGCAGCAGTGACCGTTCCGCCAGTTCGACCGCACCAGCTGCGTCGCCGGCGTCGAGGTGCAGCGCCGCCCGCCCGGCCTGGGCCAGCCACTGCTCGCCGGCCTGCTCGAAGGCGCGCCGCGCCTCGTCCCCGCGGCCTTGGCGGCGCCGCAGGTCACCGAGCCGAGCGAGCACGTCCCGATACCACAGCTGCGGACCATCAGCGAGCCGCTCGGCCACGGTGACCAGCTCCCGCTCCGCCTCGGACCACCGGCCGCAACGCGTGAGGATCCACCCCTGATGAGAGCGGCAGTTGCCGACCACGAACCGGGCGCCGATGCGCTCACTGAACGCGGTGACCTGCTGACACCACTGCGCTCCGCGCTCGTCGTCTCGCAGCTCCTCGCAGGCCGACAGCAACAGGCAGCACGCCCAAGCCGCCGGTGCGAGCTCCTCGTACTCCCCGGCAAGCGCGGCCGTCGCCGCCTCTTCCAGGGAGAGCAAGGCCGCAGCGATCTCGCCCTGCTGCAACAGCACCACCCCCTCCATGGCGATGCCGAACATCTGCAGACCGACCACCTCCTGGGACCGGCCGACCCGCTGGGCCTCGACCACCAGCCGCCGCGCCGCCTCCAGGTCCCCGGCCCCGAGCGCCACAGAGGCGTCGAACACCGCCTGCCAGCCGTGCTCGGGGCACTCGTCCAGCCCGTCGAGCAGGCGCCGCGCGCGAGCGAACCACCCGTCGGCCAGCGCGGGCGCGCCCGCATACCACAGGTGGTCGTCGCCGATCCACTGTGCCATGCGGGCGGCCCCACGCCGATCACCCGCGGCGCGATAGCCGTGGTAGGCACGCTCCCGCGCCGCGAGACAGGCCGTGAGGTCCTCCTGCCACCAGTGGGTCCAGCTCAGCCCCTCGTGCGCAGCCGCCTCGTCCGACTGCTCCAACGCCGACGCGAACCACGAGCGCGCCTCGCCCCACGCGCCACGGGCGAGCGCACGCTCACCCGCGGCCACCGCCTCCGACACCGTCACCGACTCGGGCATACACCCGAACCTACTCCCCTCGCCACCCCGCTCGCCGGGGTGCTCCCCGCCCGACGGGCCGCCGACCTCGACGTCCTCGAGGCCCTGCACAGTGGGTCAGGTGCACCCGCTGCGGGCGGCGATGTCCTTCGCCTCTGCCCCGCGGTGCCACCGGTGCGTAGCGTCGGCCAGCGCGGGCAGCACGTCGCTGCCGCGTCTCCCCGGAGACAGCCGTCCATGACCCCCACCGCCACCCCCATCGCCGAGGCTGCCAGCAGCTTCCTCGCCAGCCAGCGGATCGCCGTGGCCGGCGCATCCGGCACGCCGGGCGGCAACGCCGGCAACATCGTCTACCAGCGACTCCGCGAACGCGGCTACCAGGTCTTCGCCGTCAACCCCAACGCCGAGGTGGTCGAGGGCGACCCGTGCTTCCGCGACCTCGGGGACATCCCCGGCGGGGTCGAGGCCGTGGTGATCGCGACGCCCCCCGACGCCGCCGAGACCGCCATGCGCGCCTGCATCGAACACGGCATCACGCAGGTCTGGATGCACCGCTCCTTCGGCGCCGGCAGCGTGTCCACCTCCGCAGCAGAGCTCGGTCGCGAGCACGGCGTCACCGTGATCGAGGGCGGCTGTCCCCTGATGTTCGCACCGACCTCCGACGGCCCACACCGGTTCCTGAAGCACGTGTGCACCTGGATGGGCAAGGTGCCGCGCACCGTGTGACGCTCGGCTGCGACGATCACTGCGCCGCGCGACCGGCAGAGATTCACGGCAGCCGCCTCGCTCACCGACGCGGATGCAGCCTGACCGGCAGCTCGAGGAGCCCGTAGACGCCTGAGGGGGTGTCGAAGACCGGCTCACCCGCGAGCTCGATGTGCGCGAACCTGTGCGCGAGCGCCGACAACGCCTCCTCGAGCTCCGCGCGGGCCAAGGCGTGACCGATGCAGAAGTGGGCACCCGCGCCGAAGGTGAAGTGGCCCGCGTCACCGCGGTCGGCGGTGATGTCGAAGACCTCTGGACGGTCGTAGGTCCCAGGGTCGCGGTTGGCCGTCGCGGTGCAGGCGATCAGCAGCGTGCCTTGGGGCACGGCGATGCCGTCGAGGTCGAGTTCGGCGGTCGTCAGTCGCGCAGTGAAGGGGGTGATCGGCTCGAAGCGCAGAACCTCGGCCACCGCCGCGGGGATCCACGCCGGATCGTCGACGAGCAGCTCCCACTGACCCGGGTGCGTCGCGAAGAGGCGGACCGCGTGGGCGAGCTGCGCCTGAGTGGTGTCGACGCCGCCGACGAGCACGGAGCTGATCAGTGAGGCGGCGTCGGCGGCGTCGAGGTCACCGGCCGCCACCTCGGGGAGCAGGTCGGCGAGCAGCCCCGTCGCCGCCGACGGCTCGATGGTGAACAGCTCCTCGCGGACGTAGACGTCGAAGCTGGCAGCCGCTGTCTGGATCTCATCGAGGTGGACGGCGAGCTGCAGCGGGTCGAGGGCGGCCTGGATCCAGTAGGCCCACTCCCCGAGACGCCCCGCATCGCTCACCGGCGCCCCGACGATCTCCGCGATCATCCTGGCCGGGTAGGGCTTGGCCACGGCCGAGACGAACTCGACCTCAGGGCTGGTGACGGCCTCCAGCAGGTCCTCGAGGTGGCGACGCATCGTCGGCCGCAACGCTTGCGCGCGGGCGGGACCGAGCGCACCGGACACCCGTCGTCGCTGTGCCCGGTGCTCCTCGCCGGACAGGCTCAGGAGGTTGCCAGCGAGGTAGTGGTGCACCGGCCCCTCGGTGACCCCCTGGAGCTCGAGCAGGGCAAGGGCCGGCATCGAGGTGTCCCGTGCCCTGAGAGCCGCGTCCACGGCGCGGCGCGCCAGCAGGAGGTAGCCGAGACCCTCGATGCGCACCACCGGGTGATCGCGTGCCAGCGGGTCGAGCACCTCGTGGTGCGACCCGGCGCGGCCGTCGAGAGCGTCCAGCCCGACCACGGGCAGATCGAGCGTGTCGATGCGTGGCAAGAGAGCGACCCTCCCATGGGTGGTGACCTGACGCCCCTCCCGCGGGACACCAGGTGACCTCTCCCACTGGTCACTGACGACGGTAGCGACACCCTGATCGCAGGCTCGCACTGCCGCGACCACGCGCCGGCCTCGGGGCCACCCACATCGTCGGCTGGCACTGCCGCTGCCGAAGCTCCGGGTGTAGTGTCGGTCGCTCGGGAGCCGGGGGCATCAGTCGCCGCCGAGTGCGGCGGGAGGGAGGCGTCGGGATGGACGTGCGCATGGGTTCGGGGATCGAAGGAGCACGGACCGGCCGGTGGTGGCGGATGCTCGCCTTCGCACTGGCGGCGGCGCTGACGCTCGGGACAGTCGGGATGGCCGAGGCCACCCCGGGCCGCGGTGCTGGGCCACCGCCAGGCGTGCCGGCTGGTGCCGGGCAGGCGCAGGGCGGACCCCCGGTCACCGTGATGACCCGCAACCTCTACCTCGGCTCCGAGCTGGGTGACCTGTTCGCCGCCGGCAGCCCGGAGGAACTGGTCGCAGCGACGAGCGAGGTGTGGGCCAACGTGCTGGCCTCCGACTTCCCCGGCCGCGCCGAGGTGCTGGCCCGGGAGGTCGCCGCGGACCGACCGCTGCTGATCGGGCTGCAGGAGGTGAGCCGGTTCGAGGCCGTCAACGAGCAAGGCGGCAGCATCACGATCGACTTCCTGGAGATCCTGCTCGACGCGCTGGCGGACGCCGGGCTGTCCTACGAGGCGGTGGCGATCGCGCCGGCGTTCGAAGGCACGCTGCCGGCGATCGACCCGACGCTCGGGTTCGTGGCGGCGACCCTGCTCGACCGGGACGTGATCCTCGTGCGGACCGACGTGCCGTCCGCACAGCTGACGGTCCTCGACGAGCAGGTCGGGCTGTTCGACGCGGCGCTCGCGCTGCCGCTCCTGGGTGCTCCTCTGCGGATCGACCGCGGGTGGGGCTACATCGATGTGCGGGTCCGCAACCGGGAGTTCCGGTTCCTCAACAGCCACTTCGAGGCCTTCGACCCCGGCGAGGTCATCCGCATGCAGCAGGCCCGGGAGCTGCTCGCCGGCCCGCTCGACACCGACCTGCCGGTGGTGCTGCTCGGCGACTTCAACTCCAACGCCAACGCCGGCGGGCTGGCCTACGGCATCCTCATCGACGAAGGCGGGTTCGAGGACGTCTGGTCGCTGACCAACCCGGATGACCCAGGCCTCACCTGCTGCCACGACGCCGACCTGCGCAACGAGGAGGTGGACCTGCGCAGCCGCATAGACCTGATCCTGATCCGCGACGGCGTGCGGGCCCTCGAGTCCCGCGTCATCGGGATCGACCCGGCGCTACGGACACCGGACGGACTGTGGCCGTCGGACCACGCCGGGGTCGTCGCACGGGTGATGATCACGGCCCGCTGAGCACCGCGACGGGCCGTCCGGACGGGTCGCGCAGCGACGATCACCGCTATCCTTCCGCCGCGGCAGGGCCCCTCGGTACGGGGCCCTGCTGTCTGAACGGGTGTCTGACCCGGTCGGACCGATGCCACCGACCGTGTGGCAGCACCCGCACATCCCAGGAGGTGAGCGCACTGGACGCCAGTAGTCATGCCAGTCCGAAGCGCCGCCCGGCGGTCGCCCTTCCCTGACGGACCACGGGGGGCGCCGTAGGTCCGGCGCACCCCGTCGCGGCTGCGAGCCGCGTCCACCCGTCAGGAGTACGCCATGACCCAGGAGACCCTCACCCTCATCGACCTCGTCACCGACCGTGACCTCGATGGCATGAACGACTGGCTCGCCGATCACGGTGCGCTGGACATCGCCGAGGAACTGACCCGCCTCGACCCCACCGAGCAGGCGATGGTGTTCCGTCTGCTGGCCAAGGACCGGGCCCTGGCCGTGTTCGAAGCGCTCGACCCGGTCAACCAGCAGCAGCTGATCGACGCGCTGGCTGACGAGTCGGTCAACGACCTCTTCCGCCACCTCGACGCCGACGACCGGGCGCGGCTGCTCGACGAGATGCCCGCGATGGTGGCGAGGCGGCTCCTGGCGAGCCTGCCCACGGATGCGCGGGAGAACACCAACCTGCTGTTGGGGTACCCCGAGGACTCGGTCGGCCGCACGATGAGCCCGCGGTACGTCAGTGTCCGTGCCGGCCAGACCGCCGCCGACGCGCTGACCAAGATCCGCCGGGCCGGGCTGCGACCCCGGGAGGTGCTGGTGGTCCCGGTCACCGACGACCAGCGTGGACTGGTCGGGGTGGTGGACCTGCCCGACCTCGTGACCGCCGAGAAGGGCACCCGTGTCGGGGACCTGACCCGTCCTGAGACCTACGCCGCCCGGGTCGACGAGGACCAGGAGGTGGCCGCGCGGCTGATCGGTGAGGCCGACCTCGTCGCCCTGCCCGTGGTCGACACCGAGGACCGGCTCGTCGGCGTCCTGACCGTCGACGACGCCATGGAGATCATCGAGGAGGAGGAGACCGAGGACATCCAGCGTGCGGGTGGTGTCGAGCCGCTCGGGGTGCCGTACCTGCAGGCCGGGGGGCTGCACCTCGCCCGCAAGCGCGCCACCTGGCTACTGGTGCTGATCCTCGCGGCGGTGGCCACCGTCAACGTGCTCGAGTTCTTCGAGGACACCCTCGAGGCCGTCGTCGCCCTGGCGCTGTTCATCCCGCTGCTGATCGACACCGGCGGGAACTCAGGCTCCCAGGCCGCCACCGTCGTGATCCGGGCCATGGCCGTCGGCGAGGTCCAGTTCCGTGATCTCCCACGCATCCTGCACCGCGAGCTACGCGTCGGCGTGCTGCTCGGGCTGATGCTCGGCGCGGTCGGCTTCCCGATCGTCTGGTTCTTCTACGGCGTCGAGTTCGCGATCGTCATCTCCTCCACGCTGCTGGTGATCTGCACCTGGGCCTCCTTCGCCGGCGGGCTGCTCCCCCTCCTCGCCAAGCGGCTCGGCATCGATCCGGCCGTGGTGTCCGCCCCGATCATCACCACCCTGGTCGACGCCACGGGCCTGATCATCTACTTCCTCATCGCTCGCGCCGTCCTCGGCATCTGACGGGGCCGTCTGCCTGGGCCGGTGACAACGGCCCAGGCGCATGGGCCCTTGGGACCTGGGTGGCGCGGCGTCGCAGCGGCATGCTGCTCGGGTGCCGCTGCCCGAACCTGGAGCGAGCTATGTCCGACACCATCAGACACCAACCGATCACCGTGCGGCCGCTGACGCCCGACCACCTCGATGCCGCGGCGGAGGTTCTGGCGCTCGCCTTCAGCGAGGAACCCGGCAACCGGGTGCTCCTCCCCGACCCCGACGACCGACTGCGCCTGCTCAGGACCGCTGCGCGCAACCAGCTCCGTGCCGGGCTGCCGCTCGGCACCGTCCACGTCGCGACCCTGGAGGACCGCCTCGGCGGCGTGGCGATCTGGCACCCACCCGGGCCGCGCGGCACCTCATTGCCCACCACGCTCCGGGCGGCCAGGGACACCCTGACCGGCGTGCCCGTCCTGGCGCGACAACTGCCCACCGTGGCGACGGTGCTGGCGAGGAACCTATCGGGGACGGCATCGATGGTGCTGCGTCGCCGGCGCGGGGTCGCGCGGGCGAGCGCCGAGGCGAGCTGGCACCTCGCCTTCCTGGCGACCGACCCTGAGCTGCGGGGTCGTGGCCTGGCCCGGGCCCTGCTGGACCGGCAGCTGACCCGTTGCGACGAGGACCACGCACCGGCCTGGTTGGAGACCACCGACCCGGTCAACCCGCCGCTGTACGAGCGGTTCGGGTTCGTGGTGACCACCCACCTCGACCGGGCCGGCTGGCTCCCGGGGCTGTGGATCATGCGACGCGAGCCACGGTGAGCGGGGCCGAGCCGGCGCCGGACGGCCTCCAGCACGACCATCCGGCCTCTGAGGACAGCCACCCGGACCGCCCGGCAGCCCGCCACTGCCCCCTGACGCTGACGATCGCCGCACCGGTCCGCATGCTGAACCTCGAGCTGCCCTCCCACCCCGTCTACGACGCCGCGGAGCTGGTGTGGTTCGACGACGCCGAGCGTGGCACCGGCATGCTCGCCTTCCTGACCCGCCGTCCCGATCGGGTCGTGGACCACTACGTCCAGCCGGGGCTGCGACTCACGCCCGAGGACTTCCACCTCGGCGGGGGCAGCCGCTCCTGGAACGTCACCGACATCGACCCCGCGCGGCTGGAGATCGGGCCCGACGGGGTGGTGGCCGCCGCGAGCTTCGTCGACGTCGACGGTCGCAGGATCGAGCTGGACATCGACGACCGTGACGGCCGGGAGCGGAAGCGAAGCAGCCTGCTGGCGCCGGTCAGCGCCGACATCGAGCTCCCACAGAGCCTGCTGGTCATCTGGATGCCGACCTTCGATCTGGTGCGCGTCACCGATCCTCCGGCGACGATCCGCATCGACGGGGAGCCGGTGGAGACCAACCGCATCCCCCTCGAGCGGCTCCACCGTCAGCGGATCATCAAGTACACCAGCGACCTGCTGGCCGTCGAGGTGAACCGCGACGGCACGCGGGAGCTTGGCGCCGGTCCCGGCGAGGTGGTCCTCACCCCGGACGGCCGCGCGATCCGCGCCGTGGTCGCGGCCCGCGACGGGCACCGTGCTCAGCTGCTGCTGTGGCCACCGCTGCCCGACCCCACGACCCTGCGGGACGGCGAGCTCGTGACCGGCCGCTGGGGCCTGCAGGTGGACGACGCTCGGCTGGTCGCCGGACCGTGGTCGGCCCGGCGATCCGCCGACCGGGTCGAGCTCGACCTCGACACCGACACGCCCTGGCGGCCACGCGGCCTGCCATGGCTGCTGCGGGGGCTGACCCGGGTCGTGCCGGCCTTCCGTCGGTGGCCGACCACCTACCGGTGGCGGGCGACCGTGGACCTGGCCGGACCGCTCACCGTGGCCGGCCGCTGGGAGCGGACGGCTGTGACCCGGCGTCGGTGAAACAGCGGGCCGTCCGCCCGGCCGCTGCGGTCCGGGCGATGTCGGTGACGAGAGGTCGCTGCACCGCGAGGCAGACGGTCGCTGACGCGCGTGCGGGTCCTGCGGCTGGAGGCTCGAGGTGGGGTAGCCCGCACCACGGACACGCTGGTTGGCCCCCTGGCCGCTCGGGGCCAGGGCGGTGAGGATCACCACCAGTTGCTCCGTCCGAACGGCGGTGATCGAGGAGGCTGGCGGTGCTCGTGCTCCATGCTGCGTGGGTGCTGGTCGTCGCGATGGTGATCTCGCTGGTGTACGAGATCTGGCGGGCGACGAGCAAGGCCGGGACCTCCCGGCACGACTCCCTGCAGAACCTGTGGGGCGGACTGGCGCTGTACGGCATCGCAGCGGCGGTGATCGCGGTCCTCTTCGTCGGCCCCGCCTGGGCGGCTTGGCTCGGCCTCCTGTTCTGTGTCGCGTGGATCGCCTATGGGATCTTCGTCTTCAACCCGGTCGTCATGTGCGAACGCAAGCCGGGGATCATCGACTGGGTCGAGGACCTGGTGTTCATGGGCCTGCTGTTCGTCGCTGCCGCCCTGCTGCTGTACGAGGTCCTGGGCTGGGAACTGCAGCGCTGACGCCATGGCGTCGGCAACCCGACCGTTGGCGAGGAACACCTCTGGCAAGCAACACCTCCAGGCGCGCGACCGACCTCGGCGGGGGCGCACCGTCGGTAGCAGCACGACGACCCACCACGGCGGGAGATGGTCAGAGCGATGTGCCGCGGCCGGCGGTGCGGTGAACGGCGCCTGGCGAGGAGGGGTCGTTGGACCCTGCGCAGGGCACCGATCCGGCACAGATGATGAGCGGCAGCGCCCCGACCCAGGGAGGTCACGCGATGCCCGCCGTCAGCTCCAACCGTCGCACCATGCGCCGTATCGCGGCGGGGATCTGCGTCGTCGTCGCCGCCATCTACCTCGCCATCGCGGCCGAACTGACCAGCATCGGGCCCTCCGACGAGATGGATCTCGTGGTCTTCGGCGTCGGTGCCGCTGCGATCTTCCTGGTCGGCGCCGCGCTGCTCTTGACACAGGACAGGCGACCGCTGTGGGCGGCCGGCGCGGCGCTGCAGCTCATGATCGGTGCCATGTACCTCGCGGTGAGCGGCGACCGCGTCCCCGCCTTCGAGGTGTGGGGTCTCGGGCTACGGGTGCTGCAGGTCCCGCTGCTGGTGCTGTTGGTGCTGCTGGCGATGCGGCCGGTTGAGCCGGTGGAGGACGCCGCAGAGCGGGGAGCGTCGACCGGTCCGGCGGTGGACCCCGAAGCGCCGTCCGCGAGGACACCGACGTCGGGCATCACGTAGCCACCGCTGCCCCGACCGCTCCGGTCCCGCAACCGGGCACGGGGTGAGCATCAACGCCCGGTGTGAGCATCAACGCCGGACGATGGTGGGACGGCCTGCTGATGGAGCTGCTGGTCGACGTGACCACGTGGCCGACGATCCTCTCGGCGTCACCGGCTCGACGCCGCCCCTGCGACGCCAGCGAAGGTGGCGACCAGCGCCGCCTGGGTGTCACGGATCACGGCACGGGCCGCCGCCGCGACCGGGAAGGACTCCGCGAGCTCCTTGGCCCGCTCCCTGGCGGCACCGCGCTCGCCTCGCGGCACGAGCCGGTCGAGGACCGAGGTCGCACCGACCAGTGCCACGAGCACCGTGGCCCGGTCACCGGACGGGCGGCCGCCGGTCAGCACACGACGGACCTCACTCGCGAGCCGCTCCACCTCGGCGGGGTCGGTCAGCCGGTGCCTCGTGCTCGGGAACACCCCGAGGACCTTCCGTTCCTCAGGGGCCAGCAACCCCCGTGCGACCAGTCGGTCGCGGATCTGATCCCGTCGGGCGGTGGTGCCGACCTTGCTCACCCAGCCCTTGAGCTTGCGGCGCCGCGGCCCGTCCCTGATCTGCCGGGCGACCTCGTCGAGCAGCTCGTCCCCGGTCGGCCGAGTACTGGCCCGGGGCTGGTCCACCTCCAGGCGCAGCCGATCACGTAGCGCCAGGTCCAGCAGCAGTGCCCCGCCGATCGCCGGGTTGAGCTGCACGGCCAGCGACCCGTGCGGTCGGCCCGAGTCGTCGTTCCAGCCCAGCAGCAGCAGGTCCTCCGCCAGGAGCCGGACGTCGGAGGTCATGGCTGGTTCCTTCCTCTGGTCTGCCGGGATGTCGGCTCAGCCGGGAGGCTCCCCGCCTGCCTCGCCATCGGAGCTGGCAGCGGGCCGGCGACGCAGCCGGCCGGCCCGCCGAGCGGCGTCGACGAGCACCGCCTCGATCTGGGCGTTGACCGAGCGGAACTCGTCCGCCGCCCAGGCCTCGTACACCTCGTACAGCTCCGGTGAGATCCGGAGCGGGAACTGCTTGCGCTCGCGAGCCATCGTCAGCGCGACAGGGTGCCGACGTTGACGACCGGACTGGTGGGGGTGTCGCTGGCGATCACCGTCATCAGGTTGGAGGCGAAGGTGGCCTTGCGGTCCGCGTCCAGCGGGATGGCATCCACGTCGGTGGTGCCCTCCTCGAGTTGCGCAACGGCCTCGCGAACCATCAGCACGGCACCTTCGACGATCTTCGCCCGCGCCGCAACGATCGCGGAGGCCTGCTGGCGGCGCAGCATCGCCTCGGCGACCTCCGAGGCGTAGGACAGATCGGTGATCCGGGCCTCGAGAACCGTGACCCCGGCGTCGTCGGCCCGTTCCTGCAGCTCGGTCAGTGGATCACGGTTCACGTCGATCGGGTCGCCGATCAGGGTCGTGACCTGGGTGTCGTCCCACGCGTCGTAGGGGTAGGAGCGGGCCAGCTGGCGCACCGCGGACTCGGACTGGATGCGCACGTAGTCGACGAAGTCGTCCACCCCGAACACCGCCCGGGCGGTGTCGGTCACCTGCCACACCACGACCGCAGCGATCATGATCGGGTTGCCGTTGGCGTCGTTGACCTTGGAGGCCTCGGTGGTGAAGTCACGCACCCGCAAGCTGACCTTCTCCTTCATCATCAGCGGGTTCGCCCACCTGAGCCCCGGGGTGCGGTCGCTGCCCCGGTAGTCGCCGAACAGGGTCAGCACCCGGGCCTGGTTCGGCTGGATCGTGTAGAGCCCGACCCCGACGAAGACGGTCGCGAGCAGCACGAGGACACCGGCGACGATCCCACTGACCCCCACTGCGACGGACCCACCCAGCACCAGCGAGCGGACGGACAGCACGATGCCCGCGACACTGGCTACCCCGACCACGAGCACCCCGACCAGGATCGGGATCCCACCCCGCGACCGCGCCGCGCGCTCCGCCAACACCTCTGCCGCCATCAGGACCACCTCATCTCATAGTGATATCACTCTGGTATATGTTCGGTACTCGTCGGTCACTGCAGCGTGCAGCTATCGCGCGCGTCGCCCCGACGCCGCATTCCTGGCCGTCAGGCGTCCACGCTCGCCCGTCGCACGCGCGGACCGGACGTAGCGTCGGTCCGCGACGACACCTAGGTTGCAGAGGCTGGCGCCGCGTTCGGGGTGGTCGCGATGCCCTGGGAGGACCACCATGTCAGCTTCGTCCGCTGGAACCGACGATCCCTCGCTTGCAGCGGAGACGGTCGAGCTGACCAAGGTGTACGGCGAGGCGCAGGCCGAGGTCCGCGCCGTGGACGGGGTCACGCTCACGGTCCCCACGGGCAGCTACACCGCCGTCATGGGCCCGAGCGGATCGGGCAAGTCCCCCCTGCTGCACTGCCTGGCCGGTCTCGACCGCCCCACCAGCGGGACCGTGCGGATCGGTGGGACCGACCTCGCGGCGCTGAAGGACAAGCAGCTCACCGAACTGCGACGCGAGCGGGTCGGGTTCGTGTTCCAGGCCTTCAACCTGGTGCCGACCCTGACCGCCCGGGAGAACATCGTCCTGCCGCTCAGGTTGGGGCGACGTGCCCCCGATCCCGACTGGTTCGATGCCGTGATCACCTCGCTCGCGCTGGGCGATCGCCTGGCTCACAAGCCGGCGGAGCTCTCCGGCGGCCAGCAGCAGCGGGTCGCCGTCGCCCGGGCGCTGGTGACCCGACCGCAGTTGGTGTTCGGTGACGAGCCGACGGGCAACCTCGACCGCACCAGCGGGCAGGAGCTGCTCGCCCTGCTGCGCCGCAGTGTCGACGAGCTCGGGCAGACCATCGTGATGGTCACCCACGACCCGATCGCAGCGGCGACCGCCGACCGGGTGTGGTTCCTGGCCGACGGCCGCGTCGTCGACGAGCTCGCCGGCCCCACCGTCGACGGCGTGCTGGATCGCATCCGCGCGCTCGAGAGCTGACCGCGATGTGGACCCTGACCTGGAAGGGTCTGCTGGCGGCCAAGGCCCGGTTCGTCATGACCGCGCTGGCGGTGATCATCGGCACCGGCTTCGTCGCCGGTGCGCTGACCTTCGGTGACACCCTCGAGGAGGGGTTCGAGAACCTCTTCATCTCGATCGTCGGGACCGCGGACGCCGTGGTCCGTGCCGAGGACCCGGACGACACCCGTGCCGATGACCCCTTCGACACCGCCGTGCCGACCTTCCCCACCGAGGTGGTCGACCGGCTGGTGGCCCTCGACGAGGTCGCCGTGGCCGAGGGCGAGGTGGAGGGCGTCGCCATCCTGATCGGGGACGACGGCGAGCCGACGGGGCAGTTCGGGCCGCCCACCATCGGCTACAACGCCTACATCAACCAGGAGCTCGATCCGGCGGAGCTGCGGACCGGCCGGTGGCCCGAGACCGCGGATGAGATCGCGATCGACGCCGGCACCGCGAGCGCGCAGGGGTGGGGGGTCGGCGACCGGGTCGGGCTCGTGCTGGACGGCCCGGTTGAGCGTCCCGAGGTGGTTGGCACCTTCGGCCTAGGTGACCTCGACAACCTCGCCGGCGCGTCGGTGGTGGTCCTCGACCGCGCCACGGCGCTGGCCCGGCTGGGCACCGACGGGGAGCTCACCGCCGCCTACGCCGTGGCTGCCGCCGGTGTCGACGAGGCCCAACTGATCGCCGCCATCGAGACCGAGCTCGGCGAGGGTTTCACCGTCCAGACCGCCGCCGAGGTGGTGGCGGAGCAGCAGGAGGCCTTCGGGCCTATCATCGAGGTATTCTCCATCGCGTTGCTGGTCTTCGCGGTGATCGCGCTGCTGGTGGGCAGCTTCCTGATCTTCAACACCTTCACGATCGTGCTGGCGGGCCGCCTGCGCGAGCTGGCGCTGCTGCGCGCGGTCGGCGCGAGCCGCGGACAGCTGTTCGGCTCGGTGCTGGGGGAGGCCGCCCTGGTCGGCGCGGTCGGTGGGGCGCTCGGCGCCGCCTTCGGCCTGCTGGTCGCCCGCGGGCTCCAGGTCATCCTCGGCACCATCGGCATCGAGCTGCCCGGTGACCTCGTGGTCCTGCCCCGCACCATCGGGGTCGCCATCGCCGTCGGGGTCGTGATCACCGTGCTGGCGGCGATCGTGCCCGCCCGCCGCGCCGTGGCGATCCCGCCCGTGGCCGCGCTGACCGAGGTCGCCGTCGCGGCGCCGGCCGGACGCGGGCTCGTGCGGACCGTGCTCGGTGCCGTCCTGCTGACCGGCGGGGTGGCAGCCCTGGCCACGACGCTGCTCACCGACGCCGGAGCCGTCACCCTCGGGGTCGGAGCGGTCGCGCTGTTCCTCGGTGTCGCTGCCCTGTCCGCGCTGATCGTCCGTCCCCTCGCACGGCTGCTCGGCGGCCCCAGTGCCGCGCTGGGGATCAGCGGTGAACTCGCCCGCGCGAACGCCACCCGCAACCCGCGCCGCACGGCGGCGACCGCGTCGGCGCTCATGATCGGGTTGGCGCTGGTCAGCTTCGTCTCGATCTTCGCCGCCTCGCTCCAGGGGAGCGTCAGGGACACCATCGAGGGCAGCTTCCTCTCCGATGCCATCGTGCAGTCGGGCACGCTCGCCGGTGTCCCGGACCCCGCGCTGGACGCGGTCGCGGCCGTCGACGACGTCGAGGTCGTCGCCGCGGCTGCCGCCGGCCAGGTGGAGCTCGGGGACCGCACCGTCACGGTCGGGGTGATGGACCTCGACCAACTGCGGGCCGTCCTCGACCTCGACATCACCGACGGTTCGCTCGACGGCCTGGCCACCGGTGGGATCGCGCTGACCGAGTCGATCGCCGACGACCTGGACCTCGTGGCGGGCGACGAGGTGGCCGCGACGATGCCCGACGGGGAGACGACCCTGCCCGTCGCAGCGGTGTTCGACGGCGGGGGCATCGACGTGGGCGCCTTCCTGGACACCCGGACCTGGGGCGGGCCCGGTGGCAGCGCCTCGACGGTGTTCAACGCCTACGTGCTCTTCGATGCCGAGGCGGACGCCTCCCGCGTCTTCGCGGCGGTCGAGGAGGCCCTCGTCGCCTACCCCCAGGTCCGGGTGCTCGATCAGGCCGGGTTCGCCGACGCCATCGCCTCCCAACTCGACCAGTTCGTCGGCGTCGTGCTCGCCCTGCTGGCGCTCAGCGTGCTGGTCGCCCTGCTGGGCATCGTCAACACCCTCGCGCTCAGCGTCGTGGAGCGCACCCGGGAGATCGGGCTGCTGCGGGCGGTGGGGATGACCCGGCCCCAGGTCCGCCGCATGGTGCGCACCGAGGCGATCAGCGTCGCGCTGATCGGTGCGGCCCTCGGCCTGTTGCTCGGGGTCCCACTCGGCGCGGTGTTCGTCCGGATCGAGCAGTTCAACATCACCCAACTGGTCCTGCCCTGGGCCCAGATCGCGATCGGCGTCGTCCTCGCGGCGCTCGCCGGCCTGCTCGCCGGGGTGCTCCCCGCCCGACGAGCCGCCAACCTCGACGTCCTCGAGGCACTCCACAGCGAGTGACGCCCACGAACGAACGACCGACCAGCTGGGGGGAGGCATCGCAGGGACCCGGTGGCCCTCAGTGGACACAGCCGGTCCTGGACCATCAGACCGGTCGCTGGGGACCAGTGACCCTTGCAGCGCGCAGGCATCCCGTCGAGGGTCGATGGTGAGGAACCGGTCCGCGTGGCGGCGCGACCTGGCTCCTGTCCGAGCGTGTGCTCGTCGACGGGAGCGCCGCGCCGACACGCCTCGAGGAGGAGCTGTGCGCGTGAGCATCGTCGTGGTGGAGGAGCTGCACAAGCGGTACGGGGAGAACCACGCGGTCAGAGGCCTGAGCCTGTCCATCGATGAGGGTGAGGTCTTCGCGATCGTCGGACCGAACGGTGCCGGCAAGACCTCGACGGTGGAGATCCTGGAGGGCCACCGCACCCGCACCAGCGGCCGGGTCGAGGTGCTCGGCTTCGACCCGGAGACCGGCGGTCGTGCGTACCGGGAGCGCATCGGCATCGTCCTGCAGGAAGCCGGGATGGACGAGCGGTTCACCGTCCGGGAGCTGGTGTCGCTGTACGCCGGGTTCTACCCGGCCCCACGCGCGGTCGACGAGGTGATCGAGGTGGTCGGGCTCACGGGCAAGGCCGACGAGCGCACCAAGACCCTCTCGGGTGGCCAGCGCCGCCGGGTGGACCTGGCGCTCGGGTTGATCGGCGACCCGGAGCTGCTCTACCTCGACGAGCCGACCACCGGCTTCGACCCCTCGGCCCGCCGACAGGCCTGGGACGTCGTCGCCGGGCTGTGCGAGATCGGCAAGACCGTCGTGCTGACCACCCACTACATGGAGGAGGCCTACCGCCTCGCCGACCGGGTCGCGGTCGTCGCCGGGGGTCAGCTGGTGGCGCTGGGTACCCCTGAGGAGCTGGTCGCCCGCACCTCGGCCGGCCGGTCGGTGCTGACCTTCCTGCTTCCCGCCGGGGTGAGCGGTGCCGACCTCCCCCCGCTGGACGGCGAGGTGGAGGTCGCGGAGTCGCGCGTGGTGGTCCGTTCGCTCTCGCTGACCGCCGACCTGCACACCGTCACCGGGTGGGCGGGTGCCCGCGGGGTGGAGCTCGACGGGCTGGCCCTGGAGCGGGGCAGCTTCGAGGACACCTACCTCGAGCTGATCGGGGCCGGTGAGCCCCGTGGCTGACGTGCTCGAGCCACCCACCACAGCACCGACCCCGAGCACCCGGCGCGACGGGCGCCGGCCCGGCCCCTGGCAGCTGATCAGCGCCCAGGTCGTGCACGCCTCCCGCGAGGCGGTCCGAACGCCCGCCTCCCTGTTGGTCAGCCTGGTGCTGCCGGTGCTGTTCCTGGTCATGTCCGGGCTGGTGGTGGGCGCGAGCCCGCTGGACGACGGCGCCGCAGACCCCACGATCCAGCGCCTGGTCCCCGGCGCGGCGGTGTTCGCAGTGGCCATGGCCGCCTTCGTGATGCTCGCCTTCGGTGTGGCCGTCGCCGCCGAGCAGGGGGTCCTCAAGCGCCTGCGTGGGACCCCGCTGCCGATGTGGGCCCACCTGGCGGGCCGCGCCGGGGCCGCCGCATGGGTGGCGGTGCTCGGCACCACGGTGATGCTGCTCGTCGGCGTCCTGGTCTACGGGCTGGAGCTCGACCCGCTGCGGCTGCCGTCGCTGCTGCTGGCCCTGGTCGTGGTGATCGCCACCTTCGCCGCGCTCGGCTTCGCCGTGGCGGCGGTGTCCCGTTCCAGCCAGGCCGTGCTGAGCACGACCATGGGTGCCGTGGTGCTGCTCAGCTTCGTCTCCGAGGTGTTCGCCTTCGAGGGTGAGCTGCCCCGGTGGGCCGAGGTGACCGGGCTGGTCTTCCCGCTCCGTCACGCCGTCGAGGCGCTGGCGCTCCCGCTCGCGCTGGACGTGACCGGTCCCGGGCTGGCGTGGGGCAACCTCGGCGCGCTGGTGGCCTGGGGGGTGCTCGGCGGGCTCGTCGCCACCCAGCTGCTCGGGCGCGAGCGGGCCGTGGCCGCCGGCCGGATGCGCCGCGGGCCCGGCGCCACCGGTGCCGGCCAGGACCGCAGCGTGCTGCGCTTCGGTGGGCCGAGCGCTCTCGGGATGGTGTGGGGGCAGCTGCGCCACGCCAACCGCTCGGTGTGGCGCGAACCGGTCTACGCCTTCTTCGCCCTGGCCTTCCCGTCGCTGTTCGTGGTGCTGCTGCCGCTGGTGATCGGCGACCCCGAGGTCGACGGGTTCGCGTTCTCGGTGTGGATGACCACCGGGATGCCCGTGTTCGGACTGGCCCTGATCGCCTACGTGACCCTGCCCGAGACCGTGGCCACCGCCCGCGACCAGGGCGTCCTCAAGCGCCTGCGCGGCACACCGGTGCCGGCCTGGGCCTACCTCGCCGGCCGGATCGTCTCGACGTTCTGGATCGTGGCACTCGCGGTCACCATCGTGCTGCTGCTCGGCTGGCTCGTCCACGACGTGACCCCCGTCGCAGCCGGTTGGCTGCCGCTGGTGGTCACCTTGGCGCTGGGCACCGCCTGCCTGGGTGCGCTCGGGCTGGCTGTCGCGTCCCTGATCCCCGACGCGGACGCCGTGCCCGGGATCACCCTGGCGACCTTCATGCCGCTGGTGTTCCTCTCCGGGGTGTTCCCCCTGGCCGAGGTGCTCCCCGAGGTGGTCACCGACATCGTCGGATGGCTGCCGCTCGCCCCGCTGATCGACGCCACACGGGCCGCCTTCCTCGACGGCGTGTGGGCCGCGCGTGAGCTCGCGATCGTCGCGGCCTGGGCGGTGGTGGGCGCGGTGGTCGCCGTCTGGCGTTTCCGCTGGGAGCCGTGACGAGCCCGCCCGAACGGACTCCCTCCGCAGAGAAGCAGCGGATAGGCGCTGCTTCTCGCGTGCCCAGCGGGTCTCGCTCCTCCCTGCCGCCGACCCCGCTCGACTTCCAGCGGATACTCGCTGTTTCTCGTCCGGGCAGGCGCGGGCCGACCGCGGGCTTCTCAGGGTCGGCGCACGACCGTGCCGCTTGCCCGGCTCCCGCACCTCTAGCCTGCACGATCGACGGGAGACCCCGATGAGCGTGGAGATCGTCTCACTCGCCGAGCGGCCCGAGCTGGAGAGCTCGGCCGACGTGCTGACCGATCTGTGGCCGCGCTTCATGCTGCACGATCCCATGGCCGCCCTCTACTTCGCACGCCGGCGGGACCACGCTCAGCACGCCTTCGTGGCCCTGGAAGGCGGGCAGGTGGTCGGCAGGGCCTACTCGGTGCCGTTCGCGATGGGTTGGCTCCTGCGGCGTCATGGGCTGCCACCGGATGGATGGGACGGGGTCGTGCAGTGGGCCTGGCTGGACCCCCTCGCCGGTCGATCTCCCACCCACGTCTCGGCGCTGGAGATCATGGTGGCGCCCTCGCACCGCGGAACGGGGCTCGCACTGCGGCTGGTCGAGACCATGAAGGACGCCGCCAGAGGGATCGGTGCACGCGAACTGGTCGCGCCCGTTCGTCCTAGCCGCAAGCACGAGGAACCCCACACCCCCATGGCCGACTATGCGGCCCGGACGCGCGAGGACGGGCTACCGGCCGATCCCTGGCTGCGACTGCACGTCCGTGCGGGAGGCAGGATCGAACGCGTCTGCCCGACGGCGATGACGATCACCGGGACCCTGGCGCAGTGGCGCTCCTGGACGGGGCTGCCGTTCGATCGGTCCGGGATGGTCGTCGTCGCGGGCGCGCTCGCTCCGGTCCACGTCGACGTCGAGCAGGACCACGCCGTCTACGTCGAGGCGAACGTGTGGGTGGTGCATCCGCTGTGATGCCCCTCTACGAACTCCTGCGCGAACTGACCCAGGTCCCGGAACCCTTCGCCGTCGGCGGACCGCACGAGCTGTGGACGGATCCCCACGTCCAACGGCAGATGCTGGCCTGCCACCTCGACCCTGACGTTGCCGCGGCGTCCCGGGAGCACGCCTTCATCGACCGGTCGCTCGACTGGATCGTCGCGCCCCTCGGCGTCGGGCCCGACACGCGCATCCTCGACCTCGGCTGCGGTCCTGGCCTGTACGCGAACCCACTGGCGGCACACGGGTCCCGCGTGCACGGGATCGACCTGTCTGGGGTCTCGGTCGAGGAGGCCAGACGCCGGGCCACCTGCGATCGTGCGAGCTTCGAGGTGGGTGACTACCTGACGGCACCGCTGCCGGAGCACGACGTCGCCCTACTGATCTACTGCGACTACTGCGCCCTGCCGCCCGGTGACCGCCGGCGGCTCCTCGAGCGGGTCCGAGCGCGCATGGTCGACGGCGGCCGCCTGCTGGTCGACCTGCACTCCGAGCAGCGGTTCGCGACCCTGACCGAGGCCTGCACGATCGCCGACCGGCTCATGGACGGCTTCTGGGCCCCAGGTGAGTACGTCGGGGTCCACCAGGCGATCCTCTACCCCGAGGAGCGCGTCGCGCTCGACCGCTACCTGATCGCCGAGCCCGAACGCACGCGCACCGTCCACGCCTGGTTGGCCCACCTCACGGTCGACGAAGCACGGGAGGAGTTCCAGGGCGCCGGCTTCCGCGTGGTCGAGGTGCTAGGCGACGTCGCCGGCGCCGCCTTCGACCCGGCCGCGCCGGTGTACGCCCTCCTGGCGACACCGACCTGACACACCGGCGCGAGCCTCGTCGGGCCAGCGAACCGGAACAGCCGCGGCGCCGCGCCGTTGGATGGCTGGCCTGCCGTGTGGACCGTCCACTTCCCAGCCAATCGGCCACCACCATCGACGGGTATCGACGCCTAGCGGCCGAGGGCGTGGGCGGTCATGCTGTCCTCTGCGGGGCCGGTCACCTCTCCTTCGCGGCGATCCCGCCGACATCCCCGCCCGTCCCGCCGCCACGATGCGACCGACGGTCGCCCCCCACCCTTCCGGCCCGCTCCACTCCTCCACCTTCGCCCGCTTCCGGCCGGTGAAGCCCACGTCGCGCGCAGGAAGAGCCCGCGCGGCGACCCCCGACGTGCTGCGTCCGCTCACCCCCGAGGTGACCACATGACCGACCACCGCCAGTCCGCCAAGACCATTGCACTGATCGCGCACGACAACCGCAAGGTCGAACTCCTCGAGTGGGCCGAGTACAACCGCGACAGCCTCAGCCACCACCACCTCATCGCCACCGGCACCACCGGCACCGTGCTCACCCACGAGGTCGGCCTCGAGGTCACCCGCATGAACAGCGGCCCCCTCGGCGGTGACCTCCAGATCGGCGCCATGGTCGCCGAGGGCACCATCGACATGCTGATCTTCTTCTGGGACCCCCTCGAACCACAGCCCCACGACCCGGACGTCAAGGCCCTGCTGCGGATCGCCACCCTGCGCAACATCCCGGCAGCCTGCAACCGCGCGACCGCCGACTTCCTGATCTCCAGCCCGATGGCGACCACCGACTACCAGCAGTCCCGCCAGGCCCTGCCCAGCCAGCGCGACTTCCCCATCCAGCGAGCCAGCTGACCCTGCATCGCGACCCGGCAGCGCGCGTCACCGTGGCGGGGTCGCGACCCGGTCGGCCTCGGTGATGGCGCGCACCGGCCGTGCTGGTGCACCCACCGCCACGACCCCCGCGGGCAGATCTCGCGTCACGACCGAGCCGGCACCGACGATGGTGTCGTCCCCGATGCCAACGCCGGGCATCACGATCGCCCCGCCACCGAGCCACACGTTGTCGCCGAGGCGGATCGGTGCTCCCGACTCCCAGCCAGCCCGACGCGCCACCGGGTCGACCGGATGCGTAGCCGTGAGCAGCTGGACCCGGGTGGCGAGCTGGCAGGCCGCTCCGATCTCGACGTCGACGACATCGAGGATGATGCAGTCGTAGTTGATGAACGTGCCGGCACCGACGCTGATCGGGAACCCGTAGTCGCAGCGGAAGGTGGGCTTGATGACGATGCCCTCCCCCACCGAGCCCAGCAGTTCCTCCAGCAGCCGGTGGCGACGCTCCTGCTGCTGGTGTGAGGTGGCGTTGTACTCCGCGAGGAGCCCCTGCGCCCTCCCGTGGGCCTCGATCAGCTCAGGGTCGTCGGCGAGGTAGAGCTCCCCGCCCAGCATGCGTTCCTTCATCGACACCAGCGTCCCTCCGGCCTGTGAGCTGCTGCGAGCATCCCACACCGGGCTCGGTGTGCCTCTCCCCAGAGCCGACGTCCCCGCGAAGGCCGACCACCGCGCCCCGGAGCAGGTGACCGTGCGGGCCGGAGGTCCGTGCTGGGCCTACTGCCGCAGGATCCTGTCCATGGCCCTGCCTCGTGCCAGCTCGTCGACCAGCTTGTCCAGGTATCGGATCTCGCGCATGGTCGGTTCCTCGATGTCCTCGACCCGGACCCCGCAGACGACACCCGTGATCGACGCCCGTGCCGGGTTCGGTGCAGGGGCCTCGGCGAAGAAGGTCTCGAAGTCGGTGTCCTCGTCGAGGTGTCCGTCCAGCTCTTCCTGGCGGTACCCGGTCAGCCAACGGATGATCTCATCGACGTCCTCCCGTGTCCTTCCCTTCCGCTCTGCCTTGGCCACGTAGTGGGGATGGACGCTGGCGACACTCGTGGCGTAGATCCGATGCTTGGTCATGCTCGTCCCTGAGGTCACGGCGTCGGGTACCGCACCAGCCTCCCTCGCGGTGCCGGTGCTGTCCAGCCTCGCTGAGCTGGGGCGCTGCGGGCACCGCCGCCGAGCTCACGCGGTCACGCGAGCGCGCCACGGACGAGCGCCTCGACCCGCTGGGCGACCGCGTCGGTCCACGCGACGATCGCGAACGCGACCGGCCACATGTCACCGTCATCGAGCCGGGCCGAGTCGTTGAACCCGAGCGTGGCGTAGCGTGCATCGAACTTCCCCGCCCCCTGGAAGAAGCACACCACGTGCTTGCCGTCGGCGTAGGCGGGCATCCCGTACCACGTCCTCGCGAGCAGGTGCGGGGCGACACGGGTCACGGTCGCATGCACGCGCTCCGCGATGACGCGGTCAGCCTCCGGCATCGACGCGATCGCATCCAGGGCCGCCTGCAGGGCGTCCGCCTTCTTGCCACCCCCACGCTCGGCGCGGAGCTCCTCCGCACGCTGTCGCATCGCCTCGCGCTCCGCCGCGCTGAAACCCTGGGAGGCCGTCACCTCGTCGTCCGACGCTGCCATCCGGCTCTCCGTCCGTGCGTGCGGTCGAGGGCCATCCTCCCACACGGTGGCACCGCCGTCGCCGAGCCGCTGGGCACCCAGGAGTTCTCCGGCTGCCGCACAGCCAGCTCGGCGACAGCCGAAGGTCCGACGGTGGAGAGGCCTTCCTCCCTCGCGCGGAGCCCCGCGCGGCCTGCAAGCTGCGGGGGGCGACGGGCCGACGACGCCGACGCCGACGACGATGCGGGAGGTGCGCGATGCGGGTCCTGGCCTGGTTCGGGGCTGGCCTGGTCGTGCTCGGCCTCGTCGGCCTCGTCGGGTTCCGGGTCACCCCGCGGCCGCTGCCCGACGTGACGCTGGAGGCCGCCCCGCCCGTCCCGGCGATGGTCGCGTTGCCGGAGGGCCTGCCGCCGCCCGTGGAACGCTTCTACCGGCAGCTGTACGGCGATGAGGTCCCGGTCGTCACCAGCGCCGTCATCTCCGGCCGCGGCACGATGCGGGTCAGCGGCCTGACCCTCCCCGTGCGCTGGCGTTTCACCCACGCCGCCGGGCGCGACTACCGGCACCACATCGAGGTCACGTTCTTCGGGCGGACCGTGCTCACCGTGCACGAGACCTACCTCGACGGCACCGCCCGCCTCGAGCTGCCCTTCGGCGTCAGCGAGGGCCCGAAGATCGACCAGGGCGCCAACCTCGGCCTGTGGGCGGAGACCATCTGGATGCCGTCGGTCTGGCTCACCGACCCCCGGGTGCGCTGGGAGCCGGTCGACGAGACCACCGCCCTGCTCGTCGTCCCGGCGGAGGACGGCGAGGAGACCTTCGTCGCACGGTTCGACGGCGACGGCAAGGTGCACCTGTTCGAGTCGATGCGGTTCAAGGGCGAGGAGGCACAGGAGCGCACCTTGTGGATCAACGAGGTCGTCACCTGGGGCGACCTCGACGGACGGCAGCTCCCCGTCGAGACGACGCTCACCTGGCTCGACGACGGCACCCCGTGGGCCCGGCTGACCACCGAAGAGGTCCTCTACGACGTCGAGGTGACCGACCACCTGCGGGCCACGGGGCCGTGACCAGCATCCGGATGGCTCCGCCACCGTGTTCAGCTGCCGCGGTGCCCGGGATCCACCGCTGGAGAGCGGCGCGTCCTCCGTGCGGCGAGCTCACCTAGCATGGACCGCCCGGCAAGGGTGGAGCACAGATGTACGCACGCGTCGTCGTTGGGACCGACGGTTCGCAACGGTCGTTGCGGGCGGTCCCCGTCGGCTCGCGCGCCGCAGCATCGTTCGGGTGCCCGCTCGAACTGGTGCACGTCCCTGCCGCGGACGACCCCGACGATGTCGACCTGACGGGGGTCCGGGTGGCACGAGAAGCGGACCCGGCGAGCGAGCTCGTCCGGCTGGTGTCCGAGACCGATCCGCCCGGCCTGCTGTGCCTGTCGAGCCGGGGCCGAAGCGGGCTCGCCGAGGTCGTGTTCGGCAGCGTCACCGCCGAGGTGCTGCGGAGCCTGCACGCACCGCTGCTGCTCACCGGGCCAGCCCTCCAGAACCCCCGTCCACGCTGGCGCCGGCTGCTGGTCTGTCTGGACGGCTCGGACATCTCGGCCAGCATCCTGCCGGTGGTCGAGGCCTGGGCCCGTCACCTCGACCTCGCGGTCCGACTCCTCCACGTCGGCTACCCGATCGGTGACCCCCGCATCGGCGACGTCGACGTGCCGGAGGAGGAACGTGCCGCCGAGCGACAGGTCGCCACAGCAGCCCGGGACCTCCAGGCCGCCGGCATCGAGGTCCACTGGTCGGTGGACGAGCACACAGAGCTCGCGGTGGGCATCAACGAACGAGCATCCCGCGCCGGTGTCGACCTGATCGCGCTCGCGACGCACGGCAGGACGGGGTTGGCCAGGCTGATCGCCGGCAGTGTCGCCTCGGGTGTGATCCGTCGGGCGAGCGTGCCCGTGCTGACCCTGCGGCCCGAGCAGCTGCGATGAACCCAGCTCGTCGGCACCGTCGTCAGGGGCGGACGAGAGCGTTCGGATGCTGTCACGGTGCATGAACGGCTGCTAGGAGGGGTGGATGCAGGTCACGCTGGGCATCGACTCCCTCGTGCTCACCGGAGCTGCCCTGGCGTTGGCTGCGGTGTTCGCCTCCGATGCGGTCACGCGTCGCTCCCGCCGGTTCCAGGTGCCGGGTGCGCTGCTCTTCCTCGCCCTGGGGATGCTGTTCGGGGACGACGGCCTCGGGTTGATCAGCCTCGACGATCCCGAACTCGTGCAGAACGTCGGCGTCATCGCCCTGCTGTTCATCCTGCTCGAGGGTGGGATGACGACCAAGCCGACCGACCTCAAGCTCGCTGCGCTGCCCGGCATCCTGCTGGCCACCGTCGGCGTGGTCCTGACGGCAGGGGTGACCGCCGCCGGCGCCTGGCTGCTGCTCGACATCGACATCGTCACCGCCGCGCTGATCGGCGCGGTCGTCGGCTCCACCGACGCCGCAGCGGTGTTCTCCATGATGCGCAGCACCCCGCTGCCGCGGCGGGCCGCAGCGCTGCTGCGGGTCGAGTCCGGATCGAACGACCCCATCGCGGTGATGCTGACCATCGGACTGCTCGCCACCTACGACCAGGGGGCGACCGCCGGCCAGTGGGTCGGTTTCGCCCTGCTACAGCTGCTCGGTGGCGGGGCCGTCGGTGGGCTGGTCGGCTGGTTCGCCGTCGTCCTCCTGCGCCGGACCGCCATGCAGATCGAGGGGCTCTACCCGATCACCGTCGCGGCGTTCGGCGCGCTGGCCTACGGCATCGCCGTGACCTTCGGCGCGTCCGGGTTCGTCGCGGTCTACCTGACCGGGGTGCTGATCGGGGCGCTGCTCCCGCGCGAGCGCCGGGCCATCCTCGGCTTCCACGAGGCGCTGGCCAACGCCGCGGAGATCGGGCTGTTCCTCCTGCTCGGCCTGCTGGTCTTCCCCTCCCAGCTGCCTGCGGTGGCGGTCGCCGCGCTGCTCGTCGCGGCGGTCCTGACCTTCATCGCCAGACCGCTCGCGGTCTGGATCTGCACCCTCGGGCAGGACTACGACTGGCGTGAACGCACCGTGCTGACCCTCGGCGGGTTGAAGGGTGCCGTGCCCATCGTGCTCGCCACCTTCCCCCTCACCGCCGGCGTCGAAGGGGCGGATCTGGTGTTCAACATCGTGTTCTTCGTCGTCCTCGTCTCGGTGCTCATCCAGGGCACCGCCCTGCTCCCCACCGTCCGCAGCCTCGGGTTCATCCAGCCACGGCCCGCCTGGGCCCCGGTCGCCGAGGCGATGCCGCTCGAGGGCATCGAGGTCGACCTCGTCGAGTTGCACGTGACCGAGGAGATGCCGATCGCCGGCCGGCGCCTCGCGGAGCTCTCGATCCCCGACGGGTCCATCGTCACCGCGGTGATCCGCCACGACCACGTCACCGTCCCCCGAGGTGGCACCGAGATCCTCCCCGGCGACGTCCTGCTCATCACCACCCAGAGCGACCGCGACGCCCTCAAGAAGCTCACCGCCTGGGCCCGCGGCGAGGGCTGACAGGGCAGCGGGGAGCAGGCGCCCACTCCGAGCTCCCGCGAGCACCAACCGACGGTGACCGTTCGCACGGGTCGTCGGCTCCACCTCCAGCGTGTCGGCGAGGCGTCGACGATGGCCCAGGGACCAGTTGGGTCCGGGGCGTGGCAGCCGCCCACCTGACGTCGCTCAGGGAGCGCCATCGATGCCGTCGCTGACCGGACTGTGGCGGCCGTAGGCCTCAGGCACGTCGTCGTGGTCCTCGGACCACAGCACGGCCCGCTGGAGCGGACGACCTCGCTCATCGACGTAGAGGGCTCGGACCAGCCCGACGCAGGCGAGGATCATGATGACCGAGAACGGCAGCGCCGTGGTGATCGCCGCCGTCTGGAGCGCCTGCAGGCCACCGGCGCCGGTGACCAGCAGGACCCCGGCGATCGCGCCTTCCAGCACCGCCCAGAACACCCGCTGGAGCTTCGGTGGGTCGGTGTTCCCACCGCTGGTCAGCAGATCGATCA
>PWWI01000248.1 GCA_003561535.1 Nitriliruptoraceae bacterium
AGCTGGCGGGCGCGACGATCACCGTGCTCGCGCTGGTGTTCTCCCTGACGGTCGTCGCGCTGCAGATGGCCGCCTCGCAGTTCACCCCCCGGTTGCTGCGGACCTTCCTGCGCAGCCGACGGGTCCAGGTCGTGATGAGCGGGATGGTCGGCTCGGCGGTGTTCTCCGTGGGCGTGCTGCGCCTGGTCCGTTCCGAAGGGGAGGGCGTCGACGCCTTCGTGCCTCGGCTCGCCGTCACCGCGGCCCTGGTGCTGTCCTTCGTGGCGGTCGGCCTGCTGCTCTACTTCATCCACTACGTCACCCAGCACCTGCGCGTGGACGTGGTCATGCACGAGATCGTCGTCTTCAGCACGCAGCAGCTGGCGAACGTCCCCGGTGACCGAGAGACGATCCCCGACCGCCTGGCCCCGGATCCCCCCGCCGGTGCCGTCCCCGTCTGGGCGCGGCGTGACGGCTTCCTCCAGCGGGTCGACATCGACCGCCTCGCCGAGGTGGCCCGCGCCGCGGGGGTCCGGCTCCGGCTGCGGCCGACGCTCGGTGACTGGGTCACGAAGGGGACGACCCTGGCCTGGGGGGGGGGGAACGAGGACGACACCGGCCCGGGCGACCGGGAAGGGCTGTCGGCCCTGGTCCACCGCCACGTCTACCTCGGGGTCGACCGGACCGAGTCCACCGACCTGGCCTTCGGGCTCCGCCAGCTCCAGGACGTGGCGACGCGGGCGTTGTCACCGGGGATCAACGATCCGACCACGGCCGCGCTGGCGGTCACCCAGATGTCGTCGGTGCTGTGCCGCTACGCCGCCCATCCCCTGGGCGACGACGTCGTCGAGGATGAGGACGGCCAGGTCCGGGTGGCGGCGCCGCGGCCCGGGTTCGCCGCGCTGCTCGAACTGGCCGTCGGGGGTGCGCGGCGCTACGGCCGCACGGACCCCGAGGTGCTCGCGGCGCTGCTCACGTTGCTGATCGACGTCGCGGAGCACGTGGCGGACAGTGCGGACCGGGCCGAGGTGGTCGAGGGGCAGATCGAGCGGGTCCTGGCCAGCGCGGAGCTCGACGACCCGGTCGACCAGGAGCGGGTGGCCCGGATCGGTCGCGTGGCGAAGGAGACCCTGCGCAGCGGCTCCCGGGTCGCGACGGTCGCCGACGCGACCTGACGCGACCTGACGCGACCTGACCCCGTCTGTTGGCACAGCTTCAGCCGAACAGCCGCTCCACCTCGGCGTCCCGGAGGGCCTCGGGACGGGGCTCGCGGCCGATGCCGGGGCCGGTCGGCACCTCCAGGTACCCGTCGAGGAGGTGGAACGGCTCGGTCAGATCCTCGCTCCAGTACCGGTCGGAGGCGGAAGCGTCGGCCGGGAGGTCGAACCCCTCGATGGCGGCCAGCGCGACGTTGGCTGCGCGACCGATGCCGGTCTCGAGCATGCCCCCGCACCACACGGGGGCCCCGGCCGCCCGGCACCGGTCCCGGATCGCGACCGCCTCGGCCAGCCCCCCGACCCGTCCGATCTTCACGTTGACGATCCGGCAGGCCCCCATCGCGATCGCGTCGGCGGCATCGGTCGCGTCGTGGATCGACTCATCCAGGCACACCGGGGTGCGCCACCTCGCGGCGTGCCTGGCGTGGTCGCGGAGCCGCGCGGGGCCGAAGGGCTGCTCGAGCATCTCCAGGCCCAGCTCGTCGAGCGCGTCCAGGGCGGCGAGGTGGTCGGGGTCGCCCGCGTCGTAGGCGGCGTTGGCATCCACCTGCAACGCGCACTCCGTGCCGAAAGCCTCCCGGAGTGCGGTCACCGGCGTCACGTCGAAGCCGGGCTCGATCTTGACCTTGATGCGCAGGTAGCCCTGATCGAGGTAGCCGGCCCCCTGCTCGAGCAGGGCGTGCGTGCCGCCGTCGGGGATGCCCACGCTGACCCCTGCCGGCACGCGGTCGCGGACGGCGCCGAGGTGCTCGGCGAGCGGCCGGTCGACAGCGCGGAGTTGGGCGTCGAGCACGGCGACCTCGAGCGCCGCTCGGGCCATCCGGTGACCGTGCAGGTGGCGCAGCCGCGTCCCGACCTCCTCCGCGCCCACCTCGCGGTCCCGGCGCAGTAGGGCCGGCACCAGGTGGTCGCGCAGCACCAGCGCGGCACCATCGGTGAACTCCTCGGAGTACACCGGCGCGGCGGGGGTCACGCACTCGCCCCAACCGACCACCTCGGTGTCGTCGGCCCCGTCGCCCCGGACCCGGACCAGCAGCACCGTCCGCTCCGTCTGGCGACCGAAGGAGGTGGTGAAGGGCTGCACCAGCGGCATCACGACCCGGACCAGGTCGACGGCGGTCACCGCGATGGGCGGGAGCGTGGGTCTCACCGTCGGTCCGCGAGCTCACGCAGGCCGACCGGCTCGGCCAGCACGTACCAACCGTCACGGGTGCAGCCGGTGAGGCGGGCCCCGGCATCGAGCGCCGCTCCCAGGGTGCCCCGCATGGCCTCGGTCCAGGCCCGGCCGAGCTCGGGTGTCTCGCGGCGCAGCCGCTCGATGTCGGCCGGGATGCGGACGAGACGGCGGGGGGCGGTGGTCGGGGTGTGGACCGGTTCCTCCCCCTCGCCCACGTCCAGCAGGGTCTGGGCACCTGCGCCCCGCAGGGCCGCGACATCGGGGGTGGCGACCCGGCCCTCGGCGGCGCCACGCACCCGCGGGGCCGCCAGGTCCCAGCTGGCCTCGAGCCGGTCGGTCGGCAGCCCGTGGTTGCGGGCATCGGGCATGGGTCCGTACAGATCGACGAGGTAGCGGCTCACCCCGGCGCCGAGCAGGGCCAGGTTGAGCACCGCGTTCCGACGGATCAGGGGGTCGAAGGTCCAGCGGACCTCACCGATGCCCCGCTCCAAGGCCCACGCCCGCTGGTGCCACTTCATCGCTCGACCGATGCCGCGGCCCTCCTCGCCGGCGACGACACCGGTCACGTGGGAGTGCAGGTGCACCGCACCCGTCACGTGGTCCCGGCCGAGGAACGCCGCGGTGGCCGCGACGACCCGCCCGTCGGCCCGACGGCGCGCGAGGGAGACCTGGCCGCCGGCGTGCGCCAGAGCGGTCAGTGCCTCCGGGGCGAAGATGCTGCCGGCCTCAGCGTCCCGACCCCACACCTCGTCGAACAGCGCGACCGCGTCCCGCAGCCGCGCGTGGGTGTGGGCGTCCTCCACCTCGATGTCGGCGTGGGAGGCCGCCTGAAGCGCCGTGGTACGGGCGTCGGAGAGCAGCTGGGGATCGAGGGCGGCGGGGTCGCCCGGGGTGGCGGGGGGAACCATCTTGGCGGTGGCCTCGGGGTCGGTTCGGGTGCGGTCTCGGGTGCGGTCGGGTGGGCGGGACGCTACCCCCGTCGGGCGGCGACGTGTCGTCCCCGCGGCGCCGATGATCACGTCCCTGCGGCGTCGATGATCACGTCCCCGCGGCGCGGATGAGCACGTCCGCACGAGCAGGGGTGGCGCACGCGGTGGGCCGCTCAGCGCGCGGTGCCGTTTGCATCCGAGGTGAGGTGGACGTCATACTCCCCGACATGCGCGACATCTCCAGCCCCGTTCTCGACCCGGCCGACGCCGGTCGCGGGTTGCTGCACGCGCTCCAGGCCCTCATCCTGGGTCTCTTCCTGCTGCTCGTCCTTTGATGCCGCGGCGCCATCCTGATCCCACGACGACGGTGACGCGGAGGACCTTCACAAGGGCAGGCGCGGACCCCGCAGCGTGCGGGAGCAGGAGCAGGACCCATGAGCAGACCGGTCGACACCGACCAGGCGGCTGAGGCCATCGCGGCCACGGGCCGCGACGTCACCATCTTCGACACCACCCTGCGTGACGGCGAGCAGTCACCCGGGATCTCCCTCGACGCGCGGGAGAAGGTGGAGATCGCCGAGCAGTTGTCACGCCTGCGGGTCGACGTGATCGAAGCGGGGTTCTCGGCAGCGTCACCGGGCGACTTCGACGCGGTCATGGCCGTCGCCGAGGTGGTGGGCAACGCGCCCCGAGCCGCCCGCGGCCCGGGGGGTACCGAGGGGGAGACCGACCACCGCGAGCCGCCGGTGATCGCCGCGCTGGCCCGGGCGATGCCCGGCGACATCGAGGCCGCCGCGAAGTCGCTGGCGCCCGCGAAACGCCACCGCATCCACACCTTCCTGTCGACCTCCGACATCCACCGCAAGTACATGCTGCAGGCCTCGGAGGACGAGATCCTCCAGCAGACGATCCGTGCGGTCGAGCTGGCGCGCTCCTACACCGACGACGTCGAGTTCTCGCCGCAGGACGCCACCCGGACCGACTTCCCCTTCCTCGTCGACATCGTCGCCGCCGCCGTCGAGGCCGGCGCGACCACGGTCAACATCCCCGACACCGTCGGCTACGCCCTGCCCCACGACTTCGGGGCCTGGATCGCCGAGCTGCGCCGCCGCATCCCCGCGATCGACGAGCGTGGCGTGGTGCTCAGCGTCCACTGCCACAACGACCTCGGGCTGGCCGTCGCCAACTCGCTGGAGGCGGTGCGCAACGGTGCCCGCCAGGTCGAGGTGGCCGTCAACGGCATCGGTGAGCGGGCCGGCAACTGCTCGCTCGAGGAGGTCGTGATGGCGATCCGCACCCGGGCGGACCTGCTGGGCGTCGACCACGGCCTGAGCACGCCCGAGCTCACCCGCACCTCCCGGCTGGTCTCCAGCCTGACCGGCTACGGCGTGCAGAAGAACAAGGCCGTGGTGGGCGCCAACGCCTTCGCCCACGAGTCGGGTATCCACCAGCACGGCGTGCTCGCCGACCGTCTCACCTACGAGATCATGGCCAGCGAGGACGTGGGCGCTCACGGTTCCCAGATCGTGCTGGGCAAGCACTCCGGTCGCCACGCCTTCTTCGCCGCGGTCGACGACCTCGGCTTCGAACTCGACGAGGCCGAAGCGCAGAACGCCTTCCGCCGCTTCAAGGAGCTCGCGGATCGCAAGGGCATCGTGAGCTCGGAGGACGTGGAAGCCATCGTCATCTCCGAGACGCACATCAAGGCCGCCGATGACTACGAGCTCATCTCGCTCGAGGTCTCCGGCGGGACCGTCGCACCACCCCGGGCGACGGTCGGGATCCGGCTCACGGACGCCGAGGTGGCGGCCGAGGTCGGTGAGGAGCCGGGTTCGGTGGTCACCGCCACCGAGACCGGCGACGGGATGGTCGATGCGGCCTGTGGCGCGATCCGCCACGCCGTCGGCCGGGATGAGGTCTCCCTGGTCTCGTTCCAGGTCACAGCGGTCTCGGCAGGGATAGACGCCCTGGGTGAGGTCACCGTGACCGTCGAGGTGGAGGACCACCAGCGCTTCACCGGGCGCGGCGTCTCCACCGACATCGTCGAGGCCAGCGCACGGGCCTACGTCGACGCGTTGAACCGATCGCGTCGGCTGGTGCAGCGCAGCCCCGAGTTCAAGCCCTGATCGGTCCGGGGCGCCGGCGGCGACGCCGGCGCCCCACCGATCCGGCACCGACCAGGAGGCAGCACCATGACGGTGATCCGGGTGAACGTCCCGCCGGAGCACACCCCCGAAGAGGAAGCACGGCTGGTCGCCGACGTGGCGGCCGCCTACACGGAGTCCACCGGCTCGGGCGAGGTCACCGTCGAGGTGCAGCGTCCCGAGGAGGTCGACTACCGCTCGGTGGCCCCGGGCGCGACCAGCCGTTGGACCAGCTGAGCGCCACTTCGCCGCCCACGACGCGAAGAGGCTGACGGCCCCTCCGCTGAGCGCCCTTCCCCCGTTCGACCGCACACGTCAGGAACCGCAGCATGCAGCCGAAGACCATCGTCGAGAAGATCTGGGAGCGCAACCTCGTCCGTGCGCAGGAGGGGTTGCCCGACCTGCTGTACGTGGACCTGCACCTCGTCCACGAGGTGACCTCGCCGCAGGCTTTCGAGGGTCTGCGCGTGGCCGGTCGCCCGGTGCGCCGACCGGACCGGACCATCGCCACGATGGACCACAACGTGCCGACCGACCCGCGGCAGACCCGCGGTGATCTACCGATCGCCGATGAGCTGTCCGCGAAGCAGATCGAGGCGTTGCGGCGCAACTGCGAGGACTTCGGCATCAAGCTGTTCGAGATGGGCAGCCGCAACCAGGGCATCGTGCACATCATCGGGCCGGAGCTCGGCCTGACCCAGCCGGGCGCGGTGATCGTGTGCGGCGACTCCCACACCGCCACCCACGGAGCCTTCGGCGCGTTGGCCTTCGGGATCGGCACCTCCGAGGTCGAGCACGTGCTCGCGACCCAGACGCTGCCGCAGCGGATGCCGAAGACGTTGGCGATCGACGTGGAGGGTCCGCTGCCCAAGGGCACGGTCGCCAAGGACCTGATCCTGCACGTGCTGGGCGTCATCGGCGTCGACGGCGGCGTCGGTCACGTGATCGAGTACCGCGGTGAGGCCGTCCGCAACCTCTCGATGGAGGGGCGGATGACGGTGTGCAACATGTCGATCGAGGGTGGGGCCCGGGCGGGGCTCATCTCGCCCGACGAGACCACCTTCGCCTACCTCAAGGACAAGCCGTTGGCGCCGAAGGGCGCCGCATGGGACCAGGCCCTGGAGGCCTGGCGGTCGCTGGCCTCCGAGGAGGGCGCCGCGTTCGACCGCACCGTCCGCATCGACGCGGCCCAGATCGCGCCCACGGTGACCTGGGGGACGACCCCGGCGCAGAGCATCAAGATCGGCGAACGCATCCCGGTGTTGGAGGAGGCCCCGGACGAAGGCACGGCCAAGCAGTGGCAGCGCGCCTTCGACTACATGGGGATCTCCGGCGGCGAGGAGCTCGGTGACCTGCAGCTCGACAAGGTCTTCATCGGGTCCTGCACCAACGGCCGTATCGAGGATCTGCGCGCGGTCGCCGAGGTGGTCAAGGGCCGCAAGGTGGCCGACAACATCGAGGTGATGGTCGTCCCGGGCTCCGGGCTCGTGAAGGCCGCCGCCGAGGCCGAGGGCATCGCCGACGTCCTCATCGAGGCCGGCATGGACTGGCGCGATCCGGGCTGCTCGATGTGCCTGGGCATGAACCCGGACCAGCTCTCGCCGGGGGAGCGCGCGGCCTCCACCTCCAACCGCAACTTCGAGGGCCGCCAGGGGTTCAAGGGCCGCACCCACCTGGTCTCGCCCGCGATGGCCGCCGCCGCGGCGATCGAGGGCCGGATCGTGGACGTCCGCGAGTACTTCCCTACCTGATGCCCGTCTGACGCCCGCCTGACGCCCGCCTGGACCGCTGCCCCCCGACGTCGCCTGATACCCGCCTGACGCCCGCGTGGACCGCTGCCCCCCGGCGCCGCCGTCCCCGCGTCCACCGCCGCAAGGAGCCTCCGATGGAACCTGTCCGCATCGTCTCGGGTCGTGCCTGCCCGATCGACGCCAACGACGTCGACACCGACCAGATCGTGCCCAAGCAGTACCTCAAGCGCATCGAGCGCACCGGGTTCGGGCCCTTCGCCTTCGCCGAGTGGCGCTACGAGGAGGACGGCACCCCCAAGCCCGAGTTCCCCATGAACAAGCCCGAGCACGCCGGGGCGAACGTCCTGCTGGCGGGGCGGAACTTCGGCTGCGGCTCCTCCCGTGAGCACGCGCCCTGGGCGCTGGAGGACGCCGGCTTCACCGCGATCGTCGCACCGAGCTTCGCCGACATCTTCCGCACCAACTGCGGGAAGGTCGGGATCGTGTGCGCCCCGGTCAGCGAGGAGGTCTCCCGGCAGCTGTTCGCGCTGGTCGAGGCCGACCCGGACGTCGAGGTGACCGTGGACCTCGAGGCCCAGCTCGTCCGGGCCCCCGGTGTCGGTGACGTGCCCGGGGTGGAGGAACCCTTCGAGATCGACCCCCACACCAAGCACTGCCTGCTCAACGGGCTCGACGACATCGGGCTCACCCTCGAACACGAGGCTGACATCAGTGCCTTCGAGGAGACCCGGCCCGTGTGGAAGCCCGTGGTCCCGACCCCCTGACCCCCGGCGCTGCCGGCGGCCGCCGCGCGCTGCCGCCCGCCGCCGCCGGCCGCTGCCGCCCCGGTCGCCGCGCGCTGCCGCCCGCCGCCGGCCGCCGCCCGCTGCCGCCGGGCCCGGTCGCTCCAGCCGCATCGGCCCGTTGCTCGCGCACCGGAGCCGGACCTGTCCCCGCTGCGGTGCGCGAGCAATGCCGGCGGCCGCTCCACCTCGCTGGCCGCGCTGCCGCCGGCCGCCGCCCGTGCGGGGTCGGGTTGGGTGCCGTGGGCCCCGGTTACCGGGGCTGGGTTTCCCCAACCGTCGCGTGGCGGGCCGTGCGGGGTCGGGTTGGGTGCCGTGGGCCCCGGTTCCCGGGGCTGGGTGTCCCCAACCCGCCGGGGTGAGCGCCGCGGGTGAGCGCGGGGATGGGGGGGAGCGCGGGGATGGGGGGGAGCGCGGGGATGGGCGGGGGTGCGCGCCGCGCGCCGGGCGTCGGGCGGCGCGGGCGGCGCGGGCGGCGCGGGCGGTGGGCGTCAGAGGGGTACGGCCAGGTCCTCGACGACCACGCCGCCGACCGCCACCAGGGCGGCCGGCGCCACCGACAGCTTCAGGCGACGGCTGCCACCACCCACGATCACCCGGTCCAGCGCCTCGATCCGGGCATCGAGGTAGAGGGGGAGCGAACCGGGGAGGCCGAAGGGCGTCACCCCGCCGATCTCCATGCCCGTCGCCTCCCGCGTCAGCTCAGCGGGTGCGAAGGACAGCTTGCGGACCCCGAGCAGTCGACGGATCCGCTTGTTGACGTCCAGCTTGGTCGTCGCCAGCGCGACGCAGGCCGCCAGGACCGGTGGATCGTCCCTGGAGGCGACCACGATGCAGTTCCCGGAGGCCTCCAGCGGGTAGCCGTAGTGCGCGCAGAACGCGGTGGTGTCGGCCAGTTCCGGGTCGATCTCGATGACCTCGTAGGGCGCGCCGGTGGCGGCCACGGCCGCCAGGACCGAGGCTTCGGTGGGGTCCCGGGGTTCGGCCACCGCTGCGGCTCAGTAGCCGAGGTCGACGTCGACGAGCCCGAGCGGCTCACGGTCCTGGCTGCGCCGCTCGACGTTCTCGCGCACCCGCGTCCACAGCAGCTTGATGCCCATCTCCGGGGTGTTGCCCACGTGGGGGCTGATGATGACGTTGTCGAGTGCCCACAGGGGGTGACCGTCGGGCAGCGGCTCGGGCTCGGTCACGTCCAGGGCCGCGCCGCCGAGCCGGCCCTCCGACAGCGCAGCCACCAGGGCGTCGGTGTCGACGTGCTTGCCCCGGGCCACGTTCACCAGCCACGCGTCATCGGGCATCGCCGCGAGCACCGTCTCGTCGATGATGCCCTCGGTCTCGGGCGTCAGCGCCAGCGCGAGGATCACCACGTCGGCGTCGGCCACGACCCGGTGCAGGTTGTCGAGGCCGAACACCTCGGCGACCCCTGGGATCGGGTCGGGGCGGTTCCGGAGCACCGTGAGGTAGCTGCCGAAGGGCAGGAGGAGGCGGACCAGCGACCGCGTGATCGCACCACCACCCAGGATGCAGACGTGGGCCCCGAGCAGGTTCTTGCCGAAGGGTTCCGACCAGGTGTTGCGTCGCGCGTAGCGCCCGATCCCGCGCAGGCCGCCCAGGGTCAGCGCCAGTGCGTGCTCGGCAACCGGCTCCGCGTACACGCCCTTGCCGCAGGTCCAGATGTGCTGGTGGTCCAGGATGCCGACGAAGGGTTCCACGCCAGCGAAGGGCAGCTGCACCCACTCGACGCCTGGGTGCTGCTCGAGCACCGAGCGCAGCTCCTCGGCGTCACCGGTCGAGGTCCAGATCAGCGTGTTGGCCTGGTCGATGTCGACCACCTGGCCACCACCCTCGGTGACCGCCGTCGCCAGCTCCTCCCGTTGGCCGAGCGGCAGCAACGCGCATCGCACTTCGCCCACGGCACCCCTCCGTCCACGCGGTCGTCACCGGCCGGACGCACGGTAGTCCGAAGGGCCAGGGGCTGCGGCGGCCGTGGTGGGCGTACGCTTCCCGCGACCAAGGAGGCCAGGGTGCGCGAACGGCCGATCGGTGTGTTCGACAGCGGGCTGGGCGGCCTGACCGTTCTGCACGCGATGGTCGACCTGCTACCGGCCGAGGACCTGCTCTACCTCGGCGACACGGCCCGCTATCCCTACGGCGAGCGCGACCTCG
>PWWI01000103.1 GCA_003561535.1 Nitriliruptoraceae bacterium
CCTCGGAACACGGTCACGACCGGCCCTTCCGTCGAGAGGTTCGTCCCCGCATGGCACTCCTGGTCGTCGGCTGCAACCACCGCAGCGCGGAGCTCGGCCTGCTCGAGCGGATCGCGGTCCCCGTCGATGAGCTGCCCAAGGCGTTGCACTCGGTGGTCGCCCTCGAGCACGTCACCGAGGCGGTCATCGTCTCCACCTGCAACCGGGTCGAGGTGTACGCCCAGGTGACCCGGTTCCACCCGGGTCTGCAGGAGGTCCGCGGGTGGCTCGCCGAGCGGGGGGACATCCACCCCCAGGATCTGGACGCCCTGCAGTACAGCTACCACGACGACCGGGCCGCAGCGCATCTGTTCGCCGTCGCCGGGGGGCTCGACTCCATGGTCGTGGGGGAGCGTCAGATCGCGGTGCAGGTCAAGCACGCGATGGAGGTGGCTCGTGCGGAGGGCACCGCCCGCCGGGTGCTCCAGCGCGTCTTCAGCCAGGCCGTCAGCGTGGGGCGACGGATCCGCAACGAGTCCCGGATCAGCGAGGGCGCCTCGTCCATGGTCGACGTCGGGCTGGCAGCGGTGGATGCCAGCAGGGGCATCCCGCTGGTCGGGTCCCGTGTCGCGGTCGTCGGCGCCGGTGACCTGGGTGGGTTGGCGGTGCGGCGGGTCGCCGACCTCGGTGCCGGCCACGTGACGATCTGGAACCGCAGCCCGGACAAGGCCGAGCGCCTGGCCACCAAGCTCGCGGGCACGGTCCCCCACGCCGTCGTCAGCCGGCTCGACGCGGCGCTGGTCGACGCCGAGGTGGTGGTGTGCACGACCGGGGCCGCCAACACCATCATCGGCTCCGAGCTGGTGCAGGGGGTCCTGGAGCAGCGCCGGTGCAACGCCGAGGACCGCGCGACCGGGACGCCCTCCCCGCTGGTCCTGCTCGACCTCGGTGTCCCCCGCAACGTCGATCCGGCCTGCGCCCGCCTCCCGGGGGTCGAGCTGATCGACGTCTCCGACGTGCGGCGTCTCGCCGTGCGGGGCCACACCGGCACGGTGCTCGCCGACGCCCGGCGCATCGTGGAGGAGGAGGTCGAGCGGTTCGCCGCCTGGACCCGGGCTGCCGAGGTCGAGCCCACGATCCGGGCCATCCGCACCCAGGCCGAGGTGGTCCGACAGGCCGAGCTCGAGCGGCTCCGCGGCAAGCTCGCCACCCTGGACGACCAGCAGCGAGCCGCGGTCGACTCGCTCACCCGCGGCATCGTCAACACCCTGCTCCACCACCCCACCGTGCGGCTGAAGGAGCTCGCCGATCTGGGCGGTGCGGACCCGGGGGTCGAGCTCCTGCGGGAGCTGTTCGACCTCCCTGAGGGTGACGCGTGAGCGTCGGTGTGCCCTCCACGGCCGTCGGCCGGCCCTGGCGCATCGCGACCCGACGTTCCCCGCTGGCGCAGGTGCAGGCCCGCTCGGTCGCTGAGGCCCTGCGGGCCGCCACGGGTCGCAACGCCGAACTCGTCCCGCTCTCGACCACCGGGGACGACCATCCCGAGCGCGCCATCGAGGCCTTCGATGCCAAGGGGCTGTTCGTCGATGGGACGCGTGCGGCGGTGCTCGAGGGTGACTGCGACCTGGTGGTCCACTCCTACAAGGACCTCCCGAGCGAGGCCCACCCCGACCTGGTCGTCGCGGCCGTGCCGACCCGGGTCGATCCCCGGGATGCGTTGGTGTCCCGCGAGGGGTGGCACCTGGCTGAACTGCCGCGCCACCGGCCCGTCACCGTGGGGACCTCGGCGCCCCGTCGACGAGCCCAGCTCCAACGCCACCGTCGTGACGTGCTGGTGCAGCCGCTGCGGGGCAACCTCGGGACCCGGCTCCGCGCGGTCTCCGAGGGCCACCTCGACGCGGTCGTCGTCGCCCTCGCGGGGCTGTTGCGGCTGCGGCCCGAGACCGACGGGCTGATCGCCGTGCCGCTGGAGCACGGTGAGATCCTGCACGCGCCGGCCCAGGGAGCGCTGGCCGTGGAGTGCCGTCGTGACGCCGCAGCGACCCGCAAGGCTCTCGCCCAGCTCGACGACCCGGTGACCCGCACGGAGATCTCGGCCGAGCGGGAGCTGCTGGTCCAGCTCCAGGGCGGGTGCACCGCGCCGATCGGAGCCCACGCGGAGGTACGGACCACCGCCGCCGGCCAGCAGCGACTGGTGCTGCTGGGTCTGGTGGGCGATCCGAACGGCACCCGGCTGTACCGCGCCTCCCACGAGACCGCCCCTGACGACGCCGTGACCCTCGGCCGCGCCATGGCTGCCACGCTGTTGGAGGCCGGCGGCGGCGAGGTCCTGACCGACCTGCGGGCCGAGCCGACGTGAGCGCTGAGGTGGGACCCCTCGCCGGTCAGCGGGTGCTCGTCGCCCGGACCCGGCAGCAGGCCGCCGAGCTCAGCCGTCGGGTGCGCGAGCTCGGCGGTGCACCCGTCGAGGCACCGGCTCTGGAGATCGCGCCGGGGGACGAGCCGGCGTTGGCGGCCGCGCTGGGCCGGGTGGCCCGGGGCGAGGTCGCGGTGCTGGCGCTGACCTCACCGAACGGGGTCGACGCGGTGGCTGACGCGATGGCGGCTGCGGACCTGCCGGCGAGCATCCTGCACCGGGTCGGACTGGTGGCCTGCGTGGGGCGGGGCACCGACGACCGTCTGGCCGAGCGCCTCGGACGTCGCGCCGACCTGCTGCCCCCACGGGCGACGACCGGGTCCCTGGGGGCGGCGATCCCCGCGGGTCGGGGCGTGGCGCTGCTGCCCCGCGCCGATCTGGCCAGCTCGGAGCTGCCGTCGGTGCTGGTGACGAAGGGCTACGAGGTCGACGAGGTGGTGGCGTACCGCATCCTGCAGCCAGCCGGGCTCCCGGAGCCCGTCCTGGCGCAGCTCGCCGAGGGGGCGATCGATCTCATCGCCGTCACCTCGCCCTCCACGGTCCACAACCTGGTGGCGCTGCTCGCTGGTCATGCGTGGTCGGGGAGGCTGGTCTCGATCGGCCCGGTGACCACCGCGGCCTGCGCGTCGCACGGCCTGCCCGTGGCCGCTGAGGCGGACCCCCACGACCTCGACGGCTTGCTCGCGGCGCTGGTCGCGGCGACGCGGTGAGGTGGGGGGCGGCGCGCAGCAGCGGGTCGCGTCGAGGTCGGAGACGCCTCGGGTCGCCGACGCGCGCCGAGGAGGAGCGTCGCGGGGAGGTCTATCCTCCACTCGTGGGCGTGTGACGCCGAGGGTGGAGGACCTGTGAAGGAACGGCTGCGGCAGCTGCCCGTGATCGGGACCGCGCTCACGGTCCAGGAACGCTACGTCCGTGATGCGGCTGATCCTCTGGCAGCCGCCATCGCCTTCTTCGCGTTCCTGTCGCTGTTCCCGCTGCTGCTCCTGGCCGTGTCGGCGGCCGGGTTCATCCTCGACGACCCCGCTGATCAGCTGGCGGTGGCGGAAACGATCACCGAGTCCATCCCCGGGTTCGAGCAGACCGTCCAGGGCGAGGACGACAGCGAGGTCGCCGAGCTCCTGGCGGGCGTGGTCGCCCAGCGCGGCACGATCGGCGCGATCGGGCTGGCGGTCCTGTTGCTGTCAGGTCTCCGCGTCATCAACGCGGCGATGGTCGCGACCCGGGTGGTGTTCAGGGGCGCCGTCCTCCTCGGGCCGGCCAAGAAGCTCCGCCAGCTCCTCGCGCTCGTGGGCCTCGGCTTCCTCGCCATGGGGAGCACCCTGGCGGCCTCCCTCGCCGGGACCGGGCTGGGCGTGGTACCTGAGACGCTGGCGCTGCTGCTCTCGCTCGGGCTCAGCTTCCTGCTGGACGTGGGCCTGTTCCTGGGTGCCTACACCCTGCTGGCCCCGACCGCGGTGTTGAGCGTGCGGGACCGGATCCCCGGGGCGATCCTGGCCGGGGCGGGCTGGACCGCGTTGAAGGTCGCCGGTGCCAGCTGGGTCGGGAACCAGATCGAGGGCGCCAACGCGCTGTACGGCGCGCTCGGCAGCGTCATCGCGCTGCTGCTGCTGTTCTACCTCGCCGGACGCCTCTACCTGTACGGAGCGGTCCTGTCCGCCGTGCGCTACGAGCGGGTCCACGGTCCGCTGGTCGCCCCCCACGAGCGCGAGCAGCTGGGACTCGGATCCCAGGACGGCGAGGAACTCGACGGCGAGGAGCGGGACGGCGAGGTGGCAGCTCGACCGACGCGGGGCAGCAGCGGTCCGGCCACCGCCGCGCAGGCGCGCGACCCCGACGGTCCGCCCCCGCCCCCGCGGATGGCGGCGAGCGCCCGCCCCGTCGACCCGGGCCCGCGAGCCGCTGCCCCGACGATCAGCCGCGGCACCCGTGATCGTCTGGCGGTCGCCGACGCGACCGGTGGGCCTGCCGCCGGGGAGCCGACCGACGGCGCGGAGCCCGGCCGGGACGCCCGGACCGCCGTCGCCTTCGCGCTGGCGGTCGGAGCGCTGGTGGCGGGCTGGCGGTTCCTCGGAGGCTCCGACCGCTGAGCGGCGCGCCAGGGACCACACGGCGGTGGTTACCCTGCACCGAGTGCTCCCGACGAGCTGAGGTCGCCCCCTGATGCAGCTGCCCGACCGACGGCCGCGTCGCCTTCGGCGCACCCCGGCGCTGCGACGGGCTTTCGCGGAGACGACCCTGCCCGCCAGCGCGCTGGTCCTGCCGGTGTTCGTCGCCGCCGAGGTCGACGAGCCGGTGCCGGTCGCCTCGCTGCCCGGCGTCTTCCAGCACAGCGTCGCCTCGGCGGTGCGGCTCGCCGAGGACTGCGTCGCTGCCGGGGTGGGCGGGGTGATCCTGTTCGGCCTGCCTGCCTTCAAGGACCCGGTCGGGGCGAGCGGCTGGGACCCCACCGGGCCCGTTCCCCGCGCCCTGGAGGCGATCCGCGCCGCCGTGGGGGAGGAGCTCGTGCTGTGGGCCGATGTCTGCCAGTGCGAGTACACCGACCACGGGCACTGCGGACCGCTGGACGCCACGGGCCAGGTCGACAACGACGCGGCCGTGGAGGGCTACGTGCGCGACGCCCTCGCGTACGCGGTGGCGGGAGCCGACCTGGTCGCTCCCTCGGGGATGATGGACGGCCAGGTCGCCGCGATCCGCCGTGGGTTGGATGCGAACGGGGCCGGCCAGGTCGGCATCGTCGCCTACGCGGCGAAGTACGCCTCGGCCTTCTACGGCCCCTTCCGGGAGGCAGCCGGCTCCAGCATGGTCTCGGGGGACCGCGCGGGCCATCAGCTCGATCCCGCCAACGCTCGGGAGGCTGCCCGCGAGCTGGACCTCGACGCTGCCGAGGGCGCCGATGCGCTGATGGTGAAGCCGGCACTCGCCTACCTCGACGTGGTCGCCGAGGCCCGTCGGCGCCACACGCTCCCCGTCGCCGCCTACCACGTCTCCGGGGAGTACGCGATGGTGCGCGCCGCCGCCGACCGGGGGTGGCTCGACGGGCCGGCGGCGCTCAGCGAGTCCGTGCTCTCGATCCGCCGTGCCGGTGCCGATCTCGTCCTGACCTACGCCGCGCTCGAGCTGGCCCGGGGGGCCGCGAGGTGACCGAGACCGCCGTGACCGAGACGTACCCGGACCTCGTGCCGACCGAGGACTGCCCGGGATGGCTGCGCGAGGTCCCCCTCGCCCACCGCGGTCTGCACGAGCCGGGCGGGGCCCCGGAGAACTCGTTGCCGGCCTACGCGGCCGCCGCCGAGGCCGGCTACGGCGTCGAGCTGGACGTGATGCTGAGCCGCGACGGCGTTCCCGTCGCATCCCACGACCCCACCCTGGAGCGCGCGGCCGGCCGGAGCGAGAAGGTCGCCGACCTCACCGTCGCCGAGCTCGCGACGGTCAGCCTCGCCGGGACCCGGGAGCACGTGCCGACCCTGGCCGCCGCGCTGGCCGTGCTGCGCGCGGTGCCGGTCATGGTCGAGCTGAAGCAGCCCTCGCTGCGGGTCGGTGGGCTCGAGTCGGCGGTCGCACGGTTGCTCGACGTCCACCCGGGGCCCTGGTGCGTCGCGAGCTTCAACCCCGGCAGCCTGCGCTGGTTCCGTCGCAACCGCCCGGAGGCGGTCCGCGCGCTGACCGCGGGGCCGGTCGATGGTGCCCGGCTGCCGAGGGTCCTTCGTCGGCGCATCGCCCAGCTCAAGGAGCTCCCGAACGTCGCCCCGCACGCCGTCAGCTACGACCTCACGGCGCTGCCGAACGACCCCTGCGACGCCTGGCGTGCCCGCGGTGGGGTCCTGGTCACCTGGACCGCTGACAGCGAGGCGTCCCTGGCCCGAGCCCGCGAGCTCGCCGACAACGTGATCTTCGAGAACGTCACACCCTGACGGCCGTCGGGCCGTCGGGCCGCTCCGTCCCCGAGCCCGGGGACGGGCCCGCGACCGAGGTGGTGGATGTGCGTACCGAGAACTCCGCTGATCTGTTCGAACGCGCTCGGGCGGTCATCCCGGGGGGAGTGAACTCCCCGGTCCGTGCCTTCGCGAGCGTGGGTGGCACACCGCGGTTCGTGGCCCGTGGCGAGGGCGCGACGCTGGTCGATGCGGACGGCAACCGCTACGTGGACCTCGTCAACTCCTGGGGGCCGCTGCTGTTCGGGCACGCCCGACAGGAGGTGCTGGCCGCTGCCGAGGCCGCGATGCGCCTCGGGTCCTCCTTCGGTGCGCCCACCGAGGGCGAGGTGCGGCTGGCCGAGGCCATCATCGACGCCGTGCCCTCGATCGAGAAGGTGCGGCTGGTCAACTCCGGGACGGAAGCGGGCATGAGCGCGGTCCGCCTCGCCCGGGGTGCGACCGGCCGGGCCAAGCTGCTGAAGTTCGTCGGTCACTACCACGGCCACGCCGACGCCCTGCTGGTCGCTGCCGGATCCGGGGTCGCCACCCTCGGTATCCCCGGGTCGCCCGGGGTGACCGCCGGTGCGGCCGCCGACACCATCCTGGCGCCGTGGAACGACCGCGACGCGGTCACCGCGGTGGTGGCCGAGTACGGCGGCGACCTGGCCGCGATCCTGGTGGAGCCCGTCCCGGCGAACATGAACCTCGTGCCGCCCGCCGCCGGGTTCCTCGGCTTCCTCCGGGAGCAGGCCGACGCCTGCGGCGCCGTGCTGGTGTTCGACGAGGTGATCACCGGGTTCCGGCTGGCCCGGGGTGGAGCCCAGGAGCGCGAGGGGGTGCGTCCCGACATCACGGTGCTCGGCAAGGTGGTGGGGGGAGGCTTCCCCCTGGCGGCGTTCGGGGGGCCGGCCGAGCTGATGGACCATCTCGCCCCCGACGGGCCCGTCTACCAGGCGGGGACGCTGTCGGGGAACCCGGTGGCGGTGGCGGCGGGGCTGGCGCAACTCGAACTGCTCGACGCATCGGTCTACGAGTGCCTGGAGGGTGCCACCAGGATCGTCGCCGACGGGTTCGCCGCAGCGTTCCGCGCCGCTGGGGTGACCGCCCAGGTCACCCGGCACGGCACGCTGGCCGGCGTGGTGTTCGCGGCCGCGGCTCCCCAGCGGTTCGAGGACGTCGCCGCTGCGGACCACGCCGCCTACGCGCGGTTCTTCCACGGGATGCTCGAGCGTGGGGTCTACCTCGCCCCCTCGGGGTACGAGATCGTCTTCACGTCGCTGGCCCTGGACACCGATGCCCTGGACCGCGTCGTGACCGCTGCCCACGAGGCTGCCGAGGTGGTCGCAGCGGGGCGGACCGGGTGAGGCGGCGGCCCCGGCCGTTTGTTCGGGTCGAAGCCCGGTTGGTACCTTTGGCCCCCCAGGCCGGGCCCTTCGCCACCAGTAGGGCCGGATGGCCGTCCGGGCCAGCCGCAGGGCCGGTCTCCGGTCCGGTGACCGGGAGCGACAGGAGCGCAGGTGAGCGAGTGGTTCGGTGAGTTCTTCTCCGGCCTGGCGGCGGCTGGGCGGGCGCTCTACGAGTTCGGTGACCCGACCGGTGGAGGGCAGGGCTGGATCGGCGGCGCCATCATGCTGCTGTGGCTCGGGCCGCTGGGGGTGTTGCCGCTCTACGTGGCGAAGCTCACCTACGGCAAGCACGAGTGGGTCTCGGCCACGATGGGCATCATGGGGGCCTCGAGCCTGCTGTGGTGGCTGCATGGGGTCATCCCACACGTCTGGATCCAGTTCACGGAGTCCAGCCGTGACGTGCTGTCGGGAACCCTTATCCCGGCGTCCGCGGGGATCGACGTCAACGACACCCGCATCGAGATCGTCGAGGACCTGTACATGGTGGCCACCGAGGGCACGCTCCAGGCGCTCATGATCGGTGGCATCGTCGTGACGATCTGGGCCGGGCTGCGGATGCAGCGCAGCCTGCCCAAGACCCTGGCCTCAGGGGAGGTCAAGCCAGAGGCCGGTGGCTACAAGTGAGCCCCGGCGACCGCCACCCGACCGGGTGAGTGCGAACGGATGTCGACGAGGGGAGGTGCACCGTGGGGAAGACCGACCGGGGGGAACACCCCCTGATCTTCGACGACTACACCGTCCAGCAGGTCGACGCCCAGTGGCTGCAGGAACGGGTCAAGCCCAAGCGTCACATCGGCCTCACGCCGGAACTGTGCATCCTGTGCCGGGCGTGCGAGGATGTCTGTCCCTGGGAGTGCATCTACATGATGTCGCCCGACATCATCCGAGATGCGGACTCCTCGTCGTTGAAGACGCTGGCGTCGCAGTCGCACGCGGTGTTCATCATCGACGACACGGAGTGCACGCGATGTGCCATCTGCGTGGAACGGTGCCCGACGGATGCCTTGTGGCTGGGGCGGGTCGACGGGTGAGGTGAACGGCCCGGTCGATCACGACCGGACCGTGCGTGACGAGGACGGCGCCCTCAGGGCGCCACGCAGGACCGACCGAGAGAGGGACGAGCGTGCCGAAGCTCCCGACGTTCGACGACGTCAAGGGCAACGTCCAGGACAACGTCATCTGGAAGTCGATCTTCCGCCCGGGCTCGATCTACCGGAAGGGCTACCGGGACACGTCCCGGGACCGGGCGCTCGCATCGATGAACAACGTCCTCTACCACCTGCACCCGGTGAAGGTGAAGCGCCACGGACTGAAGCTCACCTACACCTACTGCCTCGGTGGCCTGAGTTTCTTCATGTTCATCCTGCTCACCGTCACGGGCATCTTCCTGATGTTCTTCTACACCCCCGCCGCTGGTGCCGGGACCGAGATCGCCTACCTCAACATGCGCGAGATCTCGGCGTCGGTGACCTTCGGTCAGCTCGTGCGCAACCTGCACCGATGGGGCGCACATGCGATGGTGTTCACGGTGTTCCTGCACATGGCCAGGGTCTTCTACCACGGGGCCTACAAGCCGCCGCGGGAGTTCAACTGGGTGGTGGGCGTGATCCTGCTGCTGCTCACCCTGTTCCTGTCCTTCACCGGCTACCTGCTGCCCTGGGACCAGCTGGCCCTGTGGGCGGTGACGGTCGGCACCAACATGGCCGGCTTCCCCCCGGTGTTCGGCGACCAGGTCCAGTTCGTGCTCCTCGGCGGCGTCGAGATCGGCCCGGAGACGCTGCTGCGCTGGTACGTGCTCCACGTGCTGTTCATCCCCTTCATCACGGTCATCTTCCTGGCGGTCCACTTCTGGCGGATCCGCAAGGACGGTGGCATCTCAGGTCCGCTGTAGGCCGCCGTCCGCTCCGCCCGACGCGTCGCCACCCCGTACCGCTGAGAGAGGCACCCCGATGAGCGAGGAGATCACCCCGGATCAGGAGGTCTACGACCGCCTGCTGGCCGAGGGCAAGAGCGAGCGCATCGCCCGTGCCAAGGCCAAGGCCGCGGCCGTGCGCGCCAGCAAGATCGCCGAGGGAGCCACGCTGGGTCCGCGGTCGCCGGAAGAGGCGCAGAAGGCGTTGGAGTCCGCCCGAGCCGCTGCCGGCGGTGGCGGTGTGGCGACCAAGACCGCCGCGCCCGCCGAGGGCGGTGAGGCGCAGGCCGGCGGCCGGCTCTCTCCCGAGGAGCGGGCTGCCCGGGTCGCCGCCTCGCTCGGCAACGGCGGCAAGCAACCCGAATCGATGGGCGTGCCGACCTCCTCGACCCACACCCACCGCCTGCTCGCTCTGGTCCCCCCGGCGGGGATCCAGCAGGTCCAGTCCAAGCAGATGGACAAGGTCTACACCTGGCCCCACCTGCTACTGGTGGAG
>PWWI01000144.1 GCA_003561535.1 Nitriliruptoraceae bacterium
CGCTCCTCGATACGCGGGTTGGTCTCCTCCGAGAACACCACCTCCATGTCGATGAACCGGTCGAACATCCGGCTCACACGGGAGAGCTTCGCGATCGCCTCGTCCCGGATCCGGGGCGTGACGTCGAGGTTCGTTCCGTTCACGGTGATCCGCATCGATCCTCCTGTCCACGACCGCCTCGACGCGGCCGTGCCTGCTCGCCGAGCCGGTGGCCCGGCGCTCTCGCCCGCGCGCGGACGTTCTCCCAGGAGGGTGGCTGCACGCGCGCTGGGCGTCGTGCCCGCCGCGGTGGCCCACCACCACGGCGCGGACCGGTTCCGTCGGATCCCGGCGGGGATCGCCCGTCCCCGGCCTGGACCCGACGGTAGTCCTCCGAGCCCGCTGCGCGCGAGGGGCTTTGGGCCTGCTGCACGCCGACCCCGCGCGAACGCGCACCGTCACCGCGGGCCACCGGCGGCTCAGGCGCCGAGCGGGTGCGTGCCCGCCCGCGCGAGGACGGCGAGGTGGACGGTGCCGGCGCCCGCACGCCGCAACGCCGTCGCGGCTCCCCAGGCCGTCGCTCCGGTCGTGAGGATGTCGTCGACCAGGAGCACGTCGGTGGCCGGCAGGCCGTGGCACGCCCGGTAGGCGTCGCGGCCTCGGTGCCGGGTCCGTGCGTCGAGCAGCGGCAGGATCGGCAGGCCGAGGCCACGGGCCACCTCGCGCGCGATGCAGGCCGCGTGGTCGGTCCCGCGCTGCCGGACGCGTCCCGGCGGGGTGGTGATCCAGGTGACGACGTCCACCTCGGGCGCGAGCGCCGCCAGGCGGGCGACCAGCGCCTCCGTGAGGCCGGCCCAGCCGGCATGGGCGCCGGACAGCTTGGCCGTGGCGATCGCGGCGGCGACCTCACCCCGGTAGTCGAAGGCGGCGACCGTCGCGTCGATCGGGGCACCGGTCGGCCAGCAGGCGTGCACCCCACCCCGTGGCGCGGCGCACCGCGGGCAGCCCGGCGGCTGCTCGCGGACCATCGAGCGGCACACGGTGCACCAGGGGGTGCGACCCCGGCGTCGGCAGGCCAGGCAGCGGGGCGGCGCCAGCAAGGTGAGCAGCCCCTCGCGGGCCACGGCCAGCGGTGCGTTCGGGGAGGTCGGCATGGGACAGCATGGCAGGTGGGCTCGTGTCGGGCGGCTCGTCCTGCGCTCCGGCTGTGGACGAGGGCCGCGACGCGGGGTCAGCGCGGTGGGCTGGCCTCCTCGACGAGCATGACCGGGATCCCGTCCCGGACGGGGTAGCGCAGACCGCAGCCGGTACAGATGATCAGCTGCCGCCGCTCCTTGTGCTCGACCTCGGCCCGGCAGGCAGGACAGACCAGGATGGCGAGCAGTCGCTCGTCGAGGGCCACGTCGTGCTCCTGTCGGCCAGCGTCGGAGGATCCCAGCCTACGCCTCGGCCGGTGGCCGTGACACCTCGCCGTCCCGGCGGGGGGCTTGATCGGGCCGAACCCGTTCCAGCGGCTCGCCCGGCAGGCTCCGGCCGATGTAGCGCTTGCGGGTGCGGCCGTCCTCCTTCCAGTAGGCGTACCAGTAGGGCCCGTGGGGACAGGTCGCGCAACCGGGCTTGCCGCAGCGCACCTCCTCCTGGCGGTAGGTCAGGGTCGGGGGCAGACCCGGCTCGCCATCGGGATGGCCGTCGACGTGGACGAGCAGCCCCCGGACCAGGATCAGCAGCCGGCGCAGCTCGTACTCATCGAGACGACGGACCTGCTGGGTCAGCGCGCGGGACAGCGACACGGCTCCTCCGAGGGTCGAGGACGGCGACGGTTGGGTAACGCACCGGCACGTAAGAAACCACAGATGGCACGTTCCAGGGTGGAGGCGCGACCACCCACCACGGGCCACGACCACACCCGAGGACGCAACCGGACCACCGGCACCGACCGCAGCGGCCCGTGCCCGTCAGGGACGCAGGCGCCGCTCGGCCGCCGGCACCGGCCGGGCCTGCCCCAAGCTGCTCGGCTCGGGGGCGGGGTCGGGCACGATCTCGGCGGTGGGTGCTGGGGCGGCGTCCTCGGAGACGGCGCCCGGCACCGCACGCAGCGCAGCGGCGAGCACCGCCACGGTGCGATCACCGCCGAGATCGGCCGGCACCGACGGGCGCGCGTCCGGCTGACGGATGTCCTCCGGACGGCGATCACGCAGTTGCCACCCATGGGGTGGCCGGGTGCGTGCCGCGTGGGCGGTGCACAGGTCGTAGGTCTGTGGCTCCTGCCGCTCGCCCAAGGGAGCGAGGTCGACCTGGCGCTCGGCGTAGCTGAAGCTCAGCGTCGCCACGGCCGGCGCCTCACAGGCCGGTCGGGCACAGCTCCGCTGGCTCCGCCCGGGGAGGTGCAGCACGGTGCTGTCGCCGGCGCGGCGAGGGCGGTGGGAGCCGGCGCGCGCCGACGCCACGCCCTCGCCACCGGCGGGGCGGAACGCGTGCGCTCCGGAAGCTTCGTTCACGGCGCGTACGCTAAACGACAACGATGTGGTTCAGCAAGCAGGTGCGGTCAGCGCGCTGGGCCGGGCAGGGTTCCTGCGGCCTCGTCCCGGGCCGCTGCGCGGTGGATGGAGGTCGGTCGGACCTCGTCTTGGGTAACCGGCTGGCACCCAACCGAAGGTTGTGATTCACCTCGCTCGGGGCCCCGGCCGTCGGGGCCTCGGGGGACGCCCACTACCCTCGCCGGCATGGACGATCGCCACGCGCGGCACCGACGTCGCCCCGCGGACCCGCGGCGGCGACCGATCGAGGGCTACCGGCCCACCGATGCGCTGCGCTTCGACCGGGTGGTCGGCGACGCGCTCAGGTCCCTGCCCGCGCCCCTGCTCGAGCACCTCCAGAGCGTCGAGATCCACCTCACCGACCTGCCACCGGTGTCGTCGTCCGGCGCGGCGGACGGGGTCCCTCTCGGCCGCTACGACACCCCTGAGGTCGCCCGGTGGCGGCGGCGTGCACCCGACCGGTCCGTCGACCGCCTCGTCCTGTACCGACGCCCCCTGGAGGCCCGGGCCCGCAGCCGGGCGGAGCTGGTGGCGCTGGTCCGGGAGGTGGTGCTCCACGAGGTCGCCCACCACCTCGGCATCGACGACGACGGCATCGAGGAGCTCGGCTGGAGCTAGGTCCGGCCGTCGAGTGTGAAGACAGGCGCACGACCACCTCATCCCGAGGACCAGGAAGCTGGACCCTCGGCCGCGCTACTCCTCCGGCCCGGGATCCTCGCTGTCGGCGTCCTCGGCCGGCTCCTCGAACCCGGCGTCGTCGTCCGGCCCATCGACGTCGGGTTGCAGCAGGCCGCCGGGGACACCGGCCGGGGTTCGTGGCCCCGAGGTGCCGAGCTGGGTCACCAGCCCCGGTCGCTGGACCGGCACCAGGCGCGTGCCCGACGTCAGCCAGCTGGCAGCGGGGACGCCGGCGGTGGCGACCAGGTGCAGTGGGCCGTCGCCGTCGTCGGTGCCGAGCCGCCCGACCACCACCGCGCCCTCGCGGGCGGCGACGAAGGCGGTCCACGGGGCGGCCGACGGGACGTGGTCGGCCAGGTCGATGGTGGTGCTGCTCCCGGGCGCGACCTCGATGCCCTGCAGCGCCTCGGGCTGACGGATCCGCGCCCCGTCGAACACGGACACGTCGAGCACCGCGGCGTCAGCCTCGGGGTTGACGAGCCGCAAGCGCTCGACCCGCTCCTCGCTCCCCGCCCCGGACACGACCCAGCGGGTGTCGGGGGCCGCTCCGAGCTGGACGCTCACGCCCGTGCGCGGGCTGTCGTCGGCCTGCCGGGTGACCGCCCCGGAGACCACGATGGGCACGCCGTTGGAGCGGGCCGTCACCCCCACCTCGGCGACCTCGTCGGGGAAGGTGCCGGTCATGTCGACCCGACGGAGCTCCCCGGCGGGCACGCTGACCTCGGACAGACCGAAGGGCACCTCGCCGCCGGCTTCAGTGTGCAGGGTCAGTTCCACCGCGGCGGTGCGCTCGCCCACGTTCAGCACCCACAGCCAGGGCTCGTCCTCCTCATCGTCGGCCAGCCAGGTGACGGTCCAGTCCTCGGCCGGCGCGGTCGTGGCGGACAGCAGCGACATGCCGTCCACCCCACCGATGGCGGCGCGGGCGACCTGGATGCCCTCGACCGCGATGCGACCCGAGGTCACCTCGACCACCGCCGCCAGATCGTCCCGTTCGGGCAGGACGTCGTTGACGATCACCTCCCGGACCGCGCCGGGTGGGATCGACAGGTTCTGCAGCACCAGCGGCGCCTCGGGATCGCCCGGGGTGGCGAAGCTCACGGCCGCGCTGGCCGGGGAGCGGTGGGGGTTGGCCAGGCGCAGACGCGCCTCGTCGCCTCCGGCGGTGGACAGCCCGGGGACGAGGTGCGTGTCCGCCGACGAGGTGGCGCAGGCGCCCGCGAGGCTGCCGTCGGGCACGCCGTCGACGTCCTCCACCCGCCACTCCCGACCGACGGCGACCGCCGCATCGCGCCACCGCACCGCGGTCGCCGCGAGCTCCTCGCCCGCGACCGCAGCGGCGCGGATGTCCCCGCCCGGGAACACCGACGGCAACGTCGCGGTCGTGACCTCGCCCTCGACGATGTCGGTGCGCTCGAGCTGGGCCGGCGTGCTCCCGGGCCCCCCGGGCCGGGCCATGATAAGGGTGGCGACGGGGACCCCCGCGTCCTCGTCGGCGTCGTCGGGTGCGGGCTCGTCCTCGGTGTCGGGCTCACCCGGCTCGGGCTCGTCCGGCTCGGGCTCGTCGTCGGGTTCGTCGGGGTCGACCTCGTCGTCGGGCTCGGGGTCGGGGTCGGGGTCCGGCAGCGCGATGGGATCCGCACCGAGCCCGCCGGCACCGATGGTGCACAGCACGGTCCCGGACTGGGGCTCGACGGCCACGCTCACCTCCGGGAGCTCCGGGGGTGGGGAGATCGGGCCGGCGAGGGTGTCCATCGCCAGGACGTAGACCAGGACCACGGCCATCAGACCGGTGGGGACGGCGGCTCGACGCAGGCTCATCAGCGCTGGCCTCCTCGCGCGGCGGGATCGCCCACCGCTCGTCGGGCGAAGCCGGGCGGTCGCAGCGCCAGCGAGATCACGAGCAGGAGGAGCACCACCTGCACGCCCACGGCCAGCCGGCGGGCACCCTCGCCGGTGTGGCTGACCTCCACCTCGCCGGCGGGGACGTCGAGGAAGCGCACCGGTGTGCCGTTGGCGGCGGGGATCGAGGTGCCGTCGACCTCCAGCACCCACCCGTCGTCGGCGGCCTCGGCCACGAGCACCGCACCCGGCTCGGGCAGCGACCCAGCAGCACGGCCACCACCCAGCCACGGCAGCGACCCGACCTCGACGTCCGGTGGCAACGACCCGCGCTGCTCCAGGACCGCGAACTGCTCCCCCGTCAACGCCGTCACCTGCGGCAGCCACCCGCTCACCGTGTGGAGCTCCCCGGTCGCGACCGGGCGGGGCTCGAGGCTGGTCTGGGCGAGCAGGGCCGCGCTGAGCTCCGGGTCCTCGGCGCCGTCGGGAACGATGACGTAGCGGATGCCGAGCTGCCCGAGCCGGTCACCGGCGCCGGGATCGCGGCCCTCCAGCAGATCGGCGATCGCGGCGCGCGCGATGTCCTCGGTGGCCGACGGCTGGCGCAGCCCGTAGGCGGCCATCGTCGGACCTCGGCCGTCGACCACCTCCCACGCCACCTCGCGCTCATCGGCCGCCAGGACCAGCACCCGGAAGGGCCCCTCGGCCTCCGCCTCGGCGATCACGAAGGACGGCAGGGTCGGCTCCTCGGTCACGAAGGCCGCGAAGGGTTCGCGGACCAGCGCCCAGGCCACGCTGGCGATGCTCACCGTGACCGCCAGCGCGGTCGTGGCGGCGGCGATCTGCCGCCACCCGAAGGCATGGCGTGACAGCTGCCGCGCACCGGCGGCGAAGGCCAGGGCGAAGGCGCCGGCGAAGGCGGCGGCGGTGACCAGCAACGGGGTGCCGGCCCACATCGCGGTGCCCGCACGATCCGCCCACCACGCACCCGTGGCACCGAGCAACGCGGCGAGCCACAGGACCGACACCAGCGTGGCACCGCGCCGCCAGCCCAGGGCGAGACCGAGCAGGCCCGCCAGCAGGAACCCCACGCCCGCGATCAGGCCCGGGAAGCCGGTCAGGGAGGGCGACAGCAGCAGCCAGACCCACAGCTCGTCCCCGGCGGTCTCCGAGGCGGCGGCGCCGGCGAACAACGGCCCGTCAGCAGCGAACAGCTCCAGCGACCAGGGCACCAGCAACAGGACCGGACCGAGGGCGGCGACGGTCAGCCGGGCGGCGACCGAGGCGCGCCAGGACAGGTCCTCGCTGCGCGCGACCGCGACCCCGATGGCCACCGCACCGACCGCGAGCAAGGTGGCCAGGACCACGGGCTCGAAGGCGCCCGCCACCGCCCCGAACAGCACGACGGCCGCCACCGCCCGCCACGCCCGAGCGGGTTCGGAGGTGCGGCTGGTCGCGGTGATCCACCCCGCGACCAGGCCCGGGAGCACGGCCAGCACGACCAGCGCCTCGATGCGGCCCGTGACCAGCGCCGCCAGCGCCGGTGGTGAGAGCACGTAGGCGGTCGCCGCCACCACCCGGGGCGCGCGGCGGTCGCTGTAGGTCTGGGCGGCCTTGAGCGCGAGCAGCCAGCCGACCGCCAGCGGGAGCAGCAGCAGCACGCGCGGGGCGAGGTAGGCGCTGCCGCCGAGGGCCGCCTGGAGCAGGCCGAGCAGCGCCTGCGCCGGCGATGGCGCGGCGGAGGTGCCGAAGGCAGCGGCCTCGTGCCAGCCGGCGAGGTAGTCGGTCAGGAACGCGGCCGACGACACCGGCCAGGGGGCCAGCTGCCCGCCACGTAGCTCCCCGGGCAGCAGCAGCGGCCAGGTCCCGACGGCGATCAGCAGGACGAGCCCGGCCGCGCTGACCAGCACGGGCCGACGGCGGACCAGGGCCACGACCCTGCGGGTCACGGTCTGCGGATCGGGCGGCGGGGCGTCGTCGTGGGCCGGCTCCGGCTCCGGATCGTGGTCGGCTCCGGAGATCCAGGTGGCCATGGCCTCGGTGTAGGCGCGCAGCCGGGTGCCGAGCCGGCCGAAGAGCTCCGAGAGCTCGGCATCGGATCGCACCCGCTGGGCCTGGACCGCTCGGCGGTACCGGCGGCTCTCCCCCAGGTGGGCGAGGTTCCAGGCCCAGGCCCGGACGGTCTGCCACGCGTCGGAGAACCGGCGGGTCAGCAGGAAGCCGACGATCTTCGCGAGACCACCCACCAGGTACAGCGGCAGGACCATCAGGAGCTTGAGCGCCCCGTAGTTCTTGATCAGGCTCGCCAGGGTGTTGCGTTCGTCGAAGTACCGGGGGCCGATGAACCCCGCCTGCCCCAGGCGCAGGTAGTTGGCGGCGCTGGCCGCGTGCCGGCCGACGGCGCTGGGCACCACCTCGACGTCGTGGCCCGCCAGCCAGGCGCGCCAGCACAGGTCGAGGTCGTCACGGAAGACGTGGTAGCGGCGGTCCAGGCGGCCGAGCTCGTCCATGGTGGCCCGCCGCACCAGCATGCCCGCGGTCGAGACGTAGAGCGTGCGACGCTCCTGGTCGCGCTGCCCCTGGTCGAGCTCGCCCACATCCACGCCGGGGTCGACCCGGCCGGTGAGGTCGATGGTCGAGCCCACGGACTGCAGCTCGTCCTCGGCGTCCCAGCCGCGCAGTTTCGGGCCGACGATGGCCAGCCGAGGATCGGCCTCCATGGCAGCGACCAGCTCGGCGACGGCGTCGGGGGCCAGCTCGAGGTCGTCGTGGACGAGCAGCACGTAGGGGGCATCGGCCGCGTCGCGGGCGTCGAGCGCCATGGACACCGCCCCACCGAAGCCCAGGTCGCGGTCGGCGATCAGGACGCGGCGCTCACCGAGCCGTTCCAGGAGCAGCTCGCGTGTCCCGTCGCTGCTCGCGTTGTCGACGGCGACGATGTCGATCGGGGCGTGGACCTGGGCCTGCAGCGCATCCAGCGTGCGCGGGAGCCAGGTCACGCCGTCGTGGGCGACGAGCACGGCCAGCACGGCGGGCGACGCAACGGTGGTGGATGCCGACACGGTGTGGAGGTCCTCCCGCACGGGGCGCAGCGTGGGATGCCGCTCGCGGAGCACGGCGGACGTTCGAGGAGTGGTCGCCTCGGTTCCGCCGCAGCGAACGGCAGCTGGCACCACCGGGGCGGGACGCTGCGGTGGCTCGATCCAGCCCCACGCGCGCCGACGGGAGGCTACCAGTCGACCTCAGGGCCGCCGCCGGCGGGTCGACCGCAGGACGGTGGCCGAACGTCGCAGCTCAGGCGGTCAGCCGCTTGGCCCGCCGCCGCTCACGTTCCGAGAGCCCACCCCAGATCCCGAAACGCTCGTCGTTGGCCAGCGCGTGGTCGAGGCACTCGCTGCGGACCGGGCAGGTCGCGCAGATCCGCTTGGCCTCCCGGGTGGAGCCGCCCTTCTCCGGGAAGAAGGCCTCAGGGTCGGCGTCGAGGCACTTGGCCTCCAACATCCAGGCACGATCGTCCGCGTCGAAGGCGAGCTTGGTGCTCAGCTCGGTGATGACCCCCACCTACCGCTCCTGACAGCCGTGGAACTACACGGGTGGCATCCTGCACGAACGACGCCGGTCCGTCAAGCCCGGAACCACTACCCCTTGTGGCTGCGCACACCCGAGCACGCCATGGGTGGTGTCGGTCGGCCTCCGGCCGAGGGGCCTGGGCGCAGGTCGACACGGACGTGGGAGGACCCGCGCCACCGCGCGGGTCCCTGCCGTTGCAACCCCGCCCTCAGGCGAGGAGGGTGCGGGTCAGACGAGGTCCTCGAGCGCCTCGCGCAGCCGCAGCAGACCGTCACGCAACCGGGACTTCGCGGTCCCCTCGGGGATGTCGAGGACCCGGGCGACGTCGCGGTAGGTGTGCCCACCGAAGTACGCCAGCTCGATGGCTTCGCGCTGCCGTTCGGTCAACGTGGACAGCGCGCGCCGCACCTGCCAGTGGTCGAGGTTGACCTGCACCTCGTCGGCCACGGCGTCGAAGGCGCGGGGCTCATCACGGCGCGAGACGCGGTCGTCACGGTCGCGGGACGCCTGCTCGCTGCGGACGCGGTCGACGGCCCGACGGTGAGCGAGCGTCGTGATCCATCCCGACGCGGTCCCCCGCTCGGGGTCGAACCGATCGGCCTTGCGCCACACCTCGACCATGACCTCCTGGGAGACCTCCTCGGCGAGCGCCCGGTCGCGCAGGACCCTGAGCGCCACTCCGAGCCCCTGCGGCACGACCCGGTCGTACAGGACCGCGAAGGCCGGCTGGTCACCCTCGGCGACGGCGACCAACAGCTCCTCGCTGGCGGCGTCGTTGCGGCTCCGCGCGGTGGAGGTCGTCGATGCCATGGAGATCGCTGCAGCTGCCACGTTCGCTCCGAACTTTCCGTTGACGTTGGGAGGAGCATGGCGGGCTGTACAGGTTCTGTCAAGCTGGCTGTCTAGGTTCTAGTCCAGGTACCTCGCGAACCCGACCGGTGCTCGACCGCACGTCGACGCACGGCGCAGGGCCGCTTGAACGGTTGGAAACGCCGTTCCTGGGCCCTCCACGGGCCTTGGACGGCCATCTTGGGCCCGGGAAGCCGGGCCCAGAACCTGCCGCCGGGCGGCACGCGACCGTGGAAGCTGGACAGCCGGAGCCGCAGAACCTGGACAGCTGCACCGTGCAGCGAACGCGCACCGGCCCGACCTGACGACCCAAGCCGCTCCGGGGACCATCCCCGATCAGCGCAGCGCGCCCACCTCGCCGTACAGCGTGGTGCGCTGCCGGACCGGCCGGCCCGCCTGACCCGCGGCCGCCTCGAGCTCCTCCACGCTCTTGCGGACCCCGTGAGCGCTGCCTGCCATCCGGGAGATGGTCTCCTCCATCAGGGTCCCGCCGAGGTCGTCGCACCCACCTCGCAGCAGGTCGACCCCGCGTTCGAGGCCCACCTTGACCCAGGACAGCTGGACGTGGTCGATCGCGCCCTGCAGCAGCAACCGGGCGACCGCGTGGACGCGGCGGTCGTCCTCCCAGGTGGAACCGGGCCGAGCCACCCCGGCGAGGTAGA
>PWWI01000249.1 GCA_003561535.1 Nitriliruptoraceae bacterium
GCTGGTCCTGGCGCGCAAGGGTGCGATGATCCGCAGCCTGGCCTACGTCGTCGGTGGCGCGCTGCTGGTGATCGCGGTCGGGTTCGCCTTCGGCTCGATCGATCCGGTGGGGCTGGTGTCGCAGACCAACACCCAGGTGGTCGGTCGGACCAACCCGTCGCTGATCGATCTCATCGCAGCACTGGCCACCGGCACGGTGGGCGCCTTCGCGCTGGTGCGCGCGGACGTCTCCGACACCCTCCCCGGGGTGGCGATCGCCATCTCGCTCGTACCGCCGCTGGCGGTGGTCGGACTGCTGGTCGAGGCGGGCCGCTACGCCGAGGCCTCGGGAGCCTTCCTGCTGTTCGGCACCAACGTGACCGCCATCATCGCGACCGGCACGGTCGTGCTGCTGCTGTATCGGGTGCGCGACGTGGCACAGGCGACCGGTGCGGAGATCGGCCAGCTGCGGGGGCGCACCCTGGCCGTGGTCGCCGCCCTGGTCGCCCTGGTCGCTGTCCCCCTGTCCCTGGGCACCGCCCAGATCGTGACCGACCGGCTCGGCGAGGCCGCCGCGACGCCGATCGCGACCGAGTGGGCCGAAGCGCAGGGTTGGCGGGTGGCCTCGGTCCAGGTGCGCGACGGCACGATCCGCCTCGTCGCCTTCGGCCCCCCGCCCGAGGTCGACCCCAGCGCGTTACGTGATGAACTCGACGCCGCCGGGATCGACCTCGACCTGGTGGTCAACCTCGTGGTCGGTGGGCAGCGTGAGCTGCCGGCCCGTACCGACGATGGCGGAGCTGACTGACCGGCGGCGCCGGGCCGGGTCGCCGTTCAGCCTCTCGCCGCGTCCAGCAGACCGAGCCGGCCGAGGTCCCGCGCGAGATCGGTGGCGCCGGTGAACACGAGCCCCTGCAGGCCGAGGGCTCGGGCTGCCTCCACGTTGGCGAGGAGGTCGTCGACGAACACCGTCGCCGACGGCGTGAGCCCGTGGGCGTCCAGCACCCGCTCGAAGGCGGCCGGCTCGGGCTTGCGGGCACGCAGGTCGTGGGAGCAGTGGATGGTCTCGAAGACCTCCAGCTCGGCGCGGAAGCGCCGTGACCACGCCCGGTGGTGGAGGCGGTTGGTGTTGGTGAGCGCGATCAGGCGCACACCCCTGCGCCCCAGTCGCCACAGCAGGTCGACCACTGCAGCGTCCGCGCCGAGGTAGAGGTCGTTGAAGTCGGCGGCGAGCTCGTCGTCGTCGCCCTGCAGCTGGAGGCGCTCGCGAACGTGCGCCAGGTACTCCCCCACGCTGAGCTCGTCACGCTCGAAGGCCTCGTACGCCGTGTCCGGGTAGGCGGCCTGCACCTCGCCGGCGGGCAGGTGGCTGCGCGCCGCCCAGCGGCGACGGATGCGGTCGGGATCGATCCGGATCACCACCCCACCGAGGTCGCACAGGACCGCCTGCGGTACCTCCACCAGCCCCTCCTCCGTCGGTCGCACCGTAGGTGGGATGAGCGCACGTCGTGCCTGGGTCCGCGCGATCCCGGGCACCCGCTGTGCGAGAAACAGCGGCCAGTTGCTGCTTCTCGCGGGCCGGTGGCGGTGGGAGGAGAGCACGGGCCGCATCCGTGCGAGAACCAGCGACTATGTGCTGGTTCTCGCCCAGGGACGTCGGCCGGCCGACAGCGCGGAGGAGGTGGCCGAGCTGCCCCAAGAACTCGAGGATCCCCGCGTGGAGGTCGCACAGGTCGTAGCGCTGCCCCGGAGCAGAAGGGGCGGGCGCTCTGGACGGTGGCCCTGCTCGGCGTGGATCCCGAGCGGGTGCTGGTCACGGGCGAGCCGTCCCCCGGCGAGGCGCGCAAGCTGGCCCTGGCCCGCGGTCTGGCGTCGGAGGCGAGCGTGCTGGTCCTCGACGAGCCCACCAACCACCTCGATCTGCCCTCGATCGAGCGGCTGCAGGCTGCTCTGGTGGCGTTCCCGGAGGCGCTGCTGCTCGTGACCCACGACGACGTCCTCGCCGCGGCCGTCACCGACACCACGTGGCGCGTCGACGACGGCCGCGTCGAGGTGTCGGCCCGCAGGTGAAGCGACGACGGCCCGGCTGGGGGACGACCGTCGCGCAGGTCCTTCGTCTTGGGCTGGATCAGGTGGGTCGAGCGCCGTGGGGCGAGACGGTTGGCGAGGTTCATCAGCCGGGCGTCACGACCCAAGAAGACGTGGAACCGGTCGGCCTCGATCCCGTCGACGATCATCCGACCCGCGTCCTCGGCCGAGGTCGTCGGGAAGCTGGCACCACCCTCCGCCGGTTCAACGGCTTCGCCCACACCGGCGTCGACCAGGAGTTCGGCCGGGACAACTCCGCCTACGACCGCTACTACGGCGACCTACTGGTGCGCCCGAACCCCAACCTCGGCCCGCTGCTGCGAGGTCCGTTCACGGCGGTCAAGCTGGTCCCTGGCGACCTCGGCACCAAGGGTGGCCTGCTCACCGACGCCGACGCTCGGGTGCTGCGGGAAGCCGGCAGCCCGCTCGCCGGGCTGTACGCCTCGGGGAACACCACCGCCTCGGTGATGGGGCGGACCTACCCCGGTCCGGGCTCTACGCTCGGGCCAGCGGTGGTGTTCGGCTATCGGGCCGCCCAGCACCTGGCGAGCGAGCGAGGCTGAGCGTCCCGCTCCCCCGGGGTGGAAGGAGCAGCGGTGGGCCCAGGCTCGGAGGACGTGCCGGACCGGACACCCGACGTCGCGCCGTCGGTGCGCGGTGCACGCCTCGGGTTGACCGTGATGTTCCTCGCCAGCGGCCTGACACTGGCCTCGTTCCTGTCGCGTATCCCGTCGGTCCAGGACGACCTCGGGTTGCCGGCCGCCACGCTCGGGCTCGTCCTCCCGGCCCTGTCGGTGGGCGTCGTGACCGGCCTGCTGCTGGCGGGTCGGGTGATCGGACGCACGGGCAGCCGACGCCTGATGCTGGCAGGGATACTGACCGCGGCGATCGCCCTGCCGGTGACGGGCCTGGCGGCGGGGCCGCTCACCTTGGCGCTCGCGCTGGGCCTGCTCGGCCTCGGCGCCGCCTCGATGGACGTCGGGATGAACGCCCAGGGCATCGGGGTCGAGCGCTCCTACGGGCGTTCGATCCTCGTGGGTATGCACGCAGCCTGGAGCGTCGGCACGCTGATCGGTGCGCTCGCCGGCAGCCTCGCGATCGCGAGCCGGACGCCGGTGTGGGCGCACCTGGCGATGGTGGCCATGCTGGTGGCCTCGATCGGGGTCACAGCGCTGCGACGGCTCACGATCGACGACCGGGTCACGACCACCGCACCAGCCCGGTTCGCACTGCCGCGGGGACCGCTGCTCCCGCTCGCGCTCGTCGCCTTCGCCTCGATCCTCGGGGAATCCACCGCGGGCTACTGGGCCGGCATCCACCTGCGCGACACCGTCGCGGTGACCACGGAACGCATCGGGTGGGCGTTCGTGGCCCACACGGCCGGTATGGTCGGCGCTCGGCTCATCGGCGACCGGCTGGTCGGGCGCTTCGGCCGTCGAGCCGTGATCCGGGCCAGTGGGCTCCTAGCCGGTGCCGGGTTCCTGGTGGTGGCGACCGTGCCCGTGCTGCTCGGTGGTGTGGCCGGATTCCTGCTGGTCGGGCTCGGGCTCGGATCCCTGGCGCCGTTGGCCTTCGCCTCCGCCGGACGGGTGGCCAAGACCCCGGGCGAGGGGGTCGCCGCGGTGCTGGCCTTCGGCTACCTCGCCTTCCTGATCGGTCCGCCCGTGATCGGGGGGCTGGCCGACACGATCGGGCTGTCGGCGGGGTTCCTCACGGTCGGGGTCGTGATCGCGCTGTTGACCACCAGGAAGCTCCCGGCGACTCGGTGAGCTCCGTGCTCACCCTGTCACAGCAGCGCCGGCCCCATGGGTGTTCAGGCTCCCGGCTTCACCGCGGTGAACGCGTAGCCCTGTACGCCGAAGGTCCGGGCGTTGCCCTCACCCGGGGCGCCGCCGTAGGTGTCGAGCGGTTCACCGAACCGCAGGTCGACCAGGCCCACACCCTCGATCACCGTCTGCCACCCTGCGCACGGCAGGGCACCGGCGATTCAGCCCTTCCACAGGTCGATGTCGCGTCTGGCCTCCTCCGGCACCTCCACCTCGACGCAGACGTCGGCGATCTGGATCCGACCAGCGGGCGTGAGCGCCCGCATGATCTCCTCGTAGGCCGCGACCTTGTCCGGGACCAGGTTGAGGACCCCGTTGGAGATCACCAGATCAGCCCAGCCATCGGGGACCGGAAGCGCCTCGGCGTAGCCGGAGCGGAACTCCACGTTGTCGATACCGGCCGCCTCAGCGTTGCGGCTCGCTCGCTCCAGCATCGCCGGCGTCATGTCGACGCCGACCACCGCGCCCTTCGGGCCGACGGCGCGTGCGGCGATGAGGGCGTCCAGACCGCCACCCGACCCGATGTCGATGACCTGCTCACCGGATGCCGGGAGTCCCCAGCTGAAGGGGTTGGCGACCCCGGCGAAGGCCTCGATGCACGGCTCCGGGAACCCATCGATCAGTTCCTGCCCGTAGCCGAGACGGCTCGTAGCCCGCCGTCCGGTGTGGAAGTGGAACTCCCCGTCGGGGTCGTGTGCCACCTCGGCGTAGTGCTCCTGCACCTCGCTGCGGAGCTGGTCGACGTCGACCAGCGGTTGCTCTCCCATGCCGCTCGTCCTCCCGCGGTCACCACCGATCATGGGGACCTCAGCGCAGCTGTCAAGGGGTGATCGAGCTGGGACGACCGCTCGAACGTGGCTCAACCTGAGATCGAGATGCGCTGATCGCAGCGCAGGTCAACGCCACGTGGGGTCTCGCCGGAAGTTGACTCACACCCCATGCCTGCAGTTGCACTTGAGTGTTTTGCCAGCCCTCGATATCGGATCGAGACATGGTGCTAGAAGCCCTCTTTTCGCCTGATTGCGCCCCATTCAGGCGCTCTCTCCTCCGCAGCGCCGACGTCGATACACCCGAGCCTCGCCTGCAGTTCAGCCGTCACCGTCCGGCGTCGACCGTATCCAAGAACTCTCCATTATTACTTGAGAGTCGGTGGAGATCCGTCTCAGCGGCTGACGACGACCGACGCCTGCCGACGGCTGGTCGATCCTCCCGCGTCCGGTCGCCGTCGGGCCCGCTGGTCAGCGCTCCCGTGCCGTGCGAAGCTCTCACGGCCGGGCGGCTGACGGGACGCCGGCGACCTACCCGGCCGATCACACCGCCCTGAGCGGATCGAAGCCTCACGAGGACCATCATGGACACACCCGGAGACCCGGCACCACCCGCGCCCTCACCCGACGCCATGACCCTGCGGATCGCCGCCCCACCGGAGCGCTGCTACGAGCTGGTGTCCGACATCACCCGCATGGGCCGGTTGAGCCCCGAGTGCACCGGCGGCCGCTGGGTCGGCTCCGTGACCGGCCCCGCGGTCGGGGCCAGGTTCCTGGGGTTCAACCGGCGCGGTCTGGTGCGCTGGTTCACGGTGAACCGGGTCGTGGCAGCCGATCCGGGCCGGGAGTTCGCCTTCGAGACGCGCGGGAGCGCGACCCGCTGGGCCTATCGCTTCGAGCCTGACGGTGACGGGACCCTGGTGACCGAGTCCCGGGCACCGACGGGACCGCGTCCACTGGGTGCCCGACTCTTCGCCGGGCTGCTGCTGGGAGGCATCGCCGGGCACGACGAGGAACTGCGCGACGGGATGCGCGCCACGCTCGGGCGGCTGCAGGCGCTTGCCGAGGGGCACGCGCCGGCGTGATGACCTGAGCACCAGCCCCGACACCCGGCTTCCGCTCCCCCACCTCGTCGTCCCGACGTGGCGTGCCCCGCCGACGCCTCGGCGGTGTGGTGCCACTGCCAGGCCAACCCCGTGCGGAGCAGGGGCCCGCCACCTCGGTGTCGCACGCGTCCGGCATCGTGGGTGTCGAGGGGAGGTGACGGCGATGCCACGACGCGACGGCGAGGTGACGATGACGACACCGTCGAGCGGAACGTGGTGGCACAGCGTGTCCTCGACGCGGGCCTACGAACAGTGCCCGCGGCGGTACTGGTACGGCCACGTCGCGAAGCTGCCCGCCGAGCGCCACGTGCCTCCCGCCTGGCGGATCGGTTCCGCGGTCCACGCCGGGTTGGAGGCCGCCTACCGGCACCGTGGCACCCACCCCGACGCGCCGTTGCTCGACGGTCTGCCTGCCGCACTGGATGCCCTGCGGTCCGCGTGGGCGAGGCTGGAGCTGCCGCACGACGACGGGTCGGCCGAACGGGCTGCAGCGTGGGTCACCCGGAGCCTGCAACGGGACGTGCTGGCCACCTCGACGGTGCTCGGGGTCGAGCAGCCGTTCCGCGACGAGCTGTCGCCCGGGCACCGCATCATCGGGTACGCCGACCTGCTGCTGGACCGCGACGAGCGGACCAGCGAGGTGGTGGACCACAAGGTCACCCGGCGGCGGGCCGCACCCGACGAGCTCATCGACGACCTGCAGCTCAACCTCTACGGCGCGCTCGTGCGACGGCAGTGGCCCGACCGGGACCGGGTCCGCGCCACCCTCCACTACCCGGTGGCACCAGCCGCCGTCACCGTGACGCTGACCGAGGACACCATGGCCGCCGCCCGCGACCACCTCACGACCGTGGCCCGCCGCGCCGCTGCGGACACCACCTTCGAGGTGGTCCCGGGCCGCCACTGCGACCACTGCCCCTGGCGGCCCCGCTGCCCAGCCGGGTGAGCACGGTCGAGCGACGAGCTCACCGCTCGCCACGTCCCCGGGAGTGTGGTATCCCCGGAACCTGCGAGCACGCCGAGGAGGAGCGTCGTCCGTGGCGCTGGAGGGCAGGCGGGTCCCGAGGACCGCGATCGCCGCGGTCCTGACGGTCGCTGCCGCCGGTGCCGCCACCGGGGTCACGATCCTCGGCCATGCCCGGTACCTGAACGGCTACTGCTGGTCCCGGCTCCCGTTGCCGCTGGGGATCGCCGGGGGCAGCGGACCGACCTGGCGGTGGCCGGCGTCGGTCGTCTGCACCCTCGAAGGTGCCCCCGACGTCGTGGTGCCGGACCTGTTCCCCCTGGTCTGGATGGTGGTGTGCGGGGCGACGGGCCTGCTCGTCGTCTGGCTCGCGTGGTCGTGGGCGGTGCGCCCCCCAGGTGTCAGCGCTCCACCGGCAGCAGCCCCGGACGCTTGCACGTGATGCCGTCACCGCTGGACACGCCGCGCAGCCGCCGCCCCACCCACGGGGCGAGGTAGCGGGTGGCCCACCGAAGGTCCGCAGCCACACGGCGGTGGCGGGGAGGGCGACGCTCCGCGAGCAGGTGGTGGCGCCACCACTCCGGTTCGCCGCCGAGCAGCACCGGGTCCCGCATCCCGAGGATCTCGAGCACCGCCGCGGCCACCCGACGGTGCCCTTCGGGGGCGAGGTGCAGCCGGTCCTCGTGCCACAACCGCCGGTCGTAGAACGCCCGGACCATCCCGATGTCGACGAGCAACGCGCCGTGTCGGGCCGCCGTCACCCGCACGCCGGCGTTGAAGGCCGCGAAGCGGTCCGCCAACCGGTCCGCGAAGCGGCTCGTCCCCCCGGCACGCTGGATCGCCGTGAACAGCACGACGGTGCTGCCGGCCTCGGTCAGCCGGGCGACGGCGTCGTCGTAGCGGGCCGCCAGTGCGGGCAGGTCCATGCCGGGCCGCAGCACGTCGTTCGGGCCGGCGTGGAAGGACACCAGGTCGGGCCTGAGCTCCAGTGCGACCGGCAGCTGCTCAGCGATGACCTGGTCCAGCAACCTGCCGCGGATCGCGAGGTTGCCGTACCGCAACCCCGGGCGCTCGGCTGCCAGTGCTGCAGCCACCCGGTCGGCCCAGCCGAGGTAGCGACCATCGGGACCCACCTCGTCCTCCATGCCCTCGGTGAACGAGTCCCCGAGCGCCAGGAAGCTGCCCACCTCGACCATCAGCACCTCCTGCACCGATCATCTGTGGGCGCCGTCCCACCCCCGGGGAGGACCCGCGGCTCGCCGGGTGACGTCCACGGTAGGCCGTCCCGGCGGCCATCGAGGCGGCCTGACGGCCCGCGGTTCCGTAGGGTTGCGCACCGGGCGGGGAGACGCGGGCCCGACGACGGGTCCGCGGCGTCCAGGGAGGGGGGGTCCATGGCGACGCTGACCGGTGGCACGATCATCACGCGGATGCTGGCCGCCGAGGGCGTGGAACGCGTCTTCGGCATCATCGACGGCACCTACTACGGGCTGTACTCGAGCCTGGCCGATGCCGGCATCGAGCTGATCTCTCCTCGGCACGAGACGTCGGCGGCGCATCTCGCCGGCGCCTACGCGCGCACGACCGGTCGGCTCGGGGTCGCGATCGCCAGCAACGGACCCGGGGTCGCCAACGTGCTCCCGGGGGTCGCCGTGGAGCAGGGCGAGGGCAACCGGGTGTTGCTGATCACCTCCGCGCGCCGGACCGGTATCGGCTCACCTGATCGTGGCGGCACCTACCAGTACTTCGACCAGACCGCGGTCACGGCGCCGATGACCAAGTGGTCGGTGCACGTCCCCTCGGCGGACCGGATCCCCGAGCTGCTCCGCCACGCGCTCAGGGCGGTGTGGTCGGGGCGGCCCGGCGTCGTCCACCTCGACGTCCCCGAGGACCTGATCAACGGCAGCCACGAGGTCGATGGGCAGCTGTGGGCGCCCTCGACCTACCGTTCGATGGTCCCGACCCCACCGGACCCGTCCCAGCTCGCGACCATGGTCGAGCTGCTCACCGCGGCGGAGCGCCCTCTCCTGCACGCAGGCTCCGGGGTGCTGCACGCCGGCGCGGAGGCCGAGCTCGCCCGCCTGGCTGAGCTGCTCGACGCGCCGGTGACCACCAGCTGGGCCGCCCGCAGCGTCATGGACGAACGCCGCCGCCAGTCGGTTGCGATGGTCCACGTCGACCTGGTCGACCGGGTGCGCAACGAGACCGACCTGATCCTGGTGCTCGGCTCGCGGCTCGGTGAGACGGACTGGTGGGGCAAAGCCCCCAACTGGGCCCGTCCCGACGCGGCCGCCACCGTGCAGATCGACCTCGACGACGCGGTGCTCGGCGCCAACCGTCCGCTGAAGCTGGCGGTGCGCGCCGACGTCGGCGCGACCCTACGCGGGCTGCTCGAGGCCCTCGCCGACGCCGAGCCGACCCCCCACGCCGCCACACGCGCCGCCTGGCTCGACGACATCGAAGCGGCTGCGGCGGCCGACCGCGCCAAGCTCGACCGCGCCCTCGGCGCCAAGGACGGCAAGGGACCGGTCCATCCCTCCCGCATCCCCACCGTCGCCCAGGAGGTGTTCCCCGAGGACACGATCTGGGTGGTGGACGGCGGCAACCCCGCGGTGTGGAGCCAGTTCTACCTCCAGGCCCGCACGCCCGGCTCGATGCTGTCGACCTTCAAGTTCGGGATGCTCGGTGCCGGGATGGCGCAGCCGCTCGGCGCCAAGGTGGCCGCACCCGACCGTGAGGTGTGCTGCCTGATCGGCGACGGGGCCTTCGGCATGCATCCGCAGGAGGTCGAGACGGCGGTCCGTCACGGCCTGAAGGTCACCTGGGTGGTGTTCGCCGACCGGGCCTGGGGCATGGTGAAGATGAGCCAGTCGATCGCGGCCAAACCACTGAAGACGGTGGCGCGACGGCTGGTGCTCGACCGGCCGCTACCCGACGGCGACACGGTGTATGCCGACCTCGGAGAGATCCGCTTCGACGAGCTCGCCCGCGCCATGGGTGCCCACGGCGAGTACGTCCGCCGACCTGACGAGCTCCGCCCGGCCCTGGAGCGGTGCCTGGCGGCCGAGGGCCCCTCGGTCGTCCACGTCGATGTCGACGCCGGCGCGCACCTGTGGGCCCCGGCGCTCAGGACCTTCAAGGCGATGCACGAGGAGCCGGCCGGATGACCGGGTTGCTCGCGCCACTGCTCGCGCCGCTGCTCGCCAGCGACGTCACCGTCCTGGCCACCGAGGCCGTCGACGCCATCGACGACATCCGGCTGAACTTCGACCCGACCAGCCTGTTCATCCTGAACGTGGCGATCGGGCTGATCATGTTCGGCATCGCGCTGGACGTCCGCGTCGCCGACCTCAGGTCCGTGTTCGCCCAGCCGA
>PWWI01000040.1 GCA_003561535.1 Nitriliruptoraceae bacterium
AAGGAAGGCCAAACCGATCTCGATGCTAAAGGACAGGATATAAACGAAGAAGACGCTAAAGCAGCAGTTGATGTTGAAGAAAGCTTGGAAGAGCGGGATGAGGCTGCGGAAGCTGAGTCAGATGATCAAGGCCCGGAACAAGAGGAAGTTGAACGGAAAGCGGAGTAACTTATTTATCGTGAATCTAATATAATAAACATATACATATAGAAGAAAAAAGTAAAAAGGACGGACTATTCGTTCGTCCTTTTTACTTCATTATTTAGATTCAAGCTTTGATCATTCTGGAACTGATCGGGGCTGAAAAGAGGATGGTTATGACCGGATACAAGGGCCATTTAGTGGATTATATTGCAAGCGGTTCTCCGGCGGAAAAAGCCGGTATCAAAACAGGCTGGAGGCTGCTAAAAATTGACAACCAGGATATCGGTGATATCATCGATTACAGGATCATTGAATCTGATACCAGCCTCCGTCTTCTTATGATGACGGAAGAAGGATACCTGCGCAGAATAAAAATCCACAAGCCTGCCTCTGCCCCCCTGGGAATGCGTTTTGATCCGCCCACTATTTCCAGCCTTCAGCACTGCCAAAACAGGTGCATTTTTTGCTTTGTTGAGCAAAATCCGTCCGGTTTAAGAAAAGCGCTTTATGTTAAAGATGATGATTATCGCCTTTCTTTCCTCTATGGCAATTTTATTACTTTAAACCGGATGACCGATGAAGAGATTGAAAGAGTAAAAAGGCTTCAGCTTAGTCCGCTTTATGTTTCGGTCCATACCACAAACCCGGATTTAAGAGAGGTTATGTTCAATTCAAAACGAGCCGGAAGGGGGCTTGAAAACCTAAAGAAACTTGCTGCGGCCGGAATAGGTATTCATGCCCAGATAGTGCTCTGCCCGGGGTATAATACCGGAGAAGAAATGAAGCGTACGATCAGGGACCTGGACGGTTTGGGAAAGGGAATCCTTAGCATAGCCCTCGTCCCGGTCGGGTTGACCCGCTACCGCCATGGGCTTGCTCAACTTAAAAGATTTAATACTGCCTCAGCGGAAAAGCTGATCAAGCAAATCTCAGCACTGCAAAAATATTTTTTAGAAAAACGAGGCAGTCGTTTTGTATTCCTGGCTGATGAATTTTATAATCTGGCCCATCTACCCCTGCCCGAGGATTACGAGTATGAAGGTTATCCGCAATTAGAAAACGGAGTTGGGCTGGCAAGGCAATTTTTGGAACAATTAAAAGAAGTTACTGGCAGTGGAATAACTCAATTGTCCCGTCCTTTATCTGTCACCATAGTTTCGGGTTTAGCTGCAAAACCCCAGCTGCTAAAAATGAACGATGTTTTTAAGAGGATCGGTAATTTGACAATAAAGACTGTTTTCGCCAAAAACCTATTTTTTGGTGAGCAGGTAACAGTGAGCGGCTTGCTGACAGGAAGCGATCTGTTATCAACCCTGGAAGGAAAAGAGGCCGGTGATGTGGTAATTGTACCTGATATATTACTGAAGGAAAACAGCACCATGTTTATAGATGACTTAAAGCTTTGCGATCTGGAAAAGAGCCTGCAGGTTCCGGTCCGGAAGGTAAGCGGTCCCCGGGAATTATTAGACTTAATAGTAGAAATGGCAGGCGGAAGGAAAAATCAATTAAAAAGGAGGGCAGGCAGTTGAGCGACAGTATAATTGCCATCGTAGGGCGTCCCAATGTGGGGAAATCTACCCTTTTTAACCGGCTTACAGCTGCCAGGACTGCTATTGAAGAAAAAATGCCGGGTGTTACCAGGGATCGCCTCTACGGTTTATTTGACTGGAGGGGAAGGGACATGGTCGTGATTGACACCGGAGGCATTACCTTTGGGAAAGAGGACCAAATAACCACCCAGGTCCAGAGGCAGGTCAGTCTGGCCATCGAAGAAGCACACATTATTATTTTCTTGATGGACGGAAAAGAGGGCTTAACCGCCCTTGACGAAGAAATAGCTGATATGCTAAGGCGTAGTGAAAAAATTGTTCTCCCGGTCATCAATAAGCTTGATCCCCTCTCCAAAGAAAAGGATCGTTATGATTTTTACAGGCTTGGGTTTGGCGAACCGTTAGCCCTATCGGCATCGCATGGACGGGGAATTGGCGATCTTCTAGATTTAGTTTACGAGAAGCTGCCCCCGGTCCCTGATCAAGAAAGGTCCGATTTGGAAGAGCTCTTAAAAATTGCGGTTATCGGAAGACCCAATGTGGGCAAATCATCCCTGATCAATTCTTTTTTAGGTAAAGAGCGGGTTGTGGGCAGCCAGCAGCCCGGCACAACCAGAGACGCCGTGGATACCTTTCTAACTTATAAAGATCAACCATGCCTTTTAATCGATACCGCTGGGATAAGGCGCAAAAGCAAGATTAAGGAATCAGTGGAATATTACAGTGTCCTCCGCTCATTGAAAGCTGTCCAGCGGGCGGACATAGCCCTGCTTCTAATTGATGGAAAAAGCGGCATAACTGAACAGGATCAAAAACTGGCCGGTTATGTAGATGAAGCCGGAAAAGGCCTGGTTATTGTTGTAAACAAATGGGATTTGGTCCTGGACCGGGAAAATG
>PWWI01000305.1 GCA_003561535.1 Nitriliruptoraceae bacterium
ATCCATGGTAATGCTACCTTTGAAGGAGCCGATGTCTGGTTCGGCAAGCCCCCAGTAGAGTTCATAACAGAAGGTAATGGTAAGAACTACGAAGGCGAAACCTATCGCAAGTTTGACCTGTGTGAAAAGTCACCTGTCAGCATCGAAGGTGTGGACTACCAGGTCTGCTTTAAAGATGCCGACCGGCTCTACATTGGCGGCGGATTGACCTTTGCTGATGAGGTTTACATCTTCACTCCTTCCAATAAGTACATTGGTTGCACCGAGAGTGTAAATTGTCGGCCAGTTTACGAGGACAAAAAGGCTCCCTTCGGAACCAGTGTCTGGTTGGGTGACCTCTACATTGATACAATTCAACTGTGGGGCGACTTCATCATCGAAGACGCTAAGACCGTTGAATTTGATAAGATGTATGTCAACTGTGACAATATCCGTCGTATCGGCACCAGGGCACCGGAGATGAGAGACTGCAGTTGTGATAAAGTTCCTGCCTTTGAGGCGTATGCTACGTTGATAGGCGGAACTATCTACAGCAGCACCTGCTCAGAAGGCGTGCTCGTATTTGGCGACGGCCTGTTGGTCCAGGATGCAACCCTGACCCGCCTGGTCCGCAACGTCATCTCAGAAACAGCCAAGTTCGAAGGTGTAAGCATCTATGTTGGCGAAAATCCCGATAATCCTGATCGTGAGGTATGTGGTACTCCGCTGGCCTATGACTTCACCGTCTGGCCTGGCCACCATGCCATCTTCGACGGCGTAATGTGGTCAGAAAACACCGATATCGAAGTAAGAAGCGGAGCCAAGCTGACCTTCACTGGCGATAATGACAACCAGGGTACCGTTAAGTTCCAGAAGCAGGCCCATATTGGCTTCATCGAACCGGTATCCTTCTCAGAAGAAGATCCCAGAGACGGTCATACTACCACGATCAGAGAAGCAGGCGGCTTTGTAGAGATTAAAGCTACCAGAGGATCTTTTGATGGCTGGAAATTTAACGGCTGGAAGAATGACATCTGGATCAGCACCGATGACGGCATAGTTTCTGCCAAGTACCTGTTCGAAGTAAACGGCGTGAAGTACCTGATCGACCTCAGGCACTGGGATAATTACACCTGGGCTGACATAGACGGTATCGAAGGCGTCTGGTTGACCGAGATGTTAGGAGTCGAAAAGGACTACTTCGGCGACGACGATATAACGGTCATAATCTCCCGCGATATCAACGCTGAAGAAAAGACCTTCGAACTGAACGCTGATGGTTGGTTCAGGAACTGCTGCTGCATTCCGCAGATCCCCCTGGGCTCGGCCACCGGGGTAGTTACACCCGGCGGGAAAGTTATCCAGAAAGCAGAATTCGATATCTCGGTTGAAGCTGACTGGGTAGTCGTGGGCGAATGCGGCGATCCGGCAGAAGGAGAAATTACCGTAACCTACACCGTAACCAACAGCGGCACTATCACTGGCTATGATATAGTAACCCTTGCTATCGATGGAGTGGATGTTTCTGCAGAAATTGGGGTAAGAGGACACTTACTCGAGCCTGGACAGTCTACTTCGGGTACGTTTACCTATGATACGGATGCAAACTACGAACTAGGTGAGGAACTCCTCGTGCAAGTGTTCACTGTAAATGGCCTGAAGACGGCCAGCACTAACGCAGTGTTCCCGGGTTACGTCTACTTCGTACCTTACGAGCTTGACACTCCCGAGGAAATAGTTTTGGGAGAATCACATAACATCAGGTACGATGTAACCAACTACGGCAATATCGCAGGACAACAGGAAGTATACCGGATTGCTGTAAGACCGGACGGAACAACTTTAGTAGAAGATACCTGGACAACAACCATCGAGCCAGGCGAAACAGAAACGGTGTACACATTCACAGGGTTTACACCAAATCAGGTAGGCATTTGGACCATGACAATTTCTACTGATAATTGCACCAGGGTATATACCACAGAAGTAGTCGGACCAAACTAAATCGCGAAACGTTGCTCTATAAGCTTGGCCTCTAAAAGGGTTAAGCGAAAAGAGCGGAAGTGATGTAGCACAAAAGGGCAGGATATGCAGCTTAGACTTAAGTCAACAACAAGCCTGCTATCCTGCCCTTTCTATCACTTCCAACTCCTGTACCGAAGGGGAAGGGTGAAAGCCCCTTCTTGAGGGCAAAGCAGCCGTTTAAGAAATGCCTAAAGCCTGATCCTCCTGCACGGGTTTTGAGGCTTCCACCTCATAAACCGTGAAGCCAGGTGAAGACGTAACCGGGTGAGATTCCCGGTGCGGGGCTCCTTAAAAGGCCGCTATGGTAAATGAAGTGAACCCGTGAGGATGCGTGTTAAAGTTGAGCCCGTGCTGTTAAATTAAATCGACTGCTTGGCACGGGATGGGGCGGCTTAAAATACCGCTTCCAGTTAAGGAATAATGAGGCTGTTAAAACCTTAAATCGGTTAGCTCGTTAGCGGGTACCTAAGGCGGTCAAAAGAAGGGATCGGTAAAGCGGAACGTTTGAAGCTGTTCCGGTTAAGAGTTGGAAGGCTCAGATGACACCGGTAACAGTGGCAGCGGGTTCGTAGTAGTGATGAGG
>PWWI01000181.1 GCA_003561535.1 Nitriliruptoraceae bacterium
AACCGTGTCCGGGTACCCAAGACGATCCGGTCCCACCGTGCGGCCAGCGGTGCCGAGGTCGTCTCGTGAGCGGCGACGACCTCGCGGTCCACCGCGTGGCCAGCGGCACGATGGCCCACCGGGCGGCGGCGATCGTCACCGAGGCGCTGTCGGCCGGTGCCGTCCCGGCGGAGCTGGCGGTCCTCGCCCGGGTCAACAGCGCGCTGCTCCCCGTCCAGGTGGCGTTGACCGAGGCTGGCATCCCCCACACGGCACCGTTGGACACCTCGGTGCTCCAACGCACCGGGGTGCGCACGGCGCTGGCCTACCTCCGGCTCGCGATGGACACCGACCGTCTGCGGCGCGAGGACGTGCTCGACACCCTCAACCGCCCCGCCCGGAAGGTCAAGTCCGCGGTCACGCCGCACCTGCCCAGGGGCAGCCGCTGGTCGATCGGTGCGCTCGAGCAGGTGTGCGACCAGCTGGACGGGACGCACCGGGAGCGGTTCGCCGGCTACCTCGGTGATCTCCGTCACCTGGAGGCGGCGATCACCGACCGAGCGGACACTGCCCGATGCCTGTGGCTGGTCCGCAACCGCATCGGCCTCGGTGAGGCCATGGATGCCCTCGACGCCTCCCGGAGCCGGCCGGAGGGTTCCAGCCATGGCGACGACCTGGACGCGCTCGAGCAGCTCGCGTGGCTGCAGCCCGACCCGGCAGCGTTCGCCGACTGGCTCGTGGAGCGGCTGCGGGTCCCGGGGGAACCGACCGGGGTGACGCTGTCCACCGTGCACCGGGTGAAGGGCATGGAGTGGCCGACGGTGGTGGTGTTCGCCGCCAACCAGGGCCTGTTCCCCCACCGCCTCGCGGATGATCGAGAGGAGGAGCGCCGGGTCTTCCACGTGGCCATCACCCGCTGCCAGCGTGCCGTCCACGTGATCAGCGATCAGGCCCGCACCTCGCCCTTCGTGGAGGAGCTGCTGCCTGCCACCACCGGCGCCGTGGCCGAGCAGCAGCCCCCACCGAAGCGCCCGACCAGGACCGAGCCCGACGGCCAGGTGGCGGTGGTGGAGCCGACCTTCCTCCCCGACGGTCGGCTCCGCGCCGCGGTCGGCGTGCGACTGATCCTGCCCGGGGGCATCGCTGGTCGCATCCGTCAGCTCGGTCGTGAGCACGTGGTCGTCGAGCTGGACGAGGAGGACGAGCGGCCGACCGTGCGGATCGCTCACGGGACCAGGATCGAGGTGAACGGGCGCCGGGCCCTGCTTGGGCCGACAGCCCTCCCCGGCAGCCAGGGCGCCGGCACCGGCCGGCTGGACGTCGGTGTGGACGCGGCCGAACCCGACGACGAGCTGTACGAGGCGCTGCGCGCGTGGCGCGCCAAGGTCGCCGCCCGCAACGGCGTCCCCGCCTACCTGGTGTTCCACGACCGCCACCTGCAGGTGCTGGCCGGACGCAAGCCCGCCACGCTGAAGGAGCTCGCGGCCTGTCCCGGCATCGGCCCCGCCAAGCTGGAGCGCTACGGCGACGACCTGCTGGACCTCGTCGCCGACTACGGTCCGACCCCCCGTGGCGCCCTCGCGCCCTGACCGCTCCGCACCCGCCGCTCCCCGAGGTGTCCTCTCGTGCGTCGTTCCCTCCACCTGCGCCGCTGGCAGAAGGACGCGCTCGACCGGTTCGAGCAGCGCTCCCGACGGGACTTCCTGGCGGTGGCGACCCCCGGCGCCGGCAAGACCACCTTCGCGCTGACGGCGGGGCTCCGTGACCTCGCCCAGCACCCCCACCGCCGTCTGATCGTGGTCACCCCCACCCAGCACCTCAAGCACCAGTGGGCCGAGGCCGCGGCGGCCTTCGGTCTGCAGCTGGAGCCGAGCTGGTCCTCCAGCGAACCCTTCCCGACCGACATGCACGGTGTGGTCGTGACCTACCAGCAGGTGGCCGCCAGCCCGGCGACGCTGCGGGGGCCGGCCGACGACGCTTTCGTGGTCCTCGACGAGATCCACCATGCCGGCGCCGAGCGCGCCTGGGGGGACGGCATCGCGGTCGCCTTCGCGGCCGCCGCCCGGCGGCTGTCGCTGTCGGGGACCCCCTTCCGTAGCGATCAGAACCCGATCCCCTTCGTCACCTACGGCCCCACCGACGCGGCGCCGTGGGTCGAGCAGGACGAGGCCGTCGCCGATCACGTGTACGGCTACGCCGACGCGCTGCGCGACGGCGGCGTCGTCCGCCCCGTGTTCTTCCCCCGGCTCGGTGGGCAGATGGAGTGGACGGCCCCCGACGGCACCGAGATGTCGGCGACCTTCGACGACCACCTCGACCGGACCGCGTCCTCCCAGCGGCTGAGGACGGCGCTGTCACCCGACGGTGAGTGGTTGCCGACCGTGCTGGACCAGGCCCACACCGAGCTGTCACGGCTCCGGCAGCAGCAGCCGGACGCCGGCGGGCTCGCCATCACGATCGATGTGGAGCACGCCCATGAGGTGGCCGCGCTGCTGCGGCAGCGCCACGGCGTGCGTCCGGTCGTCGTGACCTCCGACGACCCCGAGGCCAGCGAGCGCATCGCGGCCTTCGCCGGCTCCCGGGATCCGTGGATCGTGGCGGTCCG
>PWWI01000269.1 GCA_003561535.1 Nitriliruptoraceae bacterium
ATCACGCGCGAGGCCGTAGCCGATCTCAGCTGAGGGGCAGCGACCGACGGATCGGCGGTGGCAGCACCGAGGTGTCCATCTCCGACCACGCGGTGGGACGGACCTCGCCGGTGGCCACCCACCACAGGATGACCAGCTCGGCCCAGCTGGCGGGCAGCGCCGCAGCCCACGCGAGCGCGGCCGCGCCCTCCTCCTGGTGACCGTCGCACCAGCCGTCGACCCCGAGCCGGGCCGCGCAGTCCCGGCACACCGCCCCGGGGCTGTCGGGCCCGCAGGTCGGCAGCAGCCGCGGACGGTCGTCGCAGGCGTCGCAGCGGCCGGCCTCCACCGCCTGCGGACCAACCTCGCTCGCGGCGAGCCAGGGGGCGGCCTCGAGCAGGGCCGACCGGAGCCGGCGGCGCGCATCACGGTCCATGACAGGCGACGGTAGCCTCCGTAGGCTCGATGCCGCGGTGGGCTCGACGGCCGCCGCCGATGGCCACAGGCGTGGAGGCCCCGATGGCAGACAGCGCTCCGCCATCGGCGCCCGCGCGACGCCAGACGCTGACCGAACCCCTGCTCGCGGCGGGGATGGCCGCCACCTCGGTGCTGGTGGTCGGGGTCGTCTACCCGCGCTATCCGGAGCTGTTCCCCGCCTGCCCGTCGCGCACGTTGTTCGGGGTGTGGTGTCCGCTGTGCGGCGGGACCCGGAGCGCCCATGCGCTGGCCACCGGGCAGATGGCCGAGGCGATCCGGTTCAACGCCTTCCTGCCCGTCCTGGTCGTGCTGACCGCCTGGTCCTGGGTGGCGTGGGTCTCACGCGTCCTGCAGCGCGACGTCGTCCCAGCGGTGCCGAGGTGGCTGTGGGGCGGGGTGGGTGTGCTGTGGCTGGCCTACGGGATCCTGCGCAACGTCCCCATCGAGCCCTTCGCGTCCTGGGCCCCGTAGCGCACCGGTCCGTCGCCGCCGTCGCACCGGTCGGCCTGCGACCTCACCGGCCGTGACGTGGGGCGGGGACCGCCGTCGGCGGTCCCCGCTCGGCTGCGACGCACCTCGATCAGGCGGCGACCGCCACACCGCGCAGGCGCTGGTAGGTGTAGGCCTGGGCGATGAACACCACCGGCAGTGCGACCAGCAGGCCGATGCCGCAGAGCAGCGCACCGAGGATGTAGGCCACCACCGAGGCGAGGTAGAAGCCGATCACGGTGCCGAGGTTCTGGTTCACGAAGCTGAAGCTCGCCTTGATCGCGTCCACTCCCGACATGTTCTGATCGATCAGGAAGTGCACGTAGAACTGGGTGAAGAACACCACGATCACACCCGGGATGTAGCACAGGATGCTCCCGATACCGGAGAGCACCGCCACGATCAGCGCGCCGATGAGCAGCTGCGGGAGGTTGTCGAAGCGGAACAGCGTCTGCAGTTCGATCGTCTCACCGCGGGTCAGCGCCAAGGCGGCGCGGACCACCGCGGCCTGGATGATCACGAAGCCCAGGAACCCGACGATCGCGGTGAAGCCGGTGTACAGCAGCCAGGCGAAGCCGCCGACGCCGACGCCACCGCCGGTCATCATCCGCTCGAACTGCTGGTCGGCCGAGGGCAGGAAGATCGCGCTGGTGATGAAGGACCAGATCACGGTGATGACGCCGACGACGAGGATGTAGATCACCAGCGCGAGCAGGATCGGCCCCAGGTTCTGCTGGAACTTCGTCCACCCGTAGTTGAACGCCGCCCCGATCGTGTACGGCTCCTGGCCGGCCGGGGGGCGGCCTCCGGCGGGCGGGAAGGAGCCGGGCGGCGGGCCACCGGGTCCGCCGGGGGGAGGGGGTCCACCGGGCCCGCCAGGGGGTGGTCCGCCGGGCGGTGGCGGCCCACCGGGGGGCGGTCCACCGGGTCCGCCGGGGGGCGGCCCGCCGGGTCCGCCGGGGGGAGGACCGCCGGGTCCGGGTGGTCCACCGGGACCGCCGGGCGGTGGTGGCTGCGGGGTGTCGCTCACGGGCTCGCGCTCCCTGTGGTCGGCTTGGCCGGACGCTAGCACCGGGCGGTGACGGCTCACAGGGCCAAGCACCGATCGCGCCGAGGTCGGGATCGGGGTCCTGGCGGACCTGCGACTAGCCTCCCCACCCCGCCCGCGACCGTCGCCCGAGCCCGAGGAGCACCCCATGGCCGACCATCGCATCGCCTGGCTCGGAGGGGACGGCATCGGCCCGGAGGTGCTCGCCGAAGGCGCCAAGGTCCTCGACGCCGTCGAACACCTCGAGGGCTTCACGACCGAGCGGGTCACCTACGACCTCGGCGGTCGCCGCTACCTCGCGACCGGTGAGGTGCTCTCCGACGCCACTCTGGAGGAGCTGCGCGGCTTCGACGCCATCTACCTCGGTGCGGTCGGCACGCCTGAGGTCCCGCCCGGGGTGATCGAGGTCGGGCTGCTGCTGAAGCTGCGGTTCGCCTTCGACCAGTACATCAACCTGCGTCCGGTCAAGCTGTACCCGGGGGTGACCTCGCCGGTGACCGGGCTGACCCCCGCCAGCTGCGATCTGCTCGTGATCCGCGAGAACACCGAGTCGGTCTACGCCGGGGCGGGTGGGACGCTGTACCGGGG
>PWWI01000068.1 GCA_003561535.1 Nitriliruptoraceae bacterium
CATCCCCGAAACCGAATCCTTCCCCTATCTTTCGGGCCCTCTCTAGATCGGGATCCACCAAGATCACGGAGAGTCTCTTCTTGCGCGCCAGGAGTTGGAGCGCCGGGAGGTGGAACGACTCGGCGATGGCACCGCAGCCGATCAGTGCAACGGTCGTCATGGCTGACAGGTCGCGGGACTGGGGGGACCACCCAATTGATCCGAAATCATCTCTACCGCCCCGCGCCCACCAGTCGGCGCTGTTCTTCAACCTTCGAAGCTCGCCTTCCGATCCCGTACCCCTTTGCGTAGCTGTAATAGCGGTATTCACCACTGGACGGAACATCGTTCAGCACGGCGCCCACCACCCGGATCGGGTAGCGTCGAAGGTTCTGCAACATGGCGCTGGCCTGCTCCGTATTCGTGGCCCCGTTCCTGAGAACCAAGAGCATGCTTCCAGTAAGAGTACCTAGGATCAGCGGATCGGATGCGGCACCCAGGGGGGGACTGTCGACCAGGATCACATCGAACTGGCCCTTGAGCTCGGCCAAGAGATCCTGCATGCGGCTGCTCACCATAAACTCGGGAGCGTTGTGGAGGAGCGAGCCGTGGGGGATAACCGACAAAGAGGGGTGTCGGGTACCCTGAAGCACATCTTCCAACTCAACCTCGCCAGCGAGGTAGTCAGTGAGTCCTGGGACCCGATCCACACCCAGGTGCTTGTCCTGGGTCCCCTTTCGGACGTCCCCATCGACCACGATGGTTTTTCGACCCAATTCGGCGAAGGACAAACCCAGGTTCGAGGAGGTAAATGATTTGCCATCGCCAGGGGCCGGGCTCGATACCGTCAGAACCATAGGGCTGGCCGTTCCATAGGCGTAGGTGAGGCCGAGGCGAACGGAGCGGAAGGCCTCAATGGCCTGGTTCTGGTCTTTCGCTTTCACCCTGCCCCCACGGGTGGCCAGGTGGGGAAGAGCCCCCAGAATCGGGAGACCGAGCCGAGTCTCCACATCTGATGGAGAGCGTACCCGCTTGTCCCGGAGATCCAAAAGGATGGCGCCCAGACCACCAGCACCCACGAATCCAAAGAGCGTCGCCAGTGCGAGCATCATTCTTCGGTCGCCGTCCGCCCTGGACGGGGGTTCGGCCCGATCCACGATCTGGATGTCCGGTACCGAACTGATGGCCGCTAGCTGGGCCGCCGCACGCCGACGATTCACATCTTCATACAGCGCCTCGGCTTGTGCCACATCGCGCCGCAACCGCGCTCGGGTCAGGGCCTGACTTGGGAGGGCTCGAAGCTCTTCCGAACGTGTCTCTGCTCTGCCTCCCAAGGTGGCGATTCTGGCGTCCAGTTCAGCCAGGAGCTCCTGTCCCAGGACCGGTACAGCCTCCTGTTCCAGGACATCGAGTTCTCCCCGGCCCTCTCTCACGCTCGGGTGGTCCTCGGTGTATCGAACCAAGAGGGACCGAACCTCCGCCCTGCGCTCGGTGATCTGTTGGAGTACCGAGCTGAACTCGGACGACTCACGAACAGCAGGGATGGCCTCAAGAGCCTGCACTCGAAGATCCCCTTGAGCCGCTGCTTCGGTGAGGATGCTCCGCAGACGTTCTCGATCCCGTGTTAGCTGATCCAATTCCAGACGAAGCTCAACCAGATCAGTTCCGGCCGGCCCGCCTCCCTCTCCTCCAGGAACGAAACCTACGGATACGGCTTCGGACTCAAAGGCTTCTAGAGCGGCCTCGGCTCGGACGAGATCCGACCGAGCCCTCGTCAACTGCTCTTCGAGCGTCCGTGAGAGTTCGTCGCTCTGAGCCCTTGAGAGTTCGGTTGCTTCCTCTACGAAGCTGTCGATTACGGCATTCACGATGCGGGCAATCCAGTGCGGATCGTTTCCCTGCATCAAGACAGCCATAAAGGCGCTTCGGCTTGGCTGAATCTGGATACGACCACCCAGATTTCTTGCCGCATCTCTCCGCGCTTGCAGCCGAAACGGGAATTCTGCACCAGGGCTGAGGAGGTCCGGGTCTAGATTCAGGTTGACCCCGAGGGATTGCCCGAGACCTCCCGGCGACTGGTCCTCAGAATCGAGATCGCCACCCTCCCCAGTGTCCGCAGAGGAGGCCAGGGCTCTGTATTCGTGCGATTCGAGAATACGACCGGCATGGTCAAGAATCGTAACGGACTCCCCAGCATCGTCCACTCGTACAACGTATTCGCCCCTCCGAATTGGCCCCACCACGGTTGCGTTTACAAAGGCATCCGCAGGGGTGGGTTGTACCGCCGAGATGAAGAGGCGCAGTTCGTCCACCGCTCTTTCCAATACGCGATTGGACCCCATGAGGTTAGCCCAGGAGGCAGGTGTGAACCCAATTCCTCCTTCGATGGCGGTCACCCCTCCCCGCTGTGGGCTGTCTTCTCCAACCTGAATCAGCGCCTGGGTGCTGAACCTGGGAACCTGCTGGCTGGCCATGAAATACCCCGCACCCAACCCCAACAGCACCGCCGCCACCATCATCCACTTGTAGCGCCAGAGGATCTGCGGGATCTTCCACACGTCGAGCCCGGAGTCGTCGTCAGGATCCTCACCGTAGGGCG
>PWWI01000262.1 GCA_003561535.1 Nitriliruptoraceae bacterium
ACGGTCGACCAGTAGTACAGCACCAGCACCGCTCGCCGGTGGGAGTGCCCGAAGGCCAGCAGGAGGTGGTGGAGGTGCCCCCGATCACCGGCTGTGACCGGGCGTCGCGAGAGCAGCCGCCGGACCACGGCGAAGGCGGTGTCGAGGAAGGGGACGGCCAGGACCAGCACCGGCACGAGCAGCGGGATCGAGCCGAAGAAGTCGGTGTTGGAGGGGGCGGTCGTGCGCCCGATGTGGGAGATCATCGCGACGCCGAGCAGCAGCCCCAGCAGCTGTGACCCGGTGTCGCCCATGTAGAGGCGCGCGGGGTGCCAGTTGTGCACCAGGAACCCGAGGCTGACCCCGATCACCATCGCCCCGACCAGGGTGGCCGAGCTCAGGCCCCCGAGCTGGTTGTGCCCGGCGAACACGAGGAAGGCCGCGGCGGCGATCGTGGCCACTCCGGCCGCAAGACCGTCCAGCCCGTCGATCAGGTTGACCGCGTTGATCATGGCGACCAGGGCCAGCACCGTCAGCGGCAGTCCGAGATCGCTCGACAGCGCGATCACCCCGATCCCGGGGACCCAGAAGTGCACCAGCTGGACACCGAACACCACCACGCCCAGGGCGGCGACGATCTGCCCGGCCAGCTTGACCGGTGGCGGGAGGGGTCGCAGGTCGTCCAGGGCCCCGATGACGACGATCACCACCACCCCGACCAGGAGCGCCAGGGGCTCCGAGGTGGAGTCGAACAGCGGAGCGAAGGCCGGCAGCATCCAAGCGAGACCGAGGGCCGCGATCGCACCGATCGCCATCGCCAGCCCACCCATCGTCGGGACCTGCCGCCGGCCGCCGGGCTGGCCGGAGTCCGGGGAGCGCTCGATCGCCCCGATCCGGCGTGCCAGCGCTGCGACCATCGGGGCCAGGGCCGCGGTGACGACCAAGGCGAGCGCAGCGACGGCGAGGTGGGGCAGCACCTCAGCCGGCCTGGTCCGGCGACCCCGCCCCGCCCTCGGGGTAGGCGGGGAAGCGGGCGACGAGGTCGGTGACCTCGGCGCGCACGGCCCTGCGCTCGGCGTCGTCGCCGGTCAGGGCTCGATCGATCAACCCAGCGACCTCGCTGAGCTCCGCGGGCCCCATGCCCTGGGTCGCCACCCCGGAGGTGCCGGCCCGGATGCCGGAGGCGACGGCTGGAGGGTTGGTGTCGAAGGGGATCGCGTTCTTGTTCAGCACGATCCCGGCGGCGTCGCACCTGGCCTCCGCCTCGGCGCCGGTCAGACCCTTGGTCGTGACATCGGCCAGGAACAGGTGGGTGTCGGTCCCGCCGGCGATCACCCGGTAGCCGCGCTCCCCCAGCCCGTCGGCCAGCGCCCGGACATCGTCGAGGATCCGCTGGGCGTACTCCTTGAAGGACGGCTCCATGGCCTCCTTGAGCGCCACGGCCTTGGCCGCGATCACGTGCTCCAGCGGTCCTCCCTGGGTCCCGGGGAACACGGCCTTGTCGATGGCCTTCGCCCAGCGCTCGTTGGCGAGGATGATGGCACCGCGGGGGCCACGCAGGGTCTTGTGGGTGGTGAAGGTGACGATGTCGCAGTAGGGCACCGGGCTCGTGTGCACCCCGCCGGCCACCAGACCGATGAAGTGGGCCGCGTCGCACATCAGCACCGCATCCACCTCGTCGGCGATCGAGCGGAACGCCTCGAAGTCCAGCTGCCGCGAGTACGCGGACCACCCGGCGATGATCAGCTTCGGTCGGTGCTCGAGGGCCAGCGAGCGCACCTGGTCCATGTCGATCACCTCGGTGTCCTCACGGACCCCGTAGGAGGCGACGTCGAACCACTTGCCGGAGAAGTTGATGGCCATGCCGTGGGTCAGGTGCCCCCCGTGGGGCAGGGACATCGCCAGCACCTTCTCGCCCGGCTTGACGGTGGCGAAATAGGCCGCGATGTTGGCGCTGGCACCCGAGTGGGGCTGGACGTTGGCGTGATCGGCGCCGAACACCTGCTTCGCGCGGTCGATGGCCAGCTGCTCGAGCGGGTCGATGACCTCCTCGCAGCCGCCGTAGTAGCGCTTCCCCGGGTAGCCCTCGGCGTACTTGTTGGTGAGGACCGATCCCTGGGCCGCCAGCACCGCCGGAGAGGCGAAGTTCTCGCTGGCGATCAGCTGGAGACCGGAGCGCTGACGTTCGAGCTCGGCCAGGAGCCCGTCGGCCACCTCGGGGTCGGTGGCGCGGAGCGAGTCGAAGTCGGGACCCCAGAAGGTCGTCACCGTGAGCCTCCATCGGCGGCAGGTCGCGTGACACGCCGGTCGGCATGCGGCACCAGGCTACTGCTCGTCGTCGGTCCCGTCGTCCGCCAGTGTGGCGGCGGCCGTCAGGGGATCGACCCGTCCCTCGGCCACGTCCAGCGCGAGCTCGGTCGGGATGGCCCCCTCCCGCAGCACCTTCGGGGCCTCACGCGTCAGGTCGACGATCGTCGAGGTGGCACCATCAGGGTGGGGCCCAACGTCGAGGTAGGCCGCGACCTTGTCCCCCAGCTGGTCCCGGGCGTCCTCGACGGATCGGGGGGCATCGCCGCCGGGCGCGTTGGCAGCGGTCACG
>PWWI01000004.1 GCA_003561535.1 Nitriliruptoraceae bacterium
GGGTTCGCGCAGGCCCCCGCGATCAGCGCGATCGCCGCGCTGCTCGCGAGCGCTGCTCGCATGCCTGTCCGCATCGTTGTCTCCCTCACGTCTTGATGGAGGCCGGGAGTCCGTCCCGGCCCTCGGGTCGTCGGGCGAGCCGGATGGCCGCCCCTTCGATCGGGCGGATCGGTGCATCTGCGACCGCCGCCGCCCCCACCGCACCGAGCGGTATCTCCGCCGGTGCGCACCACACACGTTCCGGTCCGACGACCCTTGCGGCCACGTCGGAACGGCCGGCTCGCTCGCGGAGCCGGTGTCTGAGCGGCACGAGCAGCGGGTCGCCGAGGCGCCCCAGCCCGCCACCGAGGACGATCACGTCGGCGCCGTAGGTGTGCGCCAACCACTGGACCATGAGGTCCAGGTGCGCCACGACGTCATCGAGGATCCCCTGGGCCCGGGTATCGCCGGCCGCAGCCGCCGCCACCAGCGCGTGGCCGGCCGCAGCGACCTCCACGCCCCAGCGCCGACGTACGGCGCTGCCGGAGATGACCGTCTCGAGGCATCCCTGCGCACCGCAGCCGCACGGCTCACCGTCGGGGTCGATCACGACGTGGCCGATCTCGCCGGCCAGACCGTGGGCACCCCGGTGCGGGCGGCCGTCGATGACGACGCCAGCGGCCACACCGGTGCCGAGCCCGACGAACACCAGCACCTCCGCCTCTGGCGCGAGGACGCGGTGGGCACCGAGCGCAGCGGCCCGGACGTCGTTCTCCAGCACCACGCGGGCACCCAACACGTCCTTCACCTCGCGAGCGAGCGGCACCGGTGCCGCACCGAGACCGAGGTTGACCGCGAGCCGCACCGTCCCCGTCTCGCGGTCGACCTGCCCCGGGACACCGATACCCACGCCGACGAGGGCGTCGAGCTCCACGTCGAGCGCGGCGATGGCCTCCAGCGTCCCGGGGACGAGCCCTGCTCCGGGCCGGGTCGCCGCCTGCCCGCTCGCCAGCACCTCGCCGTCGGAGGCGATGGCGACCACGTCGGTGGTCGTGCCGCCGATGTCGATGCCGAGCCACCGCACAGCGAGGTGATCGCTCGCTCTGTCCAGCCCCAGCACCTGCGCGGCGGCCGTCACGGCCGGACCATCCCGAGCGCCCCTGCGAGGACGAGGGCGTGCGCCCCGTCGAGCACCAGACCACCGGGGTCCTGCGCCGCTCGCACGGCGACGTTGGGCGCGACGCGCCGCAGCAGCCGGGTCCGGACCACCGCCGCCACCTGGGCCGCCATGAGCTCGCCGTAGCCGTCACGCTCGACGCTGAGCACGACATCGCCGACGTCCAGGATCGCCACGAGGTGGGCGATCACCGCGCCGAGGTGCTCGGCGGCGTCGGCCACGGCCTGCTCGGCAGCCTCCTCGCCGTCGCCTCGAGCCGCGATCGCGCGGTCGATGGCGGGGAGACTGGCCACCGTCTCCAGGCACCCGGTGTTCCCGCAGGCACACGGCAACCCGTCCGGCTGGACGACGAGGTGGCCGAACTCACCCGCCGCCGCGCTCGAGCCGACGTGGGGGCGAGCTCCGAGCACGAGCCCGGCACCGATGCCGTCACCGATCCGTACGAGGACGAGAGCGTCGCGTTCGGTGGGGAGCCGCCCGAACTCGGCCAGTGCCGCGGCGTTCGCGTCGTTGGCGACCCAGACGGGCAGGCCGGTCTCGGCCTCCAGCAGGGCCCGCAAGGGGTGGTCCGACCAGCCGAGGTGCGCGGCCTCGATGACGGTGCCGTCCGCAGCCACCAGGCCCGGCGCCCCGACCCCGACCCCCGCGATCGGAGCGGAGGCCCGCACCGCCAGCTCCTCGACCAGCGCGGCGAGCGCCTCCGTCGGGTCACCTCCCTGCGAGGCCACCTCCCTGGCGTGCTCGGTCCCGGACAGGTCGGCCAGCACGCCGACGAAGGGACGCACGCTCATGTCGATCGCGATGACCTGGCGGGCACTCAGATCGATGCCGAGCAGGGTCGGACGCTTGCCACCTGCCGAGATCCCGGGGCCCAGCTCGATCACGAGCCCATCGGTGGAGAGCTCGTCGACGAGGGAGGAGATCGTCGGCCGAGCGAGCCCGGTGAGCCGGGCGAGATCCGCGCGGGTCACGGCCGCCCCGGAGGCGATCGCGTGCAGCACGGACCGGCGGTTGACGGCGCGGGCGTCGTGGCCCGACGCGCTCCCCAGCGACCGCAGGGGGCCGAGCAGCAGATCCGACATCCCGCATCCTCCGTCCGGTCGGCCTCGGTCACGGTCCACGTGGGGGTTCCTTAGTAAGGAACCGTAACTAACTAATGAGTGGACGTCAAGAAGCGTCACGCGGCGAGGTGCTCGGTGCCGAAGATCAGCCCCGGAATCAGCCCGGGATCGGGCCCGGGATCAGCCCGGGATCAGGCCCCCGGGCTGGCCCCGCCGCGACGGCGGCGCCGATCCAGCTCCATCGCAGGGCAGCGGTCCATGACCACGTCCAGCCCCGCGGCACGCGCCCGCTCGGCGGCCTCGTGGTCGATCACGCCGAGCTGGAGCCAGACGGCGGGCACACCCAGGGCGATCGCCTCGTCGACGTGGGCGCCCGCACGATCGGAACGCCGGAAGATGTCGACGACGTCGATCGTGACCTCCTCGGGCACCGAGGCGAGGTCCGGGTAGGCCCGTCGGCCCAGCACCTCCTCGACCCCTGGCCGGATCGGGACCACCTCGTAGCCGTGGCCGAGCAGCACCTGCATCACCCCGTGGCTCGGCCGCCAGGTCGACGGCGAGGCACCGACCACCGCGAACACCCGCGCCCGGTCCAGGATGCGGTCGGCGGTGGCGGTCGGGTCCTGGTCCGCGCTGGCCATCTCGTCGTCTCCCGGTCGTGGCGATGCGCCAGTGTGACGACCCGCGCCGCCGACCGTCACTTCCGAGCGACGGCGGACCACAGGCGAGCGCTACGGTCACTCGCGTCGCTGCTGCCCCTGGGAGGCCGCCATGACCCGCACCGTGATCCGGACCTGCCCGCTGTGCGAGGCCACCTGCGGGCTCCGCATCGAGCTCGACGACGCCGACCAGGTCGCGAGCGTGCGCGGCGACACCGAGGACGTGTTCAGCGGCGGCTACCTGTGCCCCAAGGGCGCCACGCTCGGCGAACTGGAGGCCGACCCGGATCGGCTGACGGCACCACGGGTCCGTCGCGACGGGCAGCTCGTCGAGGCCGGCTGGCAGGAGGCGTTCGAGGAGGTGGCGAGCCGGCTGCAGGCGATCCAGGCCGAGCACGGCCCCGACGCGGTGGCCGTCTACCTCGGCAACCCGAACGTGCACAACCTGGCCGGGCAGCTCTACGTGCGGCCGCTGCTCAAGGCGCTGCGCACCACCAACCTCTACTCCGCCTCCAGCGTGGACCAGCTGCCCAAGCACATCAGCTCCGGCTACCTGTTCGGTGCCCCGTGGGCGATCCCGGTGCCCGACCTCGATCGCACCGATCTGCTGGTGGTGCTCGGCGCCAACCCCCGGGTCTCCAACGGCTCGCTCATGACCGCGCCGGACCTCCCCGGCCGGCTCACCGCGCTGCGCCGGCGCGGCGGCCGACTGGTCGTGGTCGACCCCGCGCGCACGCGCACGGCCGAACGGGCCGACCTCCACCTCGCCGTCCGACCCGGCACCGACGCGCTGCTGCTGTTCGCCGTGGTGCACACCCTCGCCGAGGAGGGGCTCATCGACGTCGGCGACCACCTGCGCGACCACGTCCAGGGCGTCGACGAGGTGGTGGCGCTGGCCGCGCCCTTCGCGCCCGAACGGGTCGCGCCGGCGTGCGGGATCGAGGCGGGGGCGATCCGGTCGCTGGCTCGGGAGCTGGCGGAGGCGGAGCGCGCGGTGGTCTACGGGCGGCTCGGGACCACCACGGTCGCCTTCGGCACCACGACCTCATGGCTGGTGGACGTGGTCAACGTGCTCACCGGCAACCTCGACCGCCCCGGCGGGGCGATGTTCCCCCTGCCGGCCCACCATCGCGCCCCGCGGCGGCCCTTCCGGCACGCCCGCCGGCACAGCCGGGTCCGGGGCCTGCCCGAGGCGATCGGCGAGTTCCCGGTCGCGACGCTGACCGACGAGATCGTCACCCCCGGCCAGGGGCAGGTGCGCGCGCTCATCACGATCGCCGGCAACCCCGTGGTGTCCACGCCCGACGCCGCACGCCTGGGTGCGGCGATCGCCGGGCTGGACCTGGTCGTGGCCGTCGACCCCTACGTCACCGCCACCTCCCGGCACGCCGACGTCGTGCTGCCGCCCCCGCGGATCCTGCAGCGCAGCCACTACGACCTGGCCTTCAGCGGGCTCGCGATCCGCAACGTGGCCAACCACTCCCCCGCCGCCGTCCCCCTGGACGAGGGCCAGCCCGACGAGTGGGAGATCCTGCTGACCCTCGCCGCGATCGCACTCGGGCAGTCCCCGCCGATCGACGTGGACGCCGCGGATGCCTTCGTACTGCACCAGGCGCTGGAGTCGGTGGTCGCCGACCCCTCGGCGCGGCTGGCGACCCGCGACGTCGACGAGCTGCGGACCCACCTCGCGGACCGCCGGGGTCCCGAGCGGCTGCTGGACCTGCTGCTGCGCGCCGGCCCCTACGGCGACGGGTTCGGGACCCACGAGGGCGGGCTGTCGCTGGCCGAGCTCGAGGCGCACCCCCACGGGATCGACCTCGGGCCGCTTCGACCGCAGGTCCCCGAGGTGGTGACGACCGACTCTGGGCGGATCGAGCTGGCGCCGGAGCCGCTCGTGGCCGACGTGGCCCGCCTGGAGCGCCACCTCGACGACACGGTCGGCGACGGGCTCGTGCTCATCGGCCGGCGGCACCTGCGCACCAACAACTCCTGGTCGCACAACGTGGCGGGGCTGGCCAAGGGGCAGCAGCTGTGCACGCTGCAGATCCACCCCGACGACGCCGCCGAGCGAGGGCTCACCGACGGCACCGAGGTGGTGGTGCGCTCGACGGTGGGGCAGGTCACCGTGCCCGTCGAGGTCACCGACGCGCTGCGCCGCGGGGTGGTGAGCCTGCCCCACGGCTTCGGCCACGACCTCGACGGTGTGGAGCTGACGGTGGCCCGGAGGGCGGGCGGGGCCAACAGCAACCTGCTCGCCGACCGGCAGCTGGTCGACCCGGTCAGCGGCAACGCCGTGCTCAACGGCCTCCCCGTCGAGGTGGTGCCGGCGTGACCTCCTCCGCGATCCGCCGACGGATCGACGAGCGGCTCGCTGAACTCCACGAACGCATCGCCGCGGCCCCGGTGGGACCGGACGAGCGCGTCTACCGCTCCGGGGAGGGCTACCTCGGTGTCCGCGCCGTCGGCCGGGCGGCCGACCGGCTGGCGATCGCGGTGGTGACCGTCGGCGGTGACACCCACTCGGTCGGGGACCACGAGGTGGCGGTGCCACTGCACTCGGTGGCGAAGGTGTTCACCTACGGGCTCGTGCTCGCCGACCTCGGGCCCGAGGCGGTGCTGGCCCGGGTCGGGGTGGAGCCGTCGGGGGACGCCTTCAACGCGCTGCGCGTCGACGAGCGGACCATGCGGCCCTTCAACCCCATGATCAACGCCGGCGCGCTGGTCACCACGAGCCTGGTCACCGGCGGCGACCCGGCCGAACGTTTCGCCCGGGTCCTGGCGACGCTGCGGACCTTCGCGGGTGACGACCGGCTCACGGTCGACCGGGCCACCCTGGCCGCGGAGGTCGCCACCGCCGACCGCAACCGGGGCGCGGCCTACCTGCTGCGCAGCGCCGGGCTGCTCACCGGTGACGTCGAGGCGATCCTCACCCGCTACCTCAAGCAGTGCAGCGTCCACGTCACGACCACCCAGCTGGCGACCATGGCGGCCACCCTGGCCACCGGGGGCACGAACCCGCTGACCGGCGAGCGGGCGCTACCTCGCCGTCGGGTCCGGGACGTGCTGAGCGTGATGCACACCTGCGGGATGTACGACTTCGCGGGCGAGTGGGCCTTCGAGGTCGGCTTCCCGGCCAAGAGCGGGGTCAGCGGGCTGATCCTGGCGGTGATCCCCGGCAAGATGGGCATCGCGGTGTGGTCGCCCGGCCTGGACGGCTACGGCAACAGCGTCCGGGGCGTGCAGGTGTGCCGCGAGCTGTCGGCGCGGCTCGGGCTCCACATCTTCGCCAGCGAGGAGGAGGACGCGCTGCTCACCGAGGCCCGGCCGGCCGCGGAACCGCCGGTGGACCTGGGCGCGCTGGAGGTCGCCGTCCGCGAGGACGTGGGCGAGCGGCCCGAGGCGGCCGGGAACACCTGACCACGGGACCCTCACCGACCAGCGCCCGAGAACCAGAAGATAACCGCTGGTTCTCGCGCCCGGGCGGCGGAAGACCCGCAGCCGACCCCCGTTCCACGCGAGAACCAGCGGATAGGCGCTGGTTCTCGCAGCACCCGCCGCCGGAGCAGGAGCCCGTCGACGCACGCACCCAGCTCAGCGTGCGGTGCGGTCCTCGGCGTAGCTGATCACGGGTGCCCGGGCGTTGAACTCCGCGTCGGCCTCCAGTTCGTGCGCGGCGCGGTAGCTGTGCATCCCCCCGCCCAGGGTGGCGACGTCCACGAAACCGCGCTGCACGAGGATCCGGTAGGCGAGGTAGCTGCGGAACCCCACCGCGCAGTACAGCCGGATCGGCTGGTCGCGGTCCCAGTCCTCCTGGGCGTCGCGCAGGGTCGGCAGCGGCACGTTCTCCGCCCCCGGGATGTGCCCGGAGTCGAACTCCTCGGGCCCGCGGACGTCCACCAGCCGGGCACCGGCCACGGCGTCGGGGAACTCGTCGCCGTACCACAGCTCGATGTCGCCGCGCAGCAGGTTCGCGCCGATGAAGCCGGCCATGTTCACCGGGTCCTTGGCCGAGCCGAAGGGCGGGGCGTAGCCGAGCTCGAGCTCCTCGAGGTCGAACACGGTCAACCCGGCCTTGAGCGCGGTGGCCAGCACATCCAGCCGCTTGTCGACCCCGTCGAAGCCGACGATGCCGGCGCCGAGGATCCGGCCCGTGTCGGGGGCGAACAAGAGCTTGAGGTGCATCGCCGCGGTCCCCGGGTAGTAGCCGGCGTGCCCGGACGGGTGGAGCTGGACCCGCTCGAAGGGGATGCCGGCCGCCTCGAGCTGGCGCTGGTTGGCGCCGACCCCGCCGGCGACCAGGTCGAACACCTTCACGATGCCGGTCCCCTGGACGGGCCCGAAGGTCGTGCCACGGCCGCACATGTTCTCGGCCACCACCCGGCCCTGCCGGTTGGCCGGCCCGGCCAGGGGGATCAGCCAGGGTCCGGGCAGCACCGCGTGCTGCACCTCGATCGCGTCCCCGGCGGCGTAGACGTCCGCCAGGTTGGTGCGCAGGTGCTCGTCGACCGCGATGCCGCCGCGGGGGCCGAGCTCCACGCCGGCGGCCGCGGCCAGGGCGGTGTTGGGGCGGACCCCGGCGGAGAGCATGACCAGGTCGGCGACCAGCTCGGTGCCGTCGGCCAGGCTCACCCGGAGCCGGCCGTCCTCGGTCTCGGCGAAGGCCGAGGCCCCGACACCGAGGTGGAGCGCCACGCCGCGGGAGCGCAGGTGCGCCTCCATCGCGCTGGTGAGCTCGCGGTCCAGGGGCGGCATCAGCTGGTCGGCGAGCTCGACGATGGTGACCTCGCGCCCGCGGTGACGGAGGTTCTCCGCCATCTCCAGGCCGATGTAGCCGCCACCGATCACCACGACGTGGGCGACCTCAGGGCTGCCGTCGGGCCCGACGGCGTCCACGGCGGCCTTGATCGCATCCATGTCGGCCATGCGCCGCAGCACCTGCACCTTGGGGTGGTCGATGCCGGGCAGGGGCGGGACCAGCGGCACCGCACCGGGGCACAGCGCGAGCCGGTCGTACCCGACGTCCTCCTCCTCGCCCGTGGCCACCTTCCGGGTCCGCACGGTCCGCCGTGACGGGTCGATCGCGATCACCTCGGTGCCGGTGCGCACGTCCAGGTCCAGCGAGGCGCGCAGGCTCTCAGGGGTCTGCAGCAGGAGCCGGTCCCGGTCCTCGATGACCTCGCCGATGTGGTACGGCAACCCGCAGTTGGCGAAGGAGACGTACTCGTCCCGCTCGAAGACGACGATCTCCGCCGACTCGTCGAGCCGCCGGGCCCGGGCGGCGGTGGACATCCCGGCGGCGACGCCACCCACGATCACGATCCTCACGGCTCGACCTCCTCGGCCCGTCGCTGTCCCCGGCACCCTACGTCCTGCCGAGGATCGGTCCTGCCGGGTGAGGTCACCCCGCCGGGAGCTGCAGGGTCACGAGCAGGCCCCCGAGCGAGCTCGTCGAGAGGTCCAGGGTCCCACCGTGGGCGGCGACGATCCGCGCGCACATCGGCAGACCCAGCCCGGCACCGGGCGAGCCCGGCCTCGCAGCCCGCTCGAAGGAGCGCAGCGCGCGTGCTCGGTCCTCGACGGCGATCCCGTCACCGTTGTCCGCGACCGTCACGACGACGGTGTCCCCGGTGCGGTGACCGCGGATCACCACCATCGGGCGCCGGTCAGCCGGCACGTGGTGGACCGCGTTGGCCACCAGGTTCTGCACCACCTCGACGAGCCGGACCTCGTCACCCAGCACGACGGGGAGCGTGCCGACATCGACCTCCACGTCACGCTCCTGGATCGGCAGGGCCAGGTGCTCGATCGCCACCTCGACGACCCGCTCCAGCGGCAGGGGCACCGGGTCACCGATCTCCCTGCCGGCGGCGGCGTAGGCGAGCAGTCGGTCGATCATCCCTGCCATCCGCCGCGTCGCCGCCAACGCCCGATCCAGGAGCTCGACCCGGCGTTGCTCGTCGATGCGGGGGTTCTGGAGCAGGCTCAGCATCCCCTGCACCGTCGTCAGCGGTGCTTTCAGATCGTGGGAGACCGCGCCGGCGAAGGCGGTCAGCTGCTCGTTGGCTGCGGCGAGTTCCACGGCCGCCTCCCGGACCCGCTCCATGGTCCGCCGTTCCTCGGCGTGGGCGAGCAGTTCCGCGAACACCCCCAGCAGTTCACGGTCCTGCTCGTCCCAGCTCCGGGGTCCGTCGACGACGTCGAAGCCGACGAAACCCACGCACGCACCCTCGCTCATCAGGGGCAGCGTGATCAGGGCGGTGATGCCCTGGGCGACCCACTGCTCGCGCTCGGCTGCCTCGAGCGCGGGGTCGCTGGTGTCCTCGCGGTACACCGGCTCACCCGCGAGGTGGCGCTCGACCCACTCCTGCATCCTCGCGACGCTGACCTGCTGCAGGTCGTCGATGACCGGTCGCACCCCGGGCGCGCACCACTCGTGGGTGTTGGTGGCGGTCTGCTGGTCCCAGTCGTAGGTGAACAGGTAGCTGCGGCCGACGCCGCTGAGCCGGCCGAGAGTGCTCAGCGTGTGGTCGATCGCCTCGTCCAGGCGCTCCAGGGGCACGTTGACGAAGCCGACGGCGAGGTCCAGCAGCGCGCGTTCGAAGGCCGGCGGCTCGGCCGCCGAGCGGCCGACCGCCGCTTGCTCCTCGCGCCCGTCGTGCATCAGGGCCCCGCTGCTCACGCGTCCTGCTGCGTCGTCACCGCCGGCATGCCGCCAGCGCCGTGCACCGTCCACGCTAGCTTGGACGTGCGACCACAGCTCGCCGTGCCTCGCCGCGACCATCCGGACCGTGGTCCCCCACCATCCCGGCGGACGACGCTCACCGAGGGTCCTCGCCCTGCCCACCGCGGTCGAGATCGACCACGACCCGCTCCTCGACCTCGGCAGCCGCCACCTCGCTGTCGGGGCTGTCGGGGCTGTCGGGGCTGTCGGGACGGGCGTGGTCGCCGAGGTGGTGGTCCTTCTTCGCCCGCTTCACGCCCTGGGAGATCGTGCGCCACAGGTGGTCGTCGCCGATCTCGTCGCGCAGCCCGGAGCGCTTGAGCACCACCCGCGCCTGGAACATCACCCGCACGAGGTAGAGGTCCACCTGCCGCCGACGGAGGCGGGCGATCAGGTGGTGCAGCATGTCGGTGCTGGTCGTGTCGAGCTGGTCGGTCGCCTCGAGGTCCAGCACCAGCGCCCGCGTGCCGGGTCGGCTGTCCACCATGGCGATGATCCGCTCCTCGACCGCGGCGGCGTTGACCCAGAACAGCGCCGCGCTGAGCCGCAGGATCAGCAGCCCGTCGATCCTGGTGCGCTCGGGGTGGCGTTCGACGGAGCCCCAGGCGGCCTTCTCGCCCGAGATCCGTCCCATCTCCTCGACGTGGACCCGGCTGGCGCGGTAGACCAGCCCGAGCAGGGAGAGCCCGACGGCGATCAACAGCCCCGCCAGGGTCCCGAACAGCAGGACCCCGAGGAGGGCCGCGACGGCGGAGATCAGGTCGTTGCGACGGATGCGCGCGTACCGCCGCAGCGCTCCGAGGTCCATCAGGCCCCACACGGCGTGGATCACCACCGCCGACAGCACGGCGCGGGGCAGGTCGCTCAGGGCGGGCGCGAACAGGAACAGCACCGCGAGGCTGAGGAGCGCAGCCGTGATGCTGACGACCTGGCTCGTTCCCCCCGCACGGGCGACCGCCGCGGTCTTGGACAGGCTGCCCGCCACCCCGAGCCCGCCGAACAGACCCGAGGCGATGTTGGCCGCTCCCGTGGCCACGAACTCCTGGTCGGTGTCGATGCGGTAGCCGCCCTGGGCGGCGAACAGCCGGGCGGCGCTCAGCGTCTCCGCGAGGCCGACCAGCGCCAGGCCCATCGCCGGCACGATCAGGACGCTCACATCGGACCAGGTGATCGCCGGCAGCGCCGGCACCGGCAGCCCGCTCGGGACGTCGCCCACCACCACGACCCCGCGCTCGCTCAGCGACCACGTGCCGGAGACCACGAGGCTGCCGACCACCAGCAGCAGGCCCCAGGGCACCTGGCGCGTCACGGCGTTGCCCAGGAACAGCACCGCGAGGCCCACGGCCCCGAGCAGCGCCGTGGTCGGATGCAGATCGGGCAGCGAGGTGACCGCGGTCCAGGCGCGCAGGTAGACCGGGCCGTCGACCCGCTCGACCCCGAGCAGGGTGGGCAGCTCACCGACGATGATCACGACCGACAGCCCGAACACGAACCCGCTGACGATCGGCTTGGACAGGAACTCCGCGATCCACCCGGTCCGCAGCAGGCCGGCCACGAGCAGCACCCCGCCCGACATGATCGCCAGCGCGACGGTGAGCGCCACCGCCCGGTCGGGATCACCGCCGGCCTGGGCCGCGACGATCGAGCCCGACACCACCGACACCGTTGACACCGGCCCGACGCTGACCTGCGGGGAGGACCCGAGCAGCGTGTACGCCAGGAGGGCCAACGGGATCGCGTACAGACCGACCTGAACGGGGACCCCCGCGATGGCGGCGTAGCCCAGCGCCTGGGGGATCACCAGCGCCGTGACGATCGCCCCGGCGACCAGGTCCCGGGCCAAACGGTTCCGTTCGTAGCCGGGGAGCCAGTCGAGCGCCGGCACGCGCGGCGCACGCCACCACGAGTTCCCGTCCACCCTCAGGCCTTCCACCGCAGGGCACCCTAGCCCCTGGGAGGGCTCCGGCGGAGGGGGCTCCGGCGGAGGGTCACAGCAGCCCGTGCGCCCGGGCCACCTCGACGGCGGCCCGTCGGCCGTGGACGTCCAGCTTGCGGTAGACGGAGCTCAACTGGGACTTGACGGTGTTGACCGAGACGTGTCGCGCCCCCGCGATCTCCGGCACCGTCCTGAGCGACGGCAGCTCCTGGAGGAGGTCGCGCTCCGCAGGCGTGAGCGGGGTGAGCACGGCGCGAACGGGCTGGGTGCGCCTGAGCGCCGCGCGCAGGCCGGCGAGCGCGGGGAGCTCACCGAGGTGGGCCTCCACGAGCTCGCCGACGAGGCAGCGGGTCGCCTCGCTGACCTCGGTGAAGGGTCGCCACCACCGCGGCGGCGCGGCGAGGGCGAGGGCCTCCTCGAGGAGCCCGGCGGCCCGAGTCCGGTCTCCCACCGCGAGCGCGAGCTCAGCGGCCACCACCCTGGCCGTCACACCACTCGTCGCCTGCAGGGCCTGCCGCTGGCCCGTCAGGACCGGGAGCAGCTCCGCCCGTGCGGCCTCGGCTCGACGGTCGGCCCCTGCCAGCGCAGCCGCGACCAGCGCGGCCTCCGCGGTGTCGGGCAGCCAGCGGCGCACCCGCTGCGCGGCGACCTCGGCCCGGTCCCGTTCACCGCTGCGCAGGGCCCGGTGCACCTCGACCGGCCCCCAGGTGGCGAGCAGGAGCATGGTGGACAGCTGGCCCGGCTCCGCGGCCTCCCACAGCTGCGAGACCTCCTGCAACGCCGGCCTGACCGGCGCCCCGTCCTCCAGGGCCGCGAACGCCCGGGTGAGCCGGGCGGCCAGGCGGACCGCGGCGGTGGGCGCCCGCGTCGCTGCGGACCCGAGGGCGGTGACGTAGCGCTGCAGTCTCGCGTGGTCCACCTCCAGGTAGGCCTGCCGGGCGAGGACCAGGTTCGCCGGGGCGACCATCAGGGTCCCGTCCCAGCCACGGGGCCGGGCCCATTCGACGGCCAGCGACGCGTGGTCGATAGCCTCCTGCCAGGAGCCCAGCGCGCTGGTGACCGCGGCCAGCCGGGCGGACACGACGACGACGGCGGCGGGCCGGCCGGCACGGTGGGCCAGCTCCCGCGCCCGTCGCAGATCCGCGAGCCCATCGTCGAGGCGTCCGAGCGCGAGTCGGGCCAACCCGCGGTGCTCGAGGACGTACAGCTCGAGCTCGGGGTCCCCGTGCTCGCCGGCTCCGCCCTCCGCCAGGGCGTCGACGGCAGCGATGAGCCGGCCCTCCTCGTCTGCCAGGCGGGCGTGCCGCAGCTCGAGGACCTCGAGGAACGTCGCCAACCAGGGCTCGCGGGCGTCGGCGGCGGCCCGGGCTCGCGTCAGGCGGAGCCCCGCGGTGAGCGCGTCGTTCTCCTCCAGGGCGAGCGCCGCCCGCAGCGCCTGTGGCAGCGCGTCCTCTCGCCACCGGGATGGCAGCCGGTGCAGCACCTCGGCCAACCGATCGGGCTCGCCGTCCAGGAGGGCGGCCAGGCCCTGGCGGCCGAGCAGTGACTCGACGAGCTCACGGTCCTCGCACGTCACCGCGTGCCCGAGCGCGCGCTCCGGGCGGCCGACGTCGAGGTACCAGCGGGCGGCGACGCCGTGGAGGTGCTGCCACAGTCGAAGATCACGCCGGCGGAGCTCGGCCTCGAGGAAGGTGCGCAGCAGCTGGTGGTAGCGGTAGTGCGGCGCCGAACCCGCCTCGCGCACGACCAACGCGTTGTCCCGCACCAGGGCTTCCAGGACCGACCCGGCGTCGCTCCGACCGCTGAGCTCGACCGCCAGCGGCTCCTCGAGGTCGGCGCAGACGCTGGTCTTGAGGAGGAGGTCGAGGAGCGGGCCGGGGAGCTGGCGGAGCAGCTCGGACGCCAGGTAGTCGGCCACGGAGCGCAGGTCACCGTCGAAGCGGGCGAGGACCCCCCGGTGGTCGTCGGTGCTCATCAGCCCCGCGACCGCCAGGCGCAGCCCGGCTGCCCAACCCTCGGTGCGAGCAAGCAGAAGCGTCCGGGCCTGCTGATCGAGGTCGAGACCGTGCAGGCTCAGCAGCTCAGCGACCTCGGCGGCCGTGAAGGCGAGGTCGCTGGCTCCCAGCTCCAGCAACGTCTGCGCGGAGCCCGCGCGGCGTCGCAGCGGGGGTGGATCGGTTCGGCTGGCCATCACCAGACGGAGGTGGCCCGGACGACGCGCCATGAGGTCGGCGAGGACCGCCAGTGCCGCCGGAGCGCGTACGCGGTGGACGTCGTCGAGCACGAGCCAGACGGGACCGTCGAGCGAGGCGATGCTCGCCATCACCCGCTCGGCGAACCGCTCGTCGACCTCGCCGACCGGGACGCCGAACCCTCGGACGGGGTGGTCCTCGGGCAGCGACGGCAGGCCCCGAAGCGCCGCGAGGAGCACCTCCCACATGCGGACCGCCGTGGTGTCGTGGTGATCGAGCGACAGCCAGGCGGCGTGGCCGGCCACCTCCGGTGCCGCAGCCCACGAGGCCAGCAGGGTCGTCTTGCCCGCCCCCGCCGGGGCCGAGACGGTGATGACCTCGGCGTCGCTGTCGAGCAGGCGCTGGACCAGCCCCAGCCGCGGCACGTGCGAGCCCGGGGGCGTCGGCGCGCGCAGCTTCTCGCACCGCACGCCGCGATCGCCCGTTGCCACCTCGATGTCCAACGCCACCACTGCCTCCCGGATCCGCGGCGTCTCGCAGCGCAGCTACGAGCGGGGCAGCCCACACTGCCCGGTGCTCAGAGCGCCTTCGACGCCGACGATCGCTCGGATGGACGGTCCCGATCCGCCTCGGCGGTGGCGGGCAGCGGCCGCGCCGACGGGACGCGAAGGCTCGTCACCCAGAGCGGGTGAGGCGCCCGGTCCGCGCCCGACCTAGCATGCCCGGTTGCGTGCGCCCGACTGGGCAGAGCGTGACCGGGCCTGTCCTCGCAGGCTCGACCCAGCTTCGCTGGCCCCGGCCGGAGAGGAACGCCGATGACGACACCGCCACCCACCATCTCGCTCGAGCGACGTCGCACGGGGTGGGACGTCCTGTTCGGCATCCTGTCCGTCATCGCCGGCATCATCGTGCTCAGCCACGTCGCCCTGGCCGGAGTGATCTCCGTGCTGTTCACCGGCTGGATGCTGCTGATCGGCGGGGTCGTGCTGGCCGTCGGCGCACTGGTCAACTGGTCGGACCCGCCACGCCGGTGGAACCTCGCCACCGGCGGCCTCATCGGCATGCTCGGGTTCTCGTTCATCAACAACCCGGGCATCGGTCTGGCGACGCTGACCCTGCTGGCTGGCTCGCTGCTGTTCGTCGGCGGGATCCTGCGCATCGTGCTCGCGTTCCAGCCCGGGATGCCGAAGGGCCTGCTGCTGTTCAGCGGCCTCATCACCCTGGCCCTGAGCCTGCTCGTGCTGACCGGGTGGCCGGCCTCGGCGCTGTGGTTCCTGGGCACCGTGCTCGGTGTCGAGCTGATCATCGACGGCATCACGACCGCGTTGACGGGCCGCATGCGCCTCAGCGAGGCCGAGCAGACCGCGGGCGCCACCGCCTGAGCGTCGCCCGAGCGTCGCCTGAGCGCCGTCTGAGCGGTCACGGCGTCGCGGGTGTCACGGGCTCGCCACGGCCTGTCACCAACTCGCCGCGGCCTGTCACCAACTCGCCGCGGCCTGTCAACCCTCTGGCGTGGCGCCCAGCCGCTCGAGAGATGTCGTCATCGTGCTGCCGGTGGGGTCGGTATCCGGTCACCGATGTCCGGGATTCCACCCCGCAGTTCCCATGCTGGCCGCAGCGGGGCGAGAGATCGGTCATCCGTGTCCGGAAACCCGCCCCGCACTGCCAGGCGCGGCGCTCCGGCCAGGCGCGGCACTCCGGCCAGGCGCAGCACTCCGGCCAGGCGCGGCGCTCCGGCCATGCCGGACGTGGCCGCGCACGCGACGGAGGGCGGTCGTGACCCCCACGGGGTGGTGCGGAGGAGGCGCGATGTGCCCGGTGTTCCGCCCGGTGCGGCCTGTCACTGGCTCGCGGCGGTCTCCAGGGCACGGCTCAGCTCACCGCGGACGGCAGCCGCGACCTCATCGAGCTCCGCCACCCCGGTCAGGCCCATCATCGCCGCCGGATCGATCGCGATGAACTCGCTCCCGCCATCGGGGTGTGCCCGAACGACGACGTTGCAGGGCAGCAGACCGCCGATCGCGGGATCGATGCCGATCGCCTCGTGGGCGTAGGCGGGCTTGCAGGCACCGAGGATCGTGTAGGGCGGCACCTCGACGTCGAGCTTGGTCTTCAGGGTCGCCGTGACGTCGATCTCGGTCAGGACCCCGAAACCCTCCGCAGCCAGGGCGTCCCGGATCCGCGCGTCCGCGGTCCCCGGGTCGTCGGAGGTGCGCTGCCTGAGGACGTAGCGGTCGTGCTCCATGCGGATGACCTCCCGGGTCGGGGCGGAGCGCCGGCGTCCACCGGCCCTTCGAGGTGACCAACGCCTGAGGAGACGGCGACCTTCCCGGAGGTCGGGCACCGGCCGGACCTCGCACGCCACGCCGGACGGGGCCACCACCCGCATCGATGGTCGACGCCGCGGCATTGACATGAAGCGCTGCTTCATGACTATCCTCCGCGTGACGCAACGGCGCGTCGTCCATCCCGCGTGGGGCTGGACGGTGCTCCCTGCCCGTCACGTTGCCGCGCACAGCTGCGGAGGTTCTGGACGTGACGATCGATCTGCACCAGCTGGCCCTGCACTCCATCGACAGCGCCGCCGACGAGCTCGGCATGGCCGACTGGGTCCGCGCCACCCTGCACCAGCCCGAACGCTCCCTGGCGGTCCAGGTCCCCTACCGCGCCGACGACGGCGCCATCCGGGTCGTGCCCGGCTACCGGGTCGCCCACTCCATGGCCCGCGGTCCGGCCAAGGGTGGCACCCGCTTCCACATGGACGTCACCGCCACCGAGGTGGCCGGGCTGGCGACGCTGATGAGCGTGAAGACCGCGGTGGTCGATCTCCCGCTCGGTGGCGGCAAGGGCGGCATCACGGTGGATCCCAAGCAGCTGAGCGAGACCGAGCTCGAGTCGCTGACCCGCAGCTACACCCGCGCCATCGCCGGCAGCATCGGCCCCGATCTGGACATCCCGGCTCCCGACGTCAACACCGGGCAGCGGCACATGGACTGGATGGCGGATGAGTTCGCCCGCGTCACCGGCCGTCCCCAGCCGGGCGTCGTGACGGGCAAGTCGACCGCGGCGGGCGGGTCGCTCGGGCGCGACACCGCCACGGCGGCCGGATGCCGCACGGTCGTCATCGCCAGCGCCCGCCGCATGGAGCTGCCAGCAGATGCCCGGGTCGTGATCCAGGGTTTCGGGAACGCGGGCGCGCCCCTGGCCGCCATGCTCGCCGCCGACGGCTTCCGGGTGGTGGGCGTGTCCGACAGCCGGGGCGCGATCCACGACCCCCGGGGGCTCGACATCGGCGCCGTTGCCGCCACGAAGGCCGCTCACGGATCCGTCATCCACCACGACGCCGAGCTCATCGCACCCGAGGACCTGCTGGCGCTGGACTGCGAGATCCTGGTCCCCGCCGCCCTGGAAGGCGCCATCGACGCGGCCGAGGCCGAGCGGGTCCGCGCCCGGTTGATCGCCGAGGCCGCCAACGGTCCGGTCACCGACCGCGCCGACGCGATCCTGCACGACCGCCAGATCACGGTCGTGCCGGACGTGCTGGCCAGCGCCGGGGGCGTCATCGTGTCCTGCTTCGAGTGGCAGCAGAACCAGCGTGAGGAGCGCTGGAGCGCTCGCTACGTCGCCGATCGCCTGGAGCAGCGCATGCGGCACTCGCTGGACGATCTGTGGGCGGTCGCGGCCGCACGGGACCTGGATCTGCGGACCGCGGCGATGGTGCTGGGCGTGGGCCGGATCGCGGCCGCGATCGAGGAGCGCCACGGGCTGGACGTCGCCCGCGAGCTCGCGTCCTGAGCGAGCCTCTACGTTGGTGCCCTGTCGTGCGGGGTACCACCGGGAGGAACGAGCGGTGAACGAGGCGGGCGGCCCCACGAGCGGCACGGAGGTCCTCGACACGCTCATCGACGACGTCCACATCGGCGACAACCTCGTGATCGCCGGTGACGACCGGGCCCCGCTGGAGCTGATCGTCGAACGCTTCATCGCCGCCGCACTGGGCCGCCTCCCGCTGGTGATCGTCACCGTCGCCGAGCCCTGGTCCGGGCCGGTGCCCGACGGGGTCACCGTGCTGGACTGGTCGGCCGTCACGACCGGCCGAACCCCCGAACTGCCCGGCGCGCTCCCCCCGGACGCCGACCTGGCCGCGGCGCTGACCTCGGTCCGCGCCGCCGACCAGGCCGTCGGCACCGGCGCGGCCTTCGTCTTCGACCGGCTCAGCGCGGTGCAGGCCGCCTGGTCCGACACGGCCGCGTTGGAGCTGTTCCTGTCCAGCTGCCCGCGCCTGTACCGGCGGCGCAGCCTGGCCCTGTGGCCGGTCGAGCTGTCGGCCCACCGGCCGACGTTCCTGCGACGGCTCACCGAGGTCACCCAGGTGGTCGTCGAGGTGGTCGCCGACGAGGCAGCCGACGGGGCCGAGCACGAGGCCGCGCACGGGGCCGCGCACGGGGCCGCCGACGGGGCCGCCGAGCCCACCGGGCCGCCGACCTTCGTCCTAACGGTCCGCAAGGCCGACGGACGCGGCAGCGAGGTGGTGGGCCGCAGCCGTCGGGTCGCGGTGTCCGACGGGGACCTGGTGCCACGCGGCGAGGCGACCAGCACCCGGCAACGCCTCGGCTCCCTGATCCGCGCCCAGCGCCTGTCCCGGGAGCTCTCCCAGGCGGAGGTCGCCCGGCGCGTGGGCATCTCCCCCTCGGCGCTGTCGCAGGTGGAACGCGGGGTCCGCGGACCCGGCGGCGACACGCTGGTCCGGCTCTGGGAGGTCCTCGGGGTGCCCTTCGGACCTCGCCCCGATGCCGACATGGGCTACCTGGTGTCCCGGCGCAGCGGTCGCGAGCGGCGCGTGCTGCAGGACGGTCTGACCGGGGAGCGGCTCCTGGACGACGACCTCTGCGGGGAGCTGTGGCTCGTCGAGGTGGCCGCCGGCGCACACGGCGCGAGCGGCCCCTTCGCGGTCAAACGGCCGGAGTCGATCACCGTCGTGCGGGGGGTGCTGGACGTCACGCTGGGGGGCCGGACCGAGACGCTGCACGAGGGCGACGCGCTGCTCGCGACCGACGCCTCGATCGGCAGCTGGTCCAACCCGGCGACCACCCCCACGGAAGTGCATTGGCACCTGCTCCCGGCGCTACGGCCACAGGTCCCTCGCTGACCCGTTCCGGGTCAGGTACCGTGAAGCTCCGCTTCATCGCGTGTTGGTCGCCCTTGCGATCGATGCGCCTATCGCAAGGAGGTCGCCCATGGCTGCCAACATCACGGCTGTCCGCGGCCCGGTGGTCCTGACGTCGGAAGGTCGCACCTGGGTCGAACAGCGCGTCGCCCGTGGCCACGAACGCCTGGCACGGATCGACGCCGACCTCTCAGCGGAGCGGACCGAGGAACTCGTCACCGCCCGGGAGCAGCTGCGCGAGCAGCTCGACGAGCTCGAGGTCGTGCTTCGCGACGCCCTGTCCCCCGCCGACGTCACCGACGACCCCTCCATCGTGGAGCTGGGCGACGAGGTCGAGGTGGAGTTCCCCGACGGTGAGCGGGAGTCCTTCCTTGTGGTGCACCCCTTCGAAGCCGGCATGGACGAACGCCGCACCTCCAGCGACTCGCCGCTGGCCAAGGCCGTGCTCGGCCACCGGCCGGGCGACACGGTGACGGTGCGCTCCCCGGCCGGGGACTACGACTGCACGATCGTGCGTCGCGACCGCATCGGCTGACCGGTCGCATGACGACCAACGAGCGGGAGCTGACCGAGCCGGTCGACCTGTGCACCCGCGATGGCCGTCGCCTCAACCCGGCGGCACGGGGCTGGGCGTCGCGCCCGCTGGTGCGTGCGAACCTGGCCGGCGGCTGGGGACGGACGAAGCGCTGGGACTACCACGCGCTGCTCAGCCGCGAGGTCGCGGTGTCGTTGGTCTACGCCGACGTCGACTACCTCGGCATCGTCGGCGTGTGGTGGGCCCACCTGCCGACGGGGCGCAGCGGCGGACGTGAGGTGTCGGTGCCCCTGGCCCGCGGGATCCACCTCCCCGACCGCTACGGCACCGCACCGCTCTCGTTCCGCCACCACCACCTCGGTGTCGAGGTGGTCGACGACGCCGAGGGCACCCACCTCTCCGCGAGGTGGCGGGAACGTGACGGGCGGATCGGCCGGCTGGAGGCGACGATGGCGTGGCCACCCGGGCACGGCACCGTGGACGTGGTGATCCCCTGGAGCGACCGGCGGTTCCAGTACACCTCCAAGCACCAGGCCCGCCCCGCCACCGCGACCCTGGTCGTCGGCGACGACCGCTTCGAGCTCGGCCGCGACGACCAGGACGCCTGGGGCGTGCTCGACGTCGGACGGGGCCGCTGGCCCTACCGCACGCGCTGGAACTGGGGCGGCGGCGCGGGCCGGGCGCACGACGGCCGGGTGGTCGGCCTGCAGGTCGGGGGCAAGTGGACCGAGGGCACCGGCGCGACGGAGAACGCGACGATCGTCGACGGGCAGGTGACCAAGCTCGGCGACGAGCTCACCTGGGAGTACGACTGGCAGCACCCGATGGAGCCGTGGACGGTGCGCTCGGCCGATGGGGCCCTGGCGGTCACGCTGACCCCGCGCTTCGACCGGCACGCGCGGACCGAGGCGCTGGTGCTCGGCACCGAGGTCCACCAGGTGTTCGGCACCTGGACGGGACACGTGCCGGGACCCGACGGTGACCGGCTCGAGGTCACCGAGCTGGTGGGCTTCGCGGAGGAGTCCCGGTCACGCTGGTGATGCGGCGTCACGGATGCGGCGTCACGGATGCGGCGTCACGGATGCGGCGGCGACTCCGCTGCGTCGACCTCGGTGCTCGCCCCGGGCCCGGACGACGCGCGGGAGCGCCACACCCGCCGCGCCAGCACCACCGCGGCACCGGCGGCGAGCAGGCCGAGCACGAGGTGGTCGGGCGCGAGCTGGTCGAGGCGCAGCAGCCACTGCTGGGCGGCGAGGTCGAGCTGCGTGGTGTCGGGCCGCCCCGGCAACGAGAGCACACCACCCGAGGCGATCAGCCAGGCCCCGATGGCCGCGAACAGCCCGCCGGCCAACAGCGAGGTGGTGTGCAGTTCCATGCGGCCGAGGTGCAGCGTGCGACCCCTGAGCCACCCGCGCCGTGACAGCTCGAACCGCTCCCACATCCCGGCGAGCAGGAACAACGGGGCGGTCATGCCCAGGGCGTAGACCGCCAGCAGCGCCGCCCCGTGGGCCGGACGACCATCCAGCGCGGCGATCGTGAGCACGGCACCCAGGATCGGTCCGGCGCAGGACCCCGCGACGCCGTAGACGGCCCCGAGGCCGAACACCGCGGCCGGCGACGTGCCCCCGGCCAGCCTGGCCTGCGCGCCGCCGGTCAGCGAGGGCAGCCGACGCCCGATCCCGAGCGCGGTCAGCACGCCGAGCACGACCAGCAGCCACCCCGCCCCCACGATCAGCCGGTCCTGGTGCTGCAGGAGCAGCCGGCTGGCCACCGCCGCCCCCGTGCCGAGCGGCACCATCACCGCGGCGAGCCCGGCGTAGAACACCCCCGTGCGGGCGAGCAGCACCCCCGGCCGATCGAAGGCGTAGGCGAAGAAGGACGGGAGCAGCAACGCGCCGCAGGGGCTCAGCAGCGTCAGGATCCCACCGAGGAAGGCGGCGAGGTAGCCGATCTCGGTCACGGCAGCTCCGCACCCGCCTCGATGGCCGCGTTCTCGATGACGTTGACGAACACCTCCAGCGGTTGGGCCCCGACCAGGGGGTAGCCACCGATGATGAAGGCCGGGGTGCCGGTGATGCCGAGCGACTGGCCGAGGACGGCGTCACCCTGGACGCGTTCGGTGAGGGCCGGATCGTCGAGGTCGGCCTCGAAGGCTGCGACATCGAGGTCCAGCTCCGCCGCCACGGCGAGCAGGAAGTCCCGCCCCATACGCCCGTCGTCGCGGCGCAGGTCGGCCTCGAACAGGACCTCGTGGTACTCCCAGAACGCGTCCTGCTCGGCGGCCGCCTGTCCGCCGAGCGCCGCGAGGAACGCCTCGTCGCCCTGGAAGGGCAGGTCGCGCCACTCGATGCGCAGGATGCCGGTGTCCACGTAGCGCTCGATCAGGACGGTCTCGGTGTCCCGGGCGAACACGCCGCAGAAGGGGCACAGGAAGTCGGCCCACTCGACCATGACCACGGGCGCGTCGACCTCGCCGAGCGCCCGCGGATCGTCGGGGTCACGGGTCGCCAGCGCGTCGAGCTGGGCGCGGGCCTCCTCCGGGGAGACCTGCTCCTCGGCGATCGCCTCCTGCTGCTGCGGATCGGGCTCGACGACCAGGTCCTCGGCGAGGTCGTCGGGCGGGTCGGTCGACACCGGCGCGGTCGGCGCCGCCGCTCCCCCGGCCTCGTCGGAGGAGGAGCCACCGGTCATCGCGGCGATCGCCAACGCCGCCACCACGACGAGCACGACCGCCGGCGCGAGCAGGCCTCCGGACCTGCCAGCCTCGGTCTGGGTGCGTGGCTGGTCACCGTCGGTGGCAGCACCGTCGCCGGCAGTGGGCGCACCGTCGCCGGTGTCGGGTGCGGCCTCGCTCACGCTCGACGGGCCGGCGTCGCTGGACATGGGCACTCCTGGCTCGAGCACGGGGCAGGGCGGAGCTGACCGTGCGCTGTCCCCAACGTACCCAGCGACCGTGCCCTTCCCGACGCAGCCGCGACCGCGCAGCCACCGCCCGGGCACGGGGGCGATGTGGGTCATGACGCGGCCGACCGCCCCGCCGGGGGTGGCGGGGCGGTCGGGGCCCGGCCGGGTGGGCGGCCTGGAGCGATCAGATGAGGAAGGGCTGGCGGTCACCGGGTCCGTCCACCTCGACCAGTTCGACGGCGTCCGTGCCGGTGGGCTCGGAAGTGTCAGTGTCAGTGCCGGTGGGCTCGAGGATGTCGTCGTCGGTGGGCTCGTCGTTGCCGGCCCTGGCGACGCGCTCGGCGATGGGGTTGACGGAGAGGTCGCGGCCACGCAGCCGGTAGTAGCTGGCCAGCAGGAGGGCGAGGGCACCGAGGGCGATGGCGGCGCTGATGGCCAGCATCGGCCCGGCCTGGCCGGCACCGTCGAAGTGCACGATGCCCTGGAGGGCCTCGTAGGGGAAGCGCGACGGCAGCCAGCCGTGGATGAGCACGCGGTAGCCGGAGGCCAGGGCCTCGGCGGGCACCGACAGCAGGGTGAAGGAGAACAGCCACAGCAGGACCAGGATCGGCCAGCCGCCGAACCCGAGCCAGTTGAGCACGGCGCTCTGGAGGAGGAAGAACAGGGCGGTGGTCAGCGCCAGCGCACCGAACAGGCTGGCGGTCAGGGTGATGTCCATGCCGAGCAGCCAGTTGCCGACGGCCACGATGGACAGCGGCTGGAGCACGGCGAGCGCGGCGACGACGATCAACTGGGCGCCGAGGAAGCCGCGGGGGGTGGTGTCCTTGCGGTGCAGGCCGAGCCAGCTGACCAGGGTGGCGATCAGCGAGCCGATCCACAGCATCGCGACCAGCACCAGGGGGGTCTGGGCATCCGCGGCGCCCGAGGGGGCGTTGACGGGGATGGTCTCGACCTGGATGGGCTGGGCCAGGGTCGCGACCGCGTCGGGTGCGACCGCGACGTCGGCCTCGCCGAGCGCGGCCAGGGTCTGGGCGCTGAGCTCGGCTGCGGCCCCTTCGGCGAGGGCGAGGATGGTGGCCTGCACGGTCTGGGCGGCCTGGGGGTTGCGGCCGTGGTTGACGTAGAGGTCGAGCACGACCGGCTCGGGCTGCTGGCTTCCGAGCGCTGCGAGCGTCTCGGTGGCGCCGGCGGGGATCACGAGACCCGCGGCGATCTCCTTGTCGTCCAGCGCCTCGCGCAGGGCGCTGTCGCTGACGATCGACATCCACTCGATGACGTGGACGTCCGCCGCGGTCAGCTCCTCAGCCAGCCCAGCGCGGTCGAGGTCGAGCACGCCGACGGGGACGTCGGACAACTCCGCGCTCGTCGATGGCCCGAAGGTGGCCACCCCGAGCAGGACATGGACGGCGATGACGGCGATGAACACGCCGATGACCTTGCGTGAGCGCAGGAACCCCTGCATGACAGACCTCCTTCGGGTCCGGGCCGGCTCGCGACCGGCAGATGTTTACGGTACGTCATGGAAAGTAACTTGCGGTTGGGCGACGGCGAGGCCCCGCCGAGGTGCTGGTGCGTCAGCCGGGCGCGGGCTGCTGCGGCGCTCGCCACATCCCCCAGACCGGTGGGCCGGCGGGCAACCTGATCTCCTGGGTGACCTCGAACCCGTACCGCTCGTAGAGCGGGATCAGCGTCGGCTTCGACGCCTCGAGGTAGGCAGGTTGCTGGTCGCGGTCGCAGCGGTCGAGGACCGGAGCCATGACGGCGCTGGCGAGCCCTTCGCCCTGGTGGTCCGGGTCGGTCCCCAGGTAGGCGAGGTACCAGAACGGCTCGTCCGGTTGACGTCGCTGGACCCGGATGAGGCCCGCGAGGACGAGCGGGAGCCGGTGCCGGTAGAGAGCGGCCAGGCGCGGCAGCAGCCGGAGGATCTGGGAGGTGCGGACCTGCGGGTCCTGCGGCGGAGCCCAGACGGCAGCGCTGCGCAGCCGGCGGTCGGCGTAGACGTGCCCCTTCGGCCGGTACAGGTCGAGGATCGCCGCGAAGTGGTGCTGGCTGTGGGCCTGCCGGCGGGTGGGGTGCGGGATGCTCCATGCCAGGACCGGATCGTCGGCGAAGGCGCGGGCGAGCATGCTCGCAACGGTCGGCGCGTCCCGGTGCGCGAGCACGGCCACCTCGTGCCGGGGGGCCGATCGGGTCGTCGCGGTCATCTCATCTCCTTTACGTTACGTATTGGAACGTAACTCTCCACGACCCGGCCGTCAAGAGCCCCAGCCGAGATCCCGACCAAGGCCCCTGCAGGCAGGGCCGAACGGCCCTCTCCCCCTCTCCCCCTCGACGCACCCACCTGGAGGCCGACCCGGCAGCGCAGCCGTGGCGGGGATCGCTCAGTCGCGCTCGAGGCGTCCGAGCATGGAGCAGAGCAGCGCGATCAGCCGCTCGAGCCGCCCCTCGAGCGACTCGGTGCGCGCCCCGACCGGCCGGAGGATCTGGTAGATCACGGTGCCCGCGACCACGTCGGTCAGCAGATCGACATCGGCGTCCACCGCCAGCTCCCCGCGCGCCTGTGCGCGCACGAGGATCTCGCCGAACGCGTCCCGTCGCTGGGCCACGGCGTCACGCCAGTACACCTCGGCGAACTCCGATCGTTCCGCGTTCGAGACGAGCAGCATGGCGAGGAACTGCAGGACGAGCGGGTGCCCGAACGCCGGGGCGCGCGGGAGCAGCTCCGCACGCAGGTCACCGCACAGCGTGCCCGTGTCGGGCGCAGGTTCGTCGCGGCGCAGCGCTTCGACCGACGCGGCCACGAGCGCCTCCTTCGACGGGTAGCGGCGGTACACCGTGGGCCGGCCCACCCCCGCACGCGCCGCGACGTCGGTCATCGTCAGCCGCTCGAAGCCGACCTCTGCCAGGAGCTCGCGGGTCGCGGTGAGGATGTCATCGTCCACGTGCCGCTCGCGTGGGCGGCCTGGCCCGCTCTGGCTGCTGCGCAGGGCCTGAGGTGCGCGTCCCATCGGTTCCTCCTCGACGTCGGCGCCCGAGCCGCGGGTACGGCCTTCGATCCTCGCTCGACCGCATGATACGTGACAAATCGTAACGTATATGGCGCGCCGCGACGTGGCCCCCGACGCTTGCGTGCCCTTGACCGTGCCCGGACTCGGGCGGGGCGACGCACGGGGCCAGCCCGTTGGACCGATACCTGACAGCAGCATGGATGCCAGGAGTTGGGCGTTGCCCTGCGGAGTTGCGTGACGTCCACGGCGTGGGGGCCTTCAGCCCGAAGGCCACACTGCCGATGGAAGCGTGGCAGGCTGCCATCCTGCCCCGACGCTGGCCGTGGATGGAGACGACCGTGACCATCTGCCAAGGATGGCTCCCGCCGCTCAGCTGCCGCGCCCTCCTGCGCGCCGGTGCCGTCGCTCTGGCGTCGATGGTCGTTGTCGGCGTCGCTCAGGTCACGTCGGCGTCCGCGGCTCCTGCGGATCCCGTTCGTGAGCGCGGCCGCGTCGTGCGGGTCCTCGACGGCGACACGATCGATGTCAGGATCGAGGGCACGTCGCGGGACACGCGCATCCGCCTCGTGGGCATCAACTCCCCAGAGATCGGAGATTGTGGCGCTGACATCGCGACCGCCCGCCTGCGACAGCTCGTGGATGGCCAGCGAGTGACGTTGCACTCAGATGACCCGAACGCCGAGGGGAGCAAGAACCGACTCGTCCGCGTGGTACGCGTACCGCGTTCCGACGGTTCGTCCCTGGATGCGAACGAGCAGTTGCTCCGCGACGGCATGGGCGTCTACTTCCCCATCCAGGGGGAGACGACGAACGCCGCTCGCTACCAGATCGCCGCGAACGAGGCACGGACAGCCGGGCGAGGGTTCTGGTCAGCAGCACTGTGCGGGCGTGGTCCGCAACACGGGCACCCGTTCGAGATGTGGGTCAAGTCCGACGCGGACGGCAACGACGCTCAGAACGTCAACGACGAATACGTGGTCATCGTGAACCGGCACAGCACCACGCCGCTCGATCTCAGCGGCTGGAAGCTGCGGGATTCGAGCCTGTTCATGTACACGATCCCCAACGGCACGCGGGTGGGGCCGGGCAGTCGCCTCACCATCCGTGTCGGGCGCGGGTCCGACACGGCGACGACCAAGTTCATGGGTCGTTCCGGGCCGTTGTTCGACAACGCGGATGTCGCAACCGGTGTCGGCGACGGTGCGTACCTGCTCGATACTCGGGGCAACATGCGTGCGTCGTTCGTCTATCCCTGCGTCATCGACTGCGACGTCGCGCTTCGCGGCAAGATCCGGTTCGACGAGGTCATGTACGACCCTCCCGGCGTCGACACCGCGGCGACCGAGTGGGTGCGCATCCGCAACGTCTCGAACGAGCGGGTGTCGCTCGAGGGCGTGCAACTACGCGTCCGCGTCCACGCGCATGAGTTCGACCACGGCACCTACCTGGACCCTGGTGAGCGCCTGACCGTGTACGTCGGGAGCGGCAGCGCCACCAGAACGACGCAGTACTGGGGTAAGGCGGCCCCGATCCTGCGCAACGCTGGCGATGCCGCTGAGCTGCTGACCTTCGACGAGCGTCGCATCGCCTGCACAGCCTGGGAAGGGGGTCGGTGTCCGCGGAGCGGACCACCGGTCCCGCGCGAGTCGAACTCCTGCGCCGGGAAACTCCACGCCTTCGTGGGCGACTGGGACAACAGCGGGCGGGACGGATTCGGCTGGTGGTGCGACGGCTGGACCCGACTCCGCACCGCTGACGGAACGATCCACGAGTTCCACTACGGCCGACGCGGCGATGTGCCGGTGGTCGCGGACTGGGACGGTGACGGCCGAGACACCGTCTCGGTGATCCGTGACGGCACCTGGCATGTCAACAACCAGCTGCGAGGCGGGGCGTCCGAGCGAACGTTCTACTACGGCAGGGTCACCCGAGGCGACATCCCGATCTCGGGGCGCTGGGACGGCCAACGACGGAGCCTGCCCGGCATCATCCGCGACACCGAGTGGCACCTCCGTGCCCGGCAGTCGGGTGGGGCCGCTGACTGGTCCTTCGTGTACGGCCGTCTGTCGCGTGGCGACCGGCCACTGGTCGGCGACTGGAACAACGATGGACGCGACACGATCGGGATCGTTCGCCAGGGCACCTGGCACCTACGGAACCGGCTGTCCGGGGGTGCATCCGACCTCTCGTACGTGTACGGCCGCGTCAACGCCGGTGATCGACCCGCTGTGGGTGACTGGACGGGTGACGGGCGGGCGACCCCTGGGATCGTTCGGAGCGGGCAGTGGTTCTTGAAGCACTCGCACGGGGGCGGCAACGCCGATCAGGTGCTGTCGTTCCCGGCGCCCTAGGCCCGGAACGGTCCGACCCGACCCCCGTCACCGGCCTGTCGAACACGCGAGCGTGACGATCGTCCTCGACAGCTACAGCCACGTGAGGGCCAGCCGCCGACGCCGGGACGAACGCGCAGACGCTGGGGAGTGGGTCCGCGATGGCCCCTGCCGCCTAGGGGCCCGCACCGGGGCCACGCCATCACCGCAGTCTCGCGCCGTTCTCGCGTTCTGCCTGGCCAGCGGTAGGTTCCCGGCCCACGCGAGCGTGGCGGAACTGGCAGACGCGCTGGGTTTAGGTCCCAGTGGGCTTCACAGCCCTTGGGGGTTCGAGTCCCCCCGCTCGCACCGTCTGGCCTGCGAATGTGGATTGCCTGCCTACCGTCACGGGGCCCGCCATGACGGCTGTCAGAGTGTTCGATGACACGCATCGCCGCGCTGATCAGCCAGCAGCAGGACGCCCACGACGAGCCCGTCGACCAGGACGCGCGCCGCACGGCGGGGCCGCGGGCGGTGGCCGCCAAACTGCTCGACCTCGCGCCGTCGACCTGCAGCACCGGTCCTGACCGCAGGCAACCCCTTCGTGCAGGTGCGTCGCCCGAGGGTGCCACCGTCAGCTCGGCCCTGTCGCTGACCATCGACGAGGCCCGGACCCTCCTCGCCGCCGCGCGCGTTGTCAGCCCGGAGGCCTACGCGCTCGCGCCATTGCTGCTCACCACGGGCTTGCGTGACAAGCGAGCTGCTGGCCACCTCAACCCGCGGGCTGGGACCCGGCTGCGGTGACCGCCCACGGGCTGAGCCACTCCTTCACCACCACCGCGGTCGAGGCGTGCGACATCCCGCTCCAGCCTGTCGAGCACGCCCTCGGACACGCCTCCCCCGTCACCGCCGAGCGCTACCTCCACGACGAACGCCACACCGCCACAGTCAACGCCGCCGTCACCGACCACCTCCTCACCGACACCGCTGACAGCGGCGAGGCCCTCGTAGAACCGGCCCACCCAACGGCCAACCTGCTCAACCGTCGATCTGCTCGCCCCTCGACCTGCTCCTCCGTGGCACACCGCTGGACGTTCGCGGCTGGGCCCACCATCAATCGCAACGACGCGCCTGGCGGAGTGAGCGAGAGCAGGCCGCAGCCGTCGTTTCGACACACGGGTCTGGCACATCGGTGCGGTGACGTGCCGACTGCGCAGGTAGCCCTCACGGCAGCTCTCACTCAAGCTCTGGCCTAGATGGCAACGGCTCGCGGCGGGGGAGCCGTCGGTAAAGGTCACCTGGGGGCATGTCGATACCAGCCTCTGGAAGCTCGGCCGGCGCTCTTGCGAGCAACCACCGGCTGGTGACTCAGCTAGCGCTACCCGGCTGCCCTCGACTCTTCGGCTCGCCCGGACGCCGACGCTCGATCAGAACGGACGACCTGCGGCGCTCCGGCTCCCACCTGTCTCGCACCGACCCATCTGATTCAGAGAGGCCTGCATGCGGCTCCGGCTGATCCCACTCATCCTTGTCGTGTTGACAGGCTCGTTGTTCGCCGCGCCGAGCCTCGGAGCGACGACCGACTCCTTGGATCCGACCTTTGGAACCGACGGACTGGTCGTCGAGACCTTCGGATTCGACTTGGCGCAAGCATCAGCGATCGTCGAGGATGACGCGGGCGGATTCGTGGTCGCCGGTCACGTCGCACCGGTGCTGACCAGCGACGGTGACCTCACCATCGATCCAGGTGTCGCACGCTTCACTCGCGATGGTCTCCTCGATGCCAACTTCGCCACCGATGGACTGTTCACCGCCTCGTTGAGTGACGATGTACGGCGCCAGGATGTCCTGGAGGACGTCGCCCTCGATCCGCAAGGCCGCATCGTTGCCGGAGGTGACCTTCTGCTGCGTCTGCTCCCCGATGGCACGCTCGATACCACCTTCGGTGAGGCGGGGATCGTCATCCCCCGCGTCGGCGGAGAGCAGGTGTCGGCGGACAGCCTCGTGGTCACCGACACCGGTCGCATCATCGTTGCAGCGGTGGCGTTCCCCGACCGGGTACTGCTCGCCTACGACGAGAACGGCGTCGTGGATGTGGGCTTCGGCGACGCCGGGGTCGCGACCGTTACCGGACCTGAAGACTTCGACGTGCTGATCGGCCGCCCGAACCTGGAACTCGACGCGCAGGGTCGCATCGTGGCCTCGGGGATGGAACCGGGCTTCGACCTGCGACGCTGGTCTGCGGATGGTGTCGTCGACACCGAGTTCGGTGACGGAGGCGTCGCTCGCTTCGTTGGCGAACTGGACGTCCGTGCCTCTGCGATCACAACAGACGGCGACGACTTGGTCGTCGCTGGCGAGGCACGCGAATCCGACGACATGGAGTGGAGTCCAGCCGTGGCCCGGCTGGATGCCGACGGGTCGCTCGACGTCTCCTTCGGGGATGGCGGGGTGGCCACGGGCGATATCGATGGTTCCTCGGGCCTGGTTGCCGTGGCGCTGGGTCCGGACGGGGTGATCATCGGGGTCGGAAGCTTCGGCGGCGGGATGCAGCGCCAGGATCGGCTGGCGATCCTGCTGACCGCTGACGGCGAACCAGTGCTCTCCTTCGGCAACGGCGGGGTCGTGCTCGAGCCGCTCAGCGGGCCTGCATCCGGTCAGTGGAACGACGTTGTGGTCAGCACCGATGGTCGAGCCATCACCGTCGGTGATGGCTACGCGGAGTCCGGCTTCGCTTTCGGCTTGGCTGCCTACCGCCTCTCGGGTTCGGGTGAGCCTGCACCGGAGCCGCAGTTCTCCGACGTACCTGCGGATCACGCCTTCGCGACCGAGATCACGTGGATGGTTGGTGAGGGCATCACCACCGGCTTCCCCGACGGGA
>PWWI01000186.1 GCA_003561535.1 Nitriliruptoraceae bacterium
CATGGAACAGGGGCAGCGCCAGTAGGAGGCGATCGGCGGTGGTCCAACCCCAGGCCAGCTCCACTGCCCGGGCACCGGCCAGGAGGTTGCCGTGCGAGAGCGCGACGCCCTTCGGCCGGCCGGTGGTTCCGGAGGTGTAGATCAACAACGCCGGGTCCCGGGGGCCGACGGCGTCGAGGTGCGTCCCCGAACTCGGCGGCGCTTCGAGATCGACACCGGTCAACAGCAGGGGGCCTTCAGCCGCGTCCTGTACCCAGGCGGCACGCTCGCGATCGTCCACCATGGCCGCTCTCGGCCTCGCGTCCGCAACGATCCGAGCGATCTCGGCCGGGCGCGCACCGGTGTTGATCGGCACGACCACGAGGCCTGCACGCAGCAGCGCGATGTAGGCCACGACCAGCGACGCCGAGGTCCCCGCCGAGAGCACGACGCGATCCCCCGGCAGCAGCCCCCTGTCGAGCAGCAGACCCGCGGTCCGACGGCTTCGCGACTCGAGCTCGGCACTGGAGACCACCGTGTCGTCGATGTCGGTGAGCTGGTGCCATAACGGGCGTGCGGCCCACTGCCGGGTCCATCGCCTCGTCAGCGACCCCTCCTCCAGGAGCGTGGCAGCCGCCTGCGCCGCACCGTCCGGCACATGCACGGCCCAGCTCTCCTGGTCGTATCGGCTGGCCACGTCACTCCTCACTCCGGACACAGGACCGTGGTCATCCGCGAGCAGTCAAGCACGGGAGTCGCGGCACCGAGGCTGGGCCCAGACGGCCGGCGTGTGTCAGGCACGTGCAGGTGCGACAGCCGCTTCGAGGTAGCCGTGGTCCTGCGGGCGCCCACCGACCACTTCGGCGGTTCCCGACCCACCGCTCACACGTTGCGGCGGTACTGCCCACCGACCTCGAACAGCGCGTCGGTGATCTGGCCCAGAGAGCAGTGGCGGACCGCGCCCATCAGCACCTCGAAGACGTTGCCGCCCGAGGTCGCCGCCTCCTGGAGCTCGCTCAGCCACCGCTGCGCCTCGTCACGGTGGGTGGCCTGGAAGGCCCGGACCCGTTCGAGTTGGAAGCGCTTCTCGTCCTCGGTCGCCCGGGCGAGCTCGACCACCGGCGCCTCCTGCGCCGCGTCCTCATCGGGCAGGAAGGTGTTGACCCCGATGATCGGCAGCGTGCCGTCGTGCTTGCGGTGCTCGTACAGCAGGGACTCGTCCTGGATCCGTCCCCGCTGGTAGCCGGTCTCCATCGCGCCGAGCACCCCGCCGCGATCCGCGATCCGGTCGAACTCCGTCAGCACCGCCGCCTCGACCAGGTCGGTGAGCTCGTCGATGATCGCCGCACCCTGGAGCGGGTTCTCGTTCGTCGCCAGCCCCCACTCCTGGTCGATGATCATCTGGATCGCGAGCGCCCGACGCACCGAGGCTTGCGTGGGGGTGGTGACCGCCTCGTCGTAGGCGTTGGTGTGCAGCGAGTTGGTGTTGTCGTAGATCGCACACAGCGCCTGCAGGGTGGTGCGGATGTCGTTGAAGTGCATCTCCTGGGCATGCAGGGACCGCCCCGAGGTCTGCACGTGGTACTTCAACTTGCTCGACCGGTCGCTGGCGCCGTAGCGCTCCCGCATCGCGATGGCCCAGATGCGGCGGGCGACCCGCCCCATCACCGTGTACTCCGCGTCCATCCCGTTGGAGAAGAAGAACGAGAAGTTGGGCGCGAAGTCGTCGATGTCCATCCCGCGGGCGAGGTAGGCCTCGACGTAGGTGAACCCGTTGGCCAGGGTGAACGCGAGCTGGGAGATCGGGTTCGCCCCCGCCTCGGCGATGTGGTAGCCGGAGATCGACACCGAGTAGAAGTTGCGGACCTGGTGCTCGATGAACCACTCCTGCACGTCCGCCATGCAGCGCAGGGCGAACTCGGTGGAGAAGATGCAGGTGTTCTGCCCCTGATCCTCTTTCAGGATGTCGGCCTGCACCGTGCCTCGCACGCTTGCCAGCGCCCGCGAGCGCACCTCGGCGGCCTCGTGCTCGGTCGGCTCGCGCCCGTGCTCGGTCCGGAACACCTCCAACTGCTGGTCGATCGCGGCGTTCAGGAACATCGCCAGGATCGTCGGCGCGGGCCCGTTGATCGTCATCGACACCGAGGGGGTCGGTGAGCACAGATCGAAGCCGTCGTACAACGCCTTCATGTCATCCAGGGTGGCGATCGACACCCCGGAGGTCCCGACCTTGCCGTAGATGTCGGGTCGCTCATCGGGGTCACGCCCGTAGAGGGTCACCGAGTCGAACGCGGTCGACAGCCGCGCCGCCGGTTGCCCCTTGGCGAGGTAGTGGAAGCGGCGGTTGGTCCGGAAGGGGTCACCCTCGCCCGCGAACATCCGCGCCGGTGCCTCGCCGTCACGCTTGAAGGGGAACACCCCGGCGGTGTAGGGATACGCACCGGGCACGTTCTCCGACCGCAGGAAGGTCAGCAGATCCCCCGGGTCGGAACGCCGAGGGAGCGCCACCCGCGGCACCTTCGTGCCCGACAACGTCTCGCGCGTCAACGGCACACGGATCTCCTGGTCCCGGACCGTGTAGACGTACTCCTCGCGCGAGTAGTCCTCGACGGTGCGCTCCCAGCCACCGAGGAGGCGTTCCACCTCGGGATCGATACCGGCCGCCAGCTCCTCCAGCCGCGCGTCCAGGGCCGCCAGCACCGCATCGTCGGACGCCGCGGCCGCGGCCGCGGTGTCGCGGTCGGTGCCGACCTGCCCCCGAGCGGGGGCGCCGCGCTGGGCCACGGGCACCACCTCGTCGCGGGCGAGCTCGAGCGCGTGGTGACGACGCACCAGCTCGGCCTGCTCCGCCGTGCGGGCGTGGTAGCCACGAACCACCTCGGCGACCTCGGCGAGGTAGCGCTCACGGCCCGGCTCGATCACCGCCGACAGGGCGGTCGAGGTGCGGGTGTCCACCCGGGGCAGCACCCCGTCGACCCGCTCCAGTCCGTGGGTGAGGAGGTGGTCGGTGAGCTCCTGGTACAGCGCCGTGACCCCGTCGTCGTCGAACCGGGCGGCGGAGGTCCCGAACACCGGCATGCCCTCCCACGAGGCCCCGAAGGCCTCCCGGTTGCGGACCACCTGCCGGGCCACGTCACGACGGGCGTCCTCGGCGCCACGCCGCTCGAACTTGTTGATCGCGACGACGTCGGCGAAGTCGAGCATGTCGATCTTCTCCAGCTGCGACGCCGCCCCGAACTCCGGAGTCATCACGTACAGGGCGGTATCGACGAAGGGCACGATGCCCGCGTCGCCCTGCCCGATGCCCGGTGTCTCAACGATCACCAGGTCGGCGCCGGAGGCCTTGCACGCCGCGATCGCGTCGTCGAGGTGCTCCGGCAGCCCACCCTCGGCCAGCCGGGTCGCCATCGAGCGGAAGAAGACGCGACCGGGGGTGATCGTGTTCATCCGGATGCGATCGCCGAGCAGCGCCCCACCACCTCGCCGACGGGAGGGGTCGATGGCCAGCACCGCGAGCTTGAGCTTGTCCTCTCGGTCACGGCTGAACCGGCGGACCAGCTCATCGGTCAACGACGACTTCCCCGCGCCCCCGGTCCCGGTGATCCCCAGCACCGGGACCGAGCGGTCGGCGGCCGCGGCACGGACCGCTTCCAGGAGCGGCGCCGGGGCACGGCCGGTCTCGATCGCAGTCAGCGTCCGGGCCAGGGCGGCGTCGTCCCCGGCCAGCAGCGCCTCCACCTCGACATCGTCCACCGGGAGCTGCACGTCGCAGGCTGCCACCATCTCGGCGATCATCCCGGGCAACCCGAGCTGCTGGCCGTCGGCCGGCGAGAAGATCCGCGCCACGCCACGCTCGTGCAGCAGGGCGATCTCCTCGGGCACGATCACCCCGCCACCGCCGCCGTAGACCTTGACGTGCCCGGCGCCGCGCTCCCGCAACTGCTCGACGAGGTAGGTGAAGTACTCGACGTGCCCGCCCTGGTAGGAGCTCATCGCCACCCCCTGGGCGTCCTCCTGCAGCGCGGCGGTGACGACCTCGTCCACGCCCCGATCGTGGCCGAGGTGGATCACCTCGGCGCCCTGGGACTGCAGGATCCGACGCATGATGTTGATCGCCGCGTCGTGCCCGTCGAACAGGCTGGCAGCCGTCACGAACCGGACCGGGTGCTCTGGCCGGCTGCTGTCGTCGGTGGTGCGCCCCATCCCTGACTCCTCGGCCCGCATATCATTTGACGTCATATAGTTAGACACCTTAGTTTCGCTCAAGGGCGCCGCCAGCGCAACCCCCGCTGTCCGCCATCGAGGGTGCCGCAGCCAACATCCTTCAGCTCAGAAGTCCCCGGCGCGATGCCGCAGCCCGCGCAGGATCTCGTTCAACGTCTCAACCTCGTCCGGTGGCAGGCCGGGATCAGCGAAGACCGTCCTGTTGAGCCGTTCGGAGGCGGTGAGGGCGAGCGAGCGACCGGCCGCCGTGAGCTCAGCCAGCTTGGTGCGACGATCGGTCTCGTGAGGGATCCGCCGCACCAGACCCTGACGCTCCAGGCGGTCCACCGCGCTGGTGACGCTGGCCGGATGGACCTGGAGGCGGCTGCCGATACCCGACAACGGGAGCGCGCCGCGCTGGCTGAACACCAGCAGCATCAGCAGCTCGTAGCGGGCGAAGGTGAGCTCCAGGTCACGCAGCTGCTCGTCGATGCGTCGCATGAGCAACTGCTGCGTCCGCATGATCGAGGTGACCGCCGCCATGCCCGGTGCGGCGTCACCCCAGCCCTCGTCCTCCCACCGTCGACGAGCCTGAGCAATCGGGTCGAAAGGCAGGGTGTTCGGCGGCACCATCACCCCTCTCGATCGACGTCCGGTTTGCGGACCAGGACGCTAGCGAACCCGGATGGCGGCCCCACCGTCGGCAGAACCACTCCCGGGCGCGGCGCGGTAGCAGGAGGCGTTGTCGGGGTCACCGCGGTTCGTGCCGACGCGGTTGCCGTCGTCGCGGTTGCCGTCGTCGCGGGTGGCCCCGCCGCGGTTCCCGCCGCCGCCGCGGATCTTGCCGCCGCCAGCCAGGTGGACGGCAGCCAGGTGGACGTCAGCCGACCGCGCGTCCGAGGTCGGCCATGACCCCATGGTCCCGGCCCCTCACGGCCGCTGCACCGGGAGCCGCCGCGACGGCCGCGTGACCCCGCCTCGTCGACGAGCCCCGGGATGCCCCGAGGCGGATGCGGCGCCGCTGCTCGCCGGTCGTACCACCCCAGATCCCGGTGCGCTGATCGGCCTCGAGGGCGTAGCTCAGGCAGTCATCGACCACCGGGCAGATCCCGCACACCTCGAGCGCCGCGTCGATCTGGCGCTGGTAGCGCTCGCTCTCCCCCTCCGGGAAGAACAGCTCCGGGTCCTCGTCCAGGCACGCGGCGTCGTTGCGCCACACGTGGTCGGTGGAACCACTCAACTGCAGTGCTGCGCTGCTCAAGATCTCCACGGGCGCCTCTCCCTGGGTAGTCCTACCCACCGCCTCGGATCACGCCCCGCCTCCCACCCCACCGATCGAGGGGCGCTCGCGCTCCAGCGCGACCAGCGGAACGGTTGGACGTCATACCTTCGCCCGTCATACTACACATCGCCGAGGCACAGGGGGCAAGTCACGGCGACGCGACGCGGGACCGTCCGTCTTCCGCACGAGAGCCCGCCGCCGACCCTGCGCGAGCAACCGCCGCCGCAAGCCGCCAGCCGCCCGCGGTGGGCGTCGCTCGCGCACCGGAGCAGGACCTGTCCCCCCGACCCTGCGCGAGCAACCGCCGCCGCGGGCCGCCCGCCGCCCGCGGTGGGCGTTGCTCGCGCACCAGAGCAGGACCTGTCCCCCCGACCCTGCGCGAGCAACTGCGAGCCGCCCGCCGCCGAGCCGCGCCAACAGCCGCGAGCCGCCCGCCGCCGAGCCCCGCCAACAACCGCCGAGCCACGCCAGCAACAGCCGCCCCGGGTGCCCCGCCGCTCAGGCGGCGTCGCGCCGCATCGCCGCGAGCATCTGCACGTCCGGCACCGCTCGCAGCGACCGCTTGAGCTCGGCGAAGCCCGACCAACGGGCCAGGAGCTCGATCGCCCGGTAGTAGGCGACCGCGTCCTCATCCGACGGCAGGTCGGAGATCACGGGCCCGAAGAACCCCGGGCCGTCGGGCGGGTCGAAGGCAACGATCGGCGTGCCGACGTCCGCGCCCGCCCGAGCCAGCGCATCCTCGGTCTCCGACCGCAGCACCGCGTCGTGCGAGGGGTCCTCCACGGCGGCAGCCAGCAGCTCCGGCAGTCCGACACGCACCAGGGCGGGACGGACGTCGAACCCGTTGGCGTGGGCCGACAGGACGGCGTCGAAGTCACCCGGCGGAGGTGCGGGGCGCTCCCACAGTTCCTCACCGATCGCGGCGTAGAGGACGCCCACGGCCTCGTTGCCGGCGTGGGCCCTCGCAGCGGCCAGGACGCGGAGTAGTCGGGTGCCCTCGGCGTGCACGGCCGGGTACTGCGCCGGCAGGCCGTCGTAACCCACCTCCTCGTTGACCATCTGCAGCGAGATGAACCGCCAGCCGACGTCCAGGCCCTCCAGCCGCTGCACCTGCCGCAGCCACTTGGAGGTCTGCCAGCAGTAGGGGCAGACCGGATCGACGTACAACTCGACATCGGGCACGAGAACACCTCGTCGGGTGGGAACAGGGTGGGGAACACGGGATGCGCAGGTTCCGCACGTCCTTCGGGGCAACCGGCCGGAGCGCCGGCCGCTTCCCCTGTGCTTCGCGGCTCAGCGACGGGCGGGATCGAGCCGGACCATCAGCATCCGCGCGCACTCGGCGACGGAGCCGGCCATGGACGGGTAGACGGTCATGGTCTGGGCCAACTGCGAGACCGACAGCCGGTTCTGGACCGCGACCGCGAGCGGCTGGATCAGGTCGCTGGCCCGCGCCGACACGACGACCCCACCGACGACCGTGCCCGAACCGACCATGGCGTGGACCTTCACGAACCCGTCGGTGCCGTGGATCATCTTCGCTCGCGGGTTGGAGCGGAAGTCCAGGCGAGCGGTCTCGACCGGGTATCCGGCGGCGATGGCCTCCTCCGGGGACATCCCGACCGTCGCCACCTCGGGGTCGGTGAAGATCGTGGCGACGACCGCATCCCGGCGGATCGGCTGGACCGCCTCTCCGAGGGCGTGCCACATCGCCGTCCGCCCCTGCATGGCGGCCATCGAGGCGAGCATCACCCCGCCGAGCACGTCACCGGCGGCGTAGACCCAGCGGGCGCTGGTCCGGCCGATCCCGTCCACCTCGATGCCTCCGCCGCGGCCCGGCTCGATGCCACAGGTCTCCAGGCCGATGCCGTCCACGGTGGGGACCTGACCGACGGTGAACAGCACGTGGCTACCCACCACCTCGCCGCCGCCCTTGAGGCCGACGACCACCTCGCCGTCGCCTCCGCGCTCGCAGCTGACCGCCCGGGAGTTGCGCAGGATCCGCATCCCGCGGCGCTCGAACACGTTCTCGATCACCGCGGCGGCGTCCGGGTCCTCGGTCGGCAGGATGAGGTCGCGTGAGGAGACGAGGGTGACCTCGGCGCCGAAGCGGCGGAAGGCGTGGGCGAACTCCGCCCCGGTGGCACCGGAGCCGACCACGATGAGGTGCTCGGGGACCTCGGGCAGCCCGTAGGCCTGCTGACTGACCAGCACACGGACACCGTCGGGCTCGAAGAACGGCAGCACCCGGGCTGACGAGCCCGTCGCGATGAGCACGTAGTCAGCCGGCAGGACCACCTCGGTGCCATCGTCGCGGGTGGCGGTGACCTCGTGAGGCCCGGAGATGCGACCCCGGCCGCGCACCAGATCCACGCGACCAGCCAGCACCCGGCGTTCGATGTCACGGGACTGGTTGGCGCCGAGCTCCAGCACGCCGTTGCCGACCTTGCGGAAGTCGACCACGGTCCGGTCGACGCCGTCCAGGCCCTCGATGTGGACCCCGAGTTCATCGGCGGTACGGACCCAGTCCATCGCCTCGGAGGCCACGATCAGGGCCTTGGACGGCACGCAGTCCCACAGGACGCTGTTCCCCCCGAGACCCTCGTCGGCGACGATGGTGACCGCGGCGCCGAGCTCGTCGGCGACCAGCGCGGCCTCGTAGCCCGCAGGCCCTCCGCCGAGGATCACGATCCGTTGCGACACACCACTCCCGATCTGGTCAGAACCGCTGGCTCTGAACCGTACCGCGGGGTCGGAGTAGGGTCGGGACGACCGACGGGCCGCGAGGCCACGGGACATCCAGGAGCACGATCATGACCCCGCACCCCTTCCGTGCCGCCGTGGAAGCCGACGACGAGGACGCCGCCTTCGCGCTACTGAGCGAGGACGTCGAGTTCCGCTCACCGGCCGTCCACCACCCCTACCACGGCCGCAGCGCCGTGGCCCACCTCCTGCACCACGCCAAGGCCACCCTGCAGGGACTGACCTACATCGACGAGCTCCACGGCGAGGGGACCGTCGCGTTGATCTTCACCGCCCGGGTGGATGACCGGGACGTCGAGGGGCTCGACCACCTCACCCTCGACGAGCAGGGCCGCATCACCCACTTCCGGGTGATGATCCGGCCACTGTCGGGACTGATCGCCGTGGCGCAGACCATGGCAGGTCGGCTCGAGGCCGACCCGGTCCCGGGCATGGACGCGACCGGGTGACGGACCCCGCCGGCCGACTCGCACCACCGGCGGACGGACCCCGTCTGCTGGCGAGGGGTCCGCAGGCCGCGGCTCAGAACACGTCGCGGGGGATGTAGCTGCCGTACTCGTCACGGAGCACGTCGCAGACCTCCTGCAGCGTGGCCCGGGCCTTCAGCGCCGAACGCATCGGCGGCAGCAGGTTGTCGTCGCCCTGGGCCGCCGAGCGCACCTCGGAGAGCGCCGCGTCGACCGCCGCCTGGTCCCGGGCCGCCTTGACCGCGTCGGTGCGGGCGATCTGGTCCACCTGGATCTGCTCGTCGATCCGCAGCAGGTCGGGTTGGGGGTCGGGCCCCTGCTGGTAGCGGTTGACCCCGACGACGATCCGCTGCGCGGCGTCGATCTCCTTGGCCAGGTCGTAGGCCGAGTGCTCGATCTCCGACTTCTGGTAGCCCTCCTCGATCGCCGCGACCGCGCCGCCCATCTCGTCGATCCGGTCGAGGTAGGCCTGCACCTCGGCCTCGATGCGGTCGGTCATCGCCTCGATCGCGTAGGAGCCGGCGAAGGGATCCACCGTCGCGATGACGTCGGTCTCGTGGGCGATCACCTGCTGGGTGCGCAGGGCCAGCCGGGCGCTCTTCTCCGTCGGCAGCGCGAGTGCCTCGTCGAAGCTGTTGGTGTGCAGGCTCTGCGTCCCCCCGAGGGTGGCTGCCAGCGCCTGGATCGTGACCCGGACCAGGTTGACCTCGGGCTGCTGGGCCGTGAGCTGCACCCCGGCGGTCTGGGTGTGGAAGCGCAGCATCTGGCTCTTCGGATCGGTCGCACCGAAGCGGTCCCGCATGATGCCGGCCCACAGCCGCCGGGCGGCCCGGAACTTGGCGATCTCCTCGAGCAGCGTTGACCGCGCCACGAAGAAGAAGCTCAACCGCGGGCCGAAGGCGTCCACGTCCAACCCGGCCGCCAGCGCCGCCTCGACGTAGGCGATGGCGTCCGCCAGGGTGAAGGCGATCTCCTGCACCGGCGTCGCGCCGGCCTCGCCCATGTGGTAGCCGGAGATCGAGATCGTGTTGAACCGGGGCAGGGTCTGCGCGCAGTAGGCGAAGGTGTCGGCGATCAGGCGCAAACTCGGCGCCGGCGGGTAGATGTAGGTCCCCCGGGCGATGTACTCCTTGAGCACGTCGTTCTGGATCGTGCCCCGGAGCCGGTCGGCGGCGACCCCCTGCTCCTCGGCCGCGATCTCGTACATCAGCAGCAGCAGGCTGGCGGGTGCGTTGATGGTCATCGAGGTGGAGACGTCCCCGAGCGGGATGCCGTCGAACAGCGCGATCATGTCCTCGACGGTGTCGATCGCCACCCCGACCTTGCCGACCTC
>PWWI01000120.1 GCA_003561535.1 Nitriliruptoraceae bacterium
ACGACCGTCTGGTTGGCGGCCAGCAGGATGTCCGGGGAGATGTCGATGCCGTGGTAGCGCCCCGCCTCGAGGTGGTCGATGAACCTCCAGCCCCCCCGCAGGTTCCCGCAGCCGATCTCCAGCAGGTCGTGCTCGGGCGCGAGACCGTGCTCGAGCAGGTAGTCGAACTGCAGTTGTCCGAGCGCGAGCCAACGGGCCTCGTTGGCGCTGCCGACGGCCTTGCGTGGATCCCGGGCCGTGTCATCACGCATGACCTCGCGGTAGTAGCTGACGTGATCGCGCTTGCCGGAGAGCCGGAACCGCAGGTCTCGCCACCACCGGCGCAGGTAGGGGCGGACACGCTCGGGGTGGCGCAGCGCGTACCGGACGCGATACGTGAGGCGGTGACGGGCGTCAGCCATCGGCGCTCCTGACGACGGGAACTCGGACGCTAGTACCGAAGACGATCGGTGGACGGTTCGGCCAGGCCGGCCAACGTCGAGCGACCGCACCGCGGTTCGAAGGCCAGGCGGGCTGGGCTGGCGGTGGGCGTGCCGGTCAATGGCGACCGTGCTCAGGGGTGACCGAGGCGGCCTGAGGCTCGGCCTCACTCCCACTCGATCGTGCCGGGCGGTTTGGAGGTGAGGTCGAGCGTGACCCGGTTGACGCCCGCCACCTCGTTGGTGATGCGGGTCGAGATCCGGGCGAGCACCTCGTAGGGCACCCGCGACCAGTCGGCGGTCATCGCGTCCTCGCTGGAGACCGGCCGCAGCACGATGGGGTGGCCGTAGGTTCGCCCGTCGCCCTGGACACCCACGGAGCGCACATCGGCGAGGAGCACCACGGGGCACTGCCAGATGACGCGGTCCAGCCCCGCGGCCGTCAGCTCCGCGCGGGCGATGGCGTCCGCTGCGCGCAGCAGGGTCAGGCGCTCGCTGGTGACCTCGCCCACCACCCGGATGGCGAGCCCGGGGCCGGGGAAGGGCTGACGCTGGACGATCGCCTCGGGGAGGCCGAGCTGGTGGCCGACGCGGCGGACCTCGTCCTTGAACAGGGTCCTGAGCGGCTCCACGAGCTCGAAGGCGAGGTCGTCGGGCAGCCCACCGACGTTGTGATGGCTCTTGATGTTCGCGGCGCCACTGCCCCCGCCGGACTCCACCACGTCGGGATAGAGGGTCCCCTGGACGAGCAGGTCCACGTCACCACCGTGGGCGTTGACGATGTCGCGGGCTGCGCCCTCGAACACCCGGATGAACTCCCGGCCGATGATGCGGCGCTTGTCCTCCGGGTCGGTGACCCCCGACAGGGCGTCGAGGAACCGGTCGGTCGCATCGACGACCACCAGCTGCACGCCGGTGGCGGCGACGAAGTCGCCTTCGACCTGCTCGGCCTCCCCGGAACGCAGCAGACCGTGGTCCACGAACACGCAGGTGAGCTGGTCACCGATGGCCCGCTGAACCAGGGCGGCGGCCACGGCGGAGTCGACACCGCCTGACAGCCCACAGATCGCACGCCGCCCTCCGACCTGGGTGCGGATGCGCTCGATCTGCTCGTCGATCACGTTGGCGGTGGTCCAGGTCGGCCGGCAGCCGGCGATCTCGTACAGGAAGTGCTCGAGCATGGCCTGGCCGTGCTCGGTGTGCAGCACCTCGGGGTGGAACTGCACCCCGGCCAGACGACGATCGAGATCCTCGAAGGCCGCAACGGGGGTGATGTCGGTCGACGCGGTGACCGCGAAACCTGCCGGTGCGCCGGTGACCTGGTCGCCGTGGGACATCCAGACGGTCTGCGTCGTCGGCAGCCCGTGGAACAGCGTGGCGTCCGGTGCGGTCACGGCGAGCTGGGTGTGGCCGTACTCGCCGACACCCGTGTGCTCCACGGTGCCGCCCAGGGTGGTGGTCATCAGCTGGAACCCGTAGCAGATCCCGAACACCGGTATCCCGGCGTCGAGGATGGCGGGATCGAGGGCGGGTGCCCCCTCGGCGTAGACCGAGGCCGGTCCGCCGGACAGCACGATGGCGGCGGGGCGGCGCGCCAGCAGCTGATCGGCGGTGACGTCGTGGGGCACGATCTCCGAGTAGACACGGGCCTCGCGGATCCGCCGGGCGATCAGCTGGGCGTACTGGGCGCCGAGGTCGACGACGACCACCACCTCGCCGTCGGCAGGACCACCCTCGGGTGTCGGCGCGGCGCTCACCGGCGACCCCTGACCATCAGCTCGGCGTCGCGCAACATGGCGAGGGTCTCGTAGCCGGTGACGCCCATGGCGCGCCGCAGCCCGCCGATCAGGTTCACGGTGCCGTCATCGCGGTGTGCGGGGCCGTGGAGGATCACCTCCAGCGGACCGAGGGTCTCCACCCGGGCGTACCGGCCGCGGGGCAGTTCGTGGTGGGCAGCGGACAACCCCCAGATGGCACCCCGGCCGGGTGCTTCGTCGGCGGCGGCCAGCGCACGACCGAACATCACGGCGTCGGCACCGCAGGCGACGGCCTTGGCGAGGTCCCCGCCGGTGGTGATCCCCCCAGCGGCGATCACGTGCACGTACCGCCCGGACTCGTCGAGGTAGCGGGTCCGGGCGTGGGCGACCTCGGCGA
>PWWI01000166.1 GCA_003561535.1 Nitriliruptoraceae bacterium
ATGAAGCTGGCCACGATCTCCGGGGTGAACGGGGTCTACACCGACGAGGACATCGCCGGCATCCGCGAGCTGGCGCTCGCGAGACGGGCCGAGCTGGCGGGTGCCAGCGCCTGAGACCGGTGCGCCGCTCGCTCGCGGCCCTTGGCGGACCGTGACCCTCGGGTGGGCTCCCGTCCCGCGAGCGAGCGACCGCGACCGAGGAGGAGCCGGGGTGCCGAGGTCCAGGGCCGAGCTGCTCGACCGCTGCTACGCCGTCATCGAGGTGGTCCGCGCCCGGGTCGGGGGCCCGCGGTTGCTCAGCCAGACCTCGTCCCGGGCCGGGTGGCCGGACCATGGGGTGTTCCTGCTGTTCGAGGAGGGAGAGCGCCGCAGCGACGGCGTGACCCCACGGGTCACCTTCGTCGGCTCACACGGGCTCGAGGAGGGCTCGCCGGTGCTGTTGTGGACCCGTCTCGCGCAGCACCGGGGCTCGGTCGCCGGGCCGAACCCCGGGGCCGGCAACCATCGGCGGTCCGAGCTGCGGCGGTTGCTGGGCGCGGCGCTGCTCGCCAGTGACGACCGCTGGTCGTCAGCCGCTGCGACCTGGGGGAGTGGTGACACCGCCTCCCGCGCGGTCCGGACGGCGGAGGCCGAACTGGAGCGCGAGGTTTCACGACGCATCGGGGAGATGCCGTTGCTGTGGGTCGAGGTGGCGGACCGGCAGCAGCGAGCAGCGATGGTGGCCGGGTTGATCGCCACCCTGTCGGAGCGTCCCGACGAGCCCGTCGACCCACCGTCGGCGACGTGGCTCGGCCGCTGTGCTCCCGAGGAGGCCGTACGCACCTCCGGGCTGTGGCACGTCGAGCACGCCGACGCCGGCCCCGATCCGGCTGCCGTCGCCGCGTTCCTCGCCCACTCAGGCCTCGGATGACGCCGACGCAGCGGTTCAGTTGGGGCAGCCCCCGGGCTCGTGCGCGCCGAGCAGCACGACGCCGTCGGTGAGTGGGTCCGTGACCGCCAGCGAGCTGTAGCTGTCGGTGGTGACGATCGTGTGGCGGGCGCAGACGTCGTGGAACCGGGCGGTGGTCTCCGGGGTGTCGAACGCCGTCAGCGGGTAGCCGCACCACAGCGGGAAGGTCATGTGGTCGAGCAGGGCGTTCCAGTGGTCCTCGAGCTCGAGCGCGACCGCGTGGGCACCGTCCTGCCACAGCAGCGCGACCATCTCGCCGTAGATGCGCAGGCCCTTGGAGGCGGCCGCCGTCTCGGTGAGGAAGCCGGCGATCTCCTCCTCGAACCGGTCAGCTTGCAGCGCACCGTCGACGACCAGCCGCGTCAGGGTGCTGGCGGCATCCAGCTCGAGGTAGTGGCCCGTCCGACGGCTGTTCGCGACGTCATGGCCCGCGGCGGTGAGCGCCGCTTCGAAGGCCGCCCGGTGCTCAGGGATGGCCACGACGACGACGGTCTCGCCGGCGCGGAGCCCTTCGAGGAGGAAGCCACGGACGGAGGCGGCGAGGAACCTCGCGTCCTCGTAGAAGGTGACGAGGTGGTCGGGTCGCGTCGGCTGGACGTCGGTGTCCGGCGTGGGGGCCCGACCGACGAACTGGGGGATGGGGTCCATCCGCACCTCCGACGGTCGTTCCGGGAACGAACCGTGCCACATGCCGTGCGGCGATGCGGTCGGAAGCGGGTCACGCGCCGTGACCGTGCACGCTCCGCGCGACGCTGCGGCCATGCCGCAGAACCCGTGACGTGACGGCAGTGGCGTCGGACACCTCACACCCGGTCGAGGGTCCAAGTCGGTCCGCTCTGCCCTTGACCCGTCGTCAGCGCTCGACAACAGTCAGGGGTGTACCCGAGAGGATCCCGAGAGGACGAGGAGCGCGACATGGCAGAGAGCGTCTACAAGGTCGTCGAACTGGTCGGCACCAGCACGGAGTCGTGGGAGCGTGCCGCTACAGCGGCGGTCGAGCGTGCGGGTAGCTCGCTCCGTGATCTCCGGGTCGCTGAGGTGTCGATGCTCGATATGACGCTGGAGAACGGCGCCGTGGTGGCGTACCGCGCGAAGGTCAAGGTGTCCTTCAAGTACGAGGACGCCGGCTGAGTGGCACCGTGACACGTCGTCGACGGGCGGTGCCTCCGGCACCGCCCGTCACATGCCACCGGTAGCTTCGCCTTCGACCGCAGCGGTGAGGGGAGGTCGCCGTGTTCGAGTTCCTGATCGGGACGCTGTTCTGGGGTGGGCTGCTGGTGCTCGTCCTCCTCTGGATGGACCGCGGGCGTCGACGCGGGCGCAGCACCGGTCAGGCCTGGACCGGTCAGCGTCCCGCTCCGCCCTCGACCACCGCGCGATCCGAGTCATCGGCACCGGTGACGCGGGGGCCGCGGACCGCGCCCGTCGGGGCCGAGGACCGCGACGAGCGGGTGAGCGATGCGCTGGTGGACGGGCTGGTGATCGGTCACTTCCTCACCCGGGACCACTTCACGCACCGTGTCGACGAGCTCGAGGGCGAGGTCGATGACCTCCGGTCCACCCAGCGGTCCTGGACCGACGACGGGGCCGACTCCGACAGCGACCCGATCGACCACCTGGACGCCGACCTCGACTTCGCCGAGTTCGACGCCATGGGTGGCTTCGGGGTCGAACCCGGGGCGGACGAGATGTTCGGGCCCGACGAGGATGACGAGGACTGAGGCCCGCACCCTCGCGGGACGTCACGTCGCCGCCGACGGCTCACGGCACAGCGATCCGCCAGCCCTGTTCGATCGGCGCGGGTCCCGGGTCCGTCCATCGCACCCACAGCCGGGTCGCGGTGAGTTCGAACACCGCCAGCTGCTCGAACCGGCGCGCCAACGCGAGCACCTCGGCTGGGTCACCGTCGACGATCCCGTAGCCCGGTTCCCGCCAGGACCCGTCCGGTGCGCTCCCATCGGCGCTGACCCAGCGCAGGCCTCGGGCCTCGAGTTCGGCCACCAGCCGACGGTTCCTGTCGGCGTTCTCCGCCTGGCTCAGCAACCGCGACCGGGGGTTGCAGGCGGTGATCACGTACAGGCGCCGGGTCTCCGGTGGCAGCAACTCCGGGAGGTGGCCCGGGCCGTCCGCGTCGGGCACCGGTTCGATGGTCACCGATCCTTGCCCGTCGGCGCGCAGCACCACCACCGATCCGGCATAGGCGGCGGCCAGCGACCGAGGTGTTCGACCGTGCTCGATCACCTCGGCCAGGGCCGAGCTGCCGTCGCGGACCTCGAGCTCCCGACCCAGCCGCGCATCGTGCTCGTCGACCTCGCAGGCGAAGGCGACGAGGTGGACCCCGGCTGCCCGGGCCTCGCCGACCGCCGCCTGCCAGGCAGGGTCGGCGGGGGCTGTGAGGTCCAGCACATCGACGTCGTCACGCTGGACCACGAAGGCCACCGCCGTGGGTGTGCCCTCCTGCGCCAGCCGGGCGAGCGCGCCGAGGTGGTCGACCCCCCGGGAGGACGGGGTGCTGGACAGGGGCGCGACCCGGTCCTTCGCGCGGCTGAGCGACTTCACCTCCACGAACCCGCGCCGACCGTCGGCCAACGTCACCTCGAGGTCGAGTCGGTGCCGTCCGTGGGCGACCTCGCGGCGCACCTCGGTGATGGCTGGCCAGCCGGTGAGCCGCCCGCCAGCCGCGAGGTGGTCGGCGACCAGCGCCGAGGCGGCGTCAGCGGCCAGGGCCACCCAGGTGCCGTCCCACACGCGGGTCACGGTCCACGCGGTCTGTCGGGCGGGGTCGTCGGTGGGTGCCATCCGCAGCGGCGCCCCTGGGATGAGCAGGTCGTGCAGCCGGGCGGTGTTCGGTAGGTACGCGCGGACCACCTCGCCGTCAGGCAGTTCGGCCCGGACCACGAACCGGTTGTCCCGGGCCAGGAACCGGGCGTGGGCGGCGGCGGGATCTGAGGTCACGGCGGTGGTCCTCGGGGCAGGGAACGGCGATGGCGCCGCGCTCGGCCCGCGACGGCGATGGGGCCATCGGATGTCGGAGAGGCCCATCGGGGCGGCGACGACCCTACTGTGGTGTCGGACGACCACCCGCGCAGCGGCGGGTCCCCGGCAGGCGAAGGACGGAGGTGGCAGGTGAGCCAGGACGATCGCATCGCCGGCACTCTGCTCGCCACTGCGGTCGGTGACGCGCTCGGGGCAGGCTACGAGTTCAGCTCCTCACCCATCGGCGAGGTCGACATGATCGGCGGCGGGCTGGGTCCCTTCGCTCCGGGGGAGTGGACCGACGACACCTCGATGGCGATCGGCATCGCCGAGGTGGCCGCCGGAGGCAGCCTCGACCCGGACGCGATCGGTGAGCGGTTCCTCGCCTGGTACCGCTCGTCGCCGCCCGACATGGGCAACGCCACCCGGGCCGTCCTCGGCTCGGTCGGCACCGCTGGTCAGCTGGCCGGGGCGGCAGCGGCGATGTACGCCCGGCAGCCTCGCGGGGCCGCCGGCAACGGTGCGCTGATGCGCACGGCGCCCGTCGCCCTGGCCCACCTCGGTGACGACGACGCCATCGCCGCCGGCGCCCGCGTGCTCGCCGAACTCACCCACGCCGATCCTCTGGCTGGCGACAGCTGTGTGCTGTGGTCCATCGCCATCGACCGGGCCATCCGGCAGTCGCGCCTGGACGGGGTGTGGGACGCGCTCGCGCTGCTCCCACCCGAGCGGCGCGAGCGCTGGGAGCGGGCGCTGGACGAGGCCGGGTCCGGGCCGGCGTCGCGGTTCGCGCCCAACGGGTTCACCGTCACCGCGCTGCAGGCCGCCCACGCTGCCATCCAGCTGACACCGGTCCCCGCCACCCGGCCGGAGGCCCACCTGGCCGACGCGCTGGTGGCGGCGGTCCGGATCGGTGACGACACCGACACGGTGGCGGCGATCGCCGGCGGGCTGCTGGGGGCGAGGTGGGGGGCCTCAGCGGTCCCCGCACGCTGGCGACGGATGCTGCACGGGTGGCCCGGCTACGACGGGGAGGACCTGGTGCGGTTGGCGTACGAGATCGTGGGGGACCGACCAGGCTGAGCCAGGTGGCCGCCCCGAAGCGGCCCTCACGGGCGATGGACCGAGCGGGAGGAGCGTTGGTGAGCTATCACGGCGTGGTCGAGACGGCGGTCATCGCCATCGAGTCGATCGCGGTCGCGATCCTGGCGATCGGGGTGGCATGGGTCCTGGCCCGGGCCGGTCTTCACCGGCTGCAGCGCCGCCCCTGGGAGACGGTGTTCGTCGAGACCCGGCTCGGGCTCGGTCGCGTGCTCCTGCTCGGTCTGGAGGTGCTGATCGCCGCCGACATCATCCTCACCGTGGCACTGGAGCTGACCCTGGTCAACGTCGGTGCCCTGGGGCTCCTGGTGCTGATCAGGACCTTCCTCAGCTGGGCCATCGAGGTGGAGACCGAGGGGCGCTGGCCGTGGCAGGCCTCGGCGACCCGGGAGGCCGAGCGGCGGATGCTCGACGATGAGAACCGGTCCCGGGCCAATCGGAACCATCAGGCCTGAGTGGTCAGGTCTGAGTGGTCCGTCAGCTGCCCGGGCGGGCGTCGATCCGGCGCTGGATGGCGGCCGCGAGGCCCTCCGGGTCGGCGACGGTGACGGTCAACCCAGGGTGGCGCAGGAGGTTGCCCAGCAGCGCGGTGATCGGCTCGTGGAAGCACACGCACACCCCTGCACGGGTGTTGGAGCCGAAGGTGGCCCCACGGTCGGCGGCCGAGCCCCGCGGACCGATCGCCTTGAACCAGCGGTAGTCCCGGGTGATGCGCACGTCCTTGACGTTGGCCACCGGGGTGCGGGCCCGGAAGCGGCCGAAGCGGGCGGCGAAGGTGGTGTCGGTCAGCACCCCCTCGCTGTTCGACGGTCGGATGCCGAGCAGGGCCAGCAGCCACCGGAACCGCGGGTCGAAGTCGAACACGAACCGCTCCGCTGCCATCGCCACCTCCCCGGCCTCACCTCGAGACCACCGACGCTAGCCGTCGCGGACACCTGGGTTCGAGCGCCGACGGCGCCTCGACGGCGCCTCGACGGCACCTCGACGGCGCCTCGACGGCGCCTCGACGGCACCTCGACGGCGCCTCCGCGGCGCCTCCGCGGCGCCTGGGCGGCCCTTCGCCGTCACCGCGGTGGCACTCCCGTGGCACTTCGGTGGCGCCCGCTCCGGCTGCCGTGCCACGGATGGACGGGCGCGGTCTACCGTTGGGGTGGAGGCGAAAGGGGTCGTGTGTGGTGGAGTCGGCAGGTGTGAGGTCGCGTCCCCCCTTGCCGTGGCGACTGCTGGTGGGTGCGGTGGTGGGGTTCCTCCGGTGGCTCCGCGGGTGGCGGGTGCGGGTGCGTCCTCCGGAGGTCGCCCCACCCTCGACCCAGCCCTTGGTCGGGGTGTTCAACCACACCTCGGCCATCGACGGCTTCCTCATCGCCCATGCCGTGTGGCGAGGTCTCGGTCACTGGGTGCAGCCGCTGGTCAAGGCCGAGCTCTTCGAGGTGCCGGTGCTCGGGACCCTGGCGCGGGGTGCCGGCGCGACCCCGGTGCACCGCAGCGAGGGCGCCGGGCGCGAGCTGGCCTACGACGATGCGATCGCGGTGCTGCGCGGCGGCGGCACCGTGCTGATCGCCCCTGAGAGCACCACCACCCACGACGGGTCGCTCCTGCCTCTGCGGCTCGGCGCGGCCCGTCTCGCGCTGGAGGCCGGGGTGGACGTGCTGGTCGTCACCCACTTCGGAGCCCAGCGGGGGTTCTCCCCGGTCGTGCGGTTCCCGGAGCGAGGGGTCACGGTCACGATGACGCTGGACGTCCTGACGCCCTACCCGGACGAGGACGCCACCTCGCTGACCGGCCGGATCGCTGCGATCATGCTCGACCGCAGCGCCGAGCTGCGGGACAGCTACCCGGATCGGCAACCGGACGCGCCGTGGTGGCCGCCCTACGCGGCACCGGCCTCGCCGACCGCGGTGGCCCGGGACAACCTCGAGCGCTACCAGGACAGCATGGCGCAGACGATCGCGCAGGCGCGCGAGCGGATGGCTCGGTACGCCCTCGAGCACGACCTCGAGCAGCGGCTGGCGGAGGCCCGTGAACGTGCGCACGCGGCCGCGGTCGAGCTCGCGGAAGCCCGGGACCGGGCGCAGCAGGCGACCGCGGAGCTGGCGGCTCGCTCCCGGGAGCGAGCCGAGCTCATGGCCGAGCACACTCGAGAGCGGGCGGGCTCGTTGACCGAGCAGGCCAAGGACCGGGTGGAGGACCTCACCGAGCAGGCCCGTGACCTGACCGAGCAGGGGCGGGAAGGGGCGGCGCAGCTGCAGGACCGGCTGCCGACCCGCAACGACGACCCCAGCGGTGCTGAGAGCGAGCAGGACCCACCGGCAGCCGACAGCGACGGCTAGGGCCGGACCGGTCCCGGGTCCTCTGCCACGAGCGATGCCAACCCAGCGTGCGCCGTCAGCGCTGCCCGGTGGCGATCCACAGCTCGGCCGGGACCGGGCAGCGGCCGGATTCGATGTCGCGACGGATCTCCACCATCCGCTGCAGCGCGGGCGGGAGCTCCCGTTCCCTCACCGTGTCCGATCGCGTGGTCACCAGCCGTCTCCTGGAGGTGGTCCTCCGGCCCCGGGACCCGGGATCCTCGAGGCCGAGCGCAGGATGCGGGACCGGTGGGATCGGAGCCACCTCAGCCGGTGGCAACCGTGCGAACCCCGCGCGGGACCGGGGGGAGGGTCCTGGGGGGCGCCGGGTGGCGCCGAACCATCGACGACCACCCCGAACCGCTCGAGGAGCTGCAGCGCATGCGGCACGACGCGTGGCGGTACCGCCGCACGGCCGAGGCCTTCGAGCTGTCCTTGGACGGCCGTGGGAGCGAGGCCCTGGACCGACTGGGGCAGGCGGCCTTCGACCCCGACACCGACGTCGAGGTGGAACCGGAGCTGGTGCTGTGGCGTGCCATCACCCCGGGTGCCGCGGACCGGCTCGACGAGGCGCGGTCGCTGCTCGCCCACCTCGAGGAGGTCGCACCGGCCTTCGTCGAGTCCGCCCGACGGTTCGGGCCGGGGCGGCTCGTCGATCCGGACCTGCTCGAGCGCGTCCTGCCGCCGGCCGCCGGCCGATGACCGCGTCGCGGGTCGCGCGCCACCCGGTGTGGGGCGGTGTGACGGCCAGCGGTGTCCGCTGCTGTGCCCCACTGTCGCCACGAAGGCCCTGCGGGGTACGACGCCGGCCATCGCTGGCCGCCGCAGTGCCCCGCGGGGTGACCGCCCCGGGCAGCGGCCTGAAGCCCGGTTCAGTCGCCCGGGCGTGGCCGCCCGGTCTACGGTGCTCGGTTGGAAGGCATGACGACGGAGCGCACAGGGGGTCCCATGGGGGCTGAGGTCGAGCTCGGTGAGGCGCGGACCATCCTGCGACTCAGCGAGCTGAACCGAGCCATCGCGGACGCCATCACCGACCGCTTCCCCGAGGAGGTGTGGGTCGTCGGCGAGGTGTCCAACCTGCGGGAGCGGGGAGGGACCCGCTACTTCGACCTCGTCGAGCCCGACGACCGCGGGCGGGGCAACCTGGCACAGCTGCCGGCCGCAGTCTTGCGCTGGGAGCGCCGGTCCTTCGACGCCGACCTCGACCGGGTGGAAGGGTTCACCCTCGCCGACGGCGTCGAGGTGCTGGTCCGCGGCGCCGTCGACTTCTTCCAGCCGTGGGGCAAGCTCCAGCTCAAGGTCCGTGGCATCGACCCGGAGCACACGCTCGGCCGGCTGCGACTCGCCCGGGAGCAGTTGCTGGCCGATCTCGCCACGCGGGGCGTGCTGCGGGCCAACGCGGCCCGGAGCGTCGGTCAGCCACCGCTGAGGATCGGTCTGGTCACCGCGCCCGGCAGCCAGGCCGAGCACGATCTGCGGGCCGTCCTCCACGACAGCGGGTGGGGTTTCCGGCTCGTCCGTGCCGGCGCCCGCGTCCAGGGCCCCGCCTGCGAGAGCGAGGTCGCGGCCGCGCTGGGTCGGCTCGCGCGGCTCCACGTGCGCCAGCCGCTGGATGTGGTCGTGGTGATCCGCGGTGGCGGGAGCGCGCTGGACCTCCAGGGCTTCGACACCCCCGGGGTCGCCGAGGCCATCGTCGCCGCGCCCTTCCCGGTGTGGACGGGCATCGGCCACGAGCAGGACCGCAGCGTCGCCGACGAGGTCGCCCACACCGCCTGGCCGACCCCGACGGCGGTCGGCCGGGGGCTCGTGGACGCCGTGGTCACCTGCGCCGACCGCCTCGAGGTCGCCGCGGCGGCGCTGGTCACCGGCAGCACCGGGCTGCTCGAGACCGCGGGGCGCCACCTGGACCAGCAGGCAGCCACGCTGGTCGCCGGCTCGAGCGCGGAGCTCCGCGGTGCCGACGCGCGGCTCGCGGGCTCGGTGCGCGCGCTCGAGCAGCTGTCCCGCGCCCGGGTCCGCCGGGAGCGTCGGGACCTCGAAGCCCGTGGCTTCGGCCTCGACCGGTCGGCGCGGCGGGCGACGCTCCCCTCGGCGACCGCTCGGCTCGGTCGGGCCCGCGACGCACTGCGACGGCTGGCCGGCGTGCCGCTGGGCCGGGCGACAGGTCGCCTCGACGTCGCCGAGGCGCGCCTTGTCGCCGTGGACCCCGCGGTGCAGTTGGCCCGCGGGTTCTCGATCACCCGCGACGTCGATGGTCGGGTCGTGCGCTCGGTCGCCGGGGTGGCACCCGGATCCGGACTGACGACCCAGCTCATCGACGGCCAGCTCGCCAGCACCGTCGACCGGGTCGTGGGAGCCGCGACCGCCGCCGACCCGTCGGCCCACCGGGCGGCTGACCCATCCGAGGAGGATCCAACATGAGCGAGGAGGGGACCGTGGCATCGGACGCGACCGAACCGGGCACCGAACCGGGCACTGAACCCGGCACCGAACTGGGCACCGAACCCAGCTACGAGGCCGCGATCGCGGAGCTCGAGCGCATCGTCACCGACCTGCAGAACGACGAGGTGGGCGTCGACGAGCTCGCGGCGCGGGTCGCCCGCGGGGCCCGCCTGGTCGAGCTGTGCCGGGAGC
>PWWI01000261.1 GCA_003561535.1 Nitriliruptoraceae bacterium
CGGGCGGGCCTGCACGGCCCGGAGCTCGACGCTCTGAACGAGGTCGTGGCGGAGTGGCAGATCCTCGCGGACCTGTCCTTCTCGGACCTCCTGCTCTTCGCCCGTGACGAGGAGGCCGACGCGCTGGTCGTGGTGGCGCAGATCCGGCCGTACACGGCGCCGACGATCTACCAGGAGGATCTGGTCGGCAGCGTGCTGTCCCCGAGCGAGCGGCCCGCGGTGACCCGGTCCTTCGCCGAGGGTCGGATCATCCGCGACGGCGATCCCGACTGGTCCACCGGCGTGCCGGTCCGCGAGGAGGCGATCCCGGTCACCTTCGACGAACGCACGATCGCCGTCGTCTCGCGCGAGGCCAACCTCTCGATGGTGCGGGCGCCGTCCCAGCTGGAGCTGACCTACCTCCAGGCTGCCGACGAACTGTCCCAGATGCTCGCCGACGGGGAGTTCCCCTTCCCTGGCCACATCAGCGAGCACGAGCTCGTCCCGCGCGTCGGTGACGGTCTCATGCGCCTCGACGCCTCGGGCACGGTGATCTACGCCTCGCCGAACGCGATGAGCGCCTATCGCCGACTGGGCGTCACCGGAGCGGTGATGGGGCGCAACCTCGCCGACTTCGACCTCGACCACGAGGCACTCCTCGAGGCGCTGGCGGTCGGGGAGCCGCTGGAGTCCGAGGTGGACTCCCGCGGCACCGTGGCGATCCGGCGCCTGCTGCCGCTGACCCGCGAGCACCGGGTCCTCGGTGGTCTGCTGCTGGTCCGCGAGGTCACCGAGCTCCGGAAGCACGAGCGCCTGCTGCTCTACAAGGACGCCACGATCCGTGAGATCCACCACCGGGTGAAGAACAACCTGCAGACGGTGGCGTCCCTGCTGCGACTGCAGTCGCGGCGGCTGTCCTCACCCGAGGTCCGTGAGGCCCTGTCGGAGTCGGTCCGACGGATCTCGTCGATCGCGCTGGTGCACGAGACCCTGTCCCAGGACTCCGGCCAACGGGTGGTGTTCGACAAGGTCGCCCACCGGCTGATCGACATGGTCACCACTGGCCTGACCGATGCGGACCGTCCCGTGCACATGCGGCTGGAGGGGACCGCGGGTGAGCTGCCGGCCGAGGTGGCGACACCCTTGGCGCTCGTGCTGTCCGAGCTGCTCCAGAACGCCATCGAGCACGGCTTCGCAGACCGGGGTGGCGAGGTGGTGGTGCAGCTCGACCGGCGCAGCTCGGGGCTCCACCTCGCGGTCCTGGACGACGGTGCCGGGGTACCCGAGGACTGGGACGTGATCACTGATGCCCATCTGGGGTTGCAGATCGCGATGACGCTGGTCGAGTCCGAGCTCGGCGGGACCCTCGAGGTGGAGCGGGCCGGTCCCGAGGGCGGCACCAGGGCGGTCGCGCTGCTGCCCGTGCCCGTCGCGGCGCCGGGTCTGTCGTGAGGTCGCAGGGGCGGTGACCCCCCCCGACGAGTGATGCCGCCGGCATCGGCCGGCGGCATCGGAGAGCGGGAGCTCGTGGGTCAGCTGGCCATGCGGCGACGGCGCTGACGGGCCCGCTTGAGGGTGCGGCGCTCGTCCTCGGTGAGGCCACCCCAGACGCCGGCGTCCTGGTTGGTGCTCAGCGCGAACTCCAGGCACTCCTCACGGACATCGCACGTGGCGCAGATCCGCTTCGCGGCGTCCGCCTGCACGACGGCAGGGCCGGTCGTCCCGATGGGGAAGAACAGCTCGGGATCCTCGTTGGTGCACGCGGCGCGGCTACGCCAATCCATGTGGGGGGACTCCCTTCGGGGCAGACCACCGCACGACGGGCGCGGTGGAGGTACAGGTCAGAGCAGGTGCGGTTCCGACGGGGACCGTGCATCTCGCCGACCCGTGGGCGCGCCGTTGCATCAGAACCGGCAACGCTCCGCCAGGCGCGATGCTTGTGAACAGGTTCCCGAGGTGCGCAGGAGGACCGTACGTCACGGCACGCGGCTGTCAAGGGTTCGTTCAGGAACCTGCTTGCAGAAGTGCGCGCTCGGGCGCAGGCCGCGCGTTCTGTCCGGACGAGCCCGAGGGCGTCCCGGCGAGGAGGACCACCGCCCCGCCCTGTGGGCACCTCACACGAGCACCCGCAGGGCCCCCGGGACGGAGGTGAAGGCCACCGCATGGTGCTCCCCGGCGTAGTCGCCGTCGACCATCAGCGGCTGGGGCGTGGGGGAGGACAGGGTGAAGGCGCCGAGGTCGTGGTGGTAGCGCACCCCGCGTGCGGAGATGTGCCGCCCGTCGCGGAAGGTCCCGCTCACCACCCCGAGCAGCCGTGGCGTGTTCGGCTTGTCCAGCGTCAGCAGATCGAGCCCGAGGTCGAAGGACGCCCAGGGATGCACGCGCATCGGTCGCGGTCCGAGGTAGGTGTAGGGGTCGCAGTTGCCGATCATCGAGATGGCGACGGGGCCGAGGGTCGAGCCGTCGGGCAGCGTGACGGTGACCGTCGCTCCCTCACGGCCGGCGCCCATCGCCCACTCACGGCCCACCGACCACACGAAGGCCCCCTGGCGCAGCCAGCGTTTCGCGCCGGCGTGCTGCTCGACGTGGCGGATGACCGCGGCGTCGAACCCGTAGCCGGCGTTGAAGCCGAAGTAGCGCTCACCCGCCAGGCCCAGGCTGATGCGACGCGTGCGGTCGGCCCGCACCGCCTCGAGCAGCTTGCTGGTGGCCTGCACGGCGTCGTTCGGCAGCCCGAGGTTGCGGGCCAGCACGTTGGCGCCACCACCGGGGATGATGCCCAGCCGCACCTCGGTGCCGGCGAGCGCCTGCAGCACCTCGTTGGCGGTGCCGTCGCCACCGAGCGCGAACACCACCTCGATGCCCTCGTGCACGGCGCCGGCGGTCAGCAGGGTGGCGTGGCCGCGCTGCTTGGTCGGTTGGACGGTCAGGTCCACCGCCGAGCGCAACGCGGACGCGATCACGTCGCGCACACCCTCGTCGGTGGTGGTCGCGTTGGGGTTGAACACCAGTAGCGCGCGCACCCGACCTCCGTTGCTCCTCGCCCCCGCGACAGGTGCGGCGTCCCGCGCCCGATCGGTCAGGCTACTGGCCCTCTGCCCGCTCGAGTGCGTGGGCGAGGTCGGCGAGGAGGTCGTCGACGGTCTCGATGCCCACCGACAACCGCAGGAGGTCGTCGGGGACCTCGAGCGCCGTGCCCGCCACGGAGGCGTGGGTCATGATGCCCGGGTGCTCGATCAGGCTCTCGACCCCGCCCAGCGACTCCGCGAGGAAGAACAGCCGCGTCGCCTCCGCGACCCGCTTGGCGGCGTCGACGCCGCCGGCGACGCGGAAGGAGACCATGCCGCCGAAGCGCGACATCTGCCGGCTGGCCAGGTCGTGGCTGGGGTGGTCGGGGAGCCCGGGGTAGGCGACCTCGGTGACGGCGTCGTGCTCGGCGAGGAAGCGCGCGATGCGGTCGGCGTTGGTGCTGTGGCGCTCCATACGGACCTCGAGGGTCTTGGCCCCTCGCAGCGTCAGCCAGGCATCGAAGGGCCCCGGGACGGCCCCGACGGCGTTCTGCAGGAACGCGAGCTCCTCGGCGGTGGCCGCATCGGTGCACACGGCCCCACCGACGACGTCGGAGTGCCCGCCCAGGTACTTGGTCGTCGAGTGCACGACCAGGTCCGCGCCGAGCGCCAGCGGCAGCTGGAGCGCCGGCGTCGCGAAGGTGTTGTCGGCGACCAGCCTGGCGCCGTGGTCGTGGGCCAGCTCGGCCAGTGCGGCCAGGTCGAGGATCTTCAGCAGCGGGTTCGACGGGGTCTCGGCCCAGAGGTAGCGGGTGGTGGGCCTGAGACCCGCGCGCACGGCGTCGAGGTCGGACAGGTCGACGGCGCTGACCTCGAGACCGAAGCGCTGGTGGACCTTGGCGATCTGCCGCCAGGTACCGCCGTAGACGTCGTCGGCCATCAGCACGTGGTCGCCGGGTGAGAGCAGTCGGAACACCGCGTCCTCGGCGGCCAGCCCCGAGGCGAAGGCGACCGCGCGCTCGGCGCCCTCGAGGGCGGCCAGACAGGTCTCCAGGGCGGTGCGGGTCGGGTTGCCGGTCCGGGCGTACTCGTAGCCGGTGTGCTCCCCGACCCGGGGCTGGGCGAAGGTGGAGGTCTGGAAGATCGGCACGGTCACGGCACCGGTGACCGGCTCCGGGTCCTGGCCGGCATGGATCGCGCGGGTGGCGAACCCGTCGTCGTGGCGGTCGTGGCTCATCGGGCACCTCGCGAGGCCAGGAAGGACAGGACGTCGGCCTGGGTGACGATGCCGATCATCCGGCCGTCGTCGTGGACCATGACCGCGGGCGCTCCGGACGCCAGTTGGCCGAGCGCATGGTCGACGGGTTCGTCGACGCCGAGCACCGGCAGCGGTGGCTGCAGCACCTCGACGATGGGGCGTCGCATCACCTCGGCGTCCCTGAGCGCGGCATCGAGCAGCGCGTTCTCGCGGACCGAGCCGATGATGTCGTCGCTGACGGCGTCGTCGTGGACCCCGTCGCGCAGCACCGGCATCTGGGAGACGCCGAACTCCTTGAGCAGGGCGATCGCCGCGGCCACGTCCTCGCCGGGGTGCAGGTGGACCATCGGCGGCAGCTCGTCGGACTTGGCCTCGAGCACCTCGGCGATCGAGCCCGCGCCGGCCGTGTGCTCGAGGAGCCCGTGCTCCGCCATCCACGTGTCGTCGTAGAACTTCGACAGGTACCCCCGGCCAGAGTCGGGCAGCAGCACCACGATCGTCGCGTCGGCAGGCTGGGTGGCGGCGTAGCGGTGCGCCGCCACCAGCGCGGTCCCGCAGGACCCTCCGACCAGGATCCCCTCATCGCGGGCGCAGCGGCGCGCCATCGCGAAGGACTCCGCATCGGACACCCGCTCCCACACGTCCACCAGTGACGGATCGAAGGTCTCGGGCCAGAAGTCCTCGCCGATGCCCTCGACGAGGTAGGGGCGGACCCTGTCACCGGAGTACAACGACCCCTCCGGGTCGGCGCCGACGATCGTCACCGACGGCTTGCGGTCCTTGAGGTAGCGCCCCACCCCGGTGGTGGTCCCGCCGGTCCCCACGCCCACCACGAAGGCGTCGATCTGCCCGTCGGTCTGGCGCCAGATCTCCGGACCGGTCGAGAACACGTGGGTCTGGGGGTTGGCCTGGTTGAAGTACTGGTTGGGCTTGAAGGCCCCCGGCTGCGCGGCCAGCCGGTCGGACACCGAGTAGTAGGACTGCGGGTCGTCGGGTGCCACGGCGGTCGGGCAGACCACCACCTCGGCGCCGTAGGCCCGCAGCAGGGCGATCTTGTCGCGGCTGACCTTGTCCGGGACGACGAACACGCAGCGGTAGCCCTTGCGCGCGGCGACGATCGCGAGCCCGACGCCGGTGTTGCCCGAGGTCGGCTCCACGATGGTGCCGCCGGGACGGAGCTCGCCGGCAGCCTCGGCCGCCTCGATCAGGGAGATCCCGATCCGGTCCTTGACCGACCCGCCAGGGTTGAGCATCTCGAGCTTCGCGATGATCGTGGGCGGTACGTCCGCCGACAGCCGGTCCAGGGCCACCAGCGGGGTGTCGCCCATCAGGGCGATCAGGTCCGGTGCCACCTCGCGCCCGCGGTCGTCGAGGTGGCGGCGGGGCAGCTCGAGCGGATCGTGCTCGATCCCGATCGTGCGGGTGTAGATCGAGGGGTCGGTCACGTCGATCGGCGCCACGGTGGTCTCCAGGGGTCGGTGGTCCGGGCGGTCGGGGCCGGCGGTCGTGGGCGGACGATGCGGTCGCCCGCATCGGCCGATCCGGTCGGCGGCAGGGTAGGGGTAGCGTCGCTACGGGACGGTCGTGGGGCGGGGGATCGGTGCGGTGTGCTTGGCTGCCGGCCACGGGTCGGCCAGCGACCGGACCGAGCAGCGACCGGACCGAGGAGGCGACACGACGTGCCGACGCCAGCAGCGCCCAGCAGGAGCGGGCCCGACGCGATCCTCGGCGCCGTGCTGCTCGTGGTCCTGCTCAGCGGGCTGCTGGTCGCCCTCGCCGGGGTCGGCGCGAGCGCCCAGGAGGATGCGGATGCCGAGGGGGAGGTGCTCGACGGGGAGACCGTGACCGTCATGGCGCGCAACCTCTACCTCGGCGCAGACGTCGCCATCGCACTCGACCTGCTCCCCGACATGCCGGCGGCGGCGCAGTTCATGTGGGAGCAGGTCGCGGCCACCGACTTCGACGTCCGCGTGGAGCTGCTGGCGGCCGAGGTGGTCCGCGACCGGCCCGCGGTCATCGGGCTCCAGGAGGCCACCCGGTGGCGCTGCCGCGGGGGCAACCTCGGCCGCATCGAGACGGTGTTCGACTTCACCGCCGGCTTCCTCGACGCGACCCGTGCGGCGGGCGTGCCCTACGTGATCGCGTCCGCCGACGGGGACCTGGCCCTGCAGGACGGCTACCGCATCCCGGCGCTCCCCTTCCTGTCACGGGTGCAGGACCCGGTCACCTTCGAGCCACGGTTCGGCACCGACACCGCCACCTGTGGCTTCGATCTGGCCGATGCCCTGCTGGTCCGTGAGGACCTGGCGGAGCGGGTCGTGGCGGCCGGCGGACGGTCCTTCAGTGACCGCTACGCCGTGGTGCCGACGGTGCTGGTGATCGACCGGGGGTACGCCTGGGCCGACCTCGCCTTCGACAGCGGGACGGTCCGCTTCGTCACCACCCACCTCGAGGCTCTGTGGGACCCCGGCGAGGTGCCCCACTCGGCCCGGCAGGCCCGCCAACTGCTCGACGACCTGGCCGACACCACCACCCCGGTGGTGGTGCTCGGGGACATCAACGCCGATCCGCGGGACCCCCGGGGGACCGGCGTACCCAACCCGGCGCTGCAGCCCGAGGCCAGCGAGGCCTGCCCCGCCCAGCTCGCCGACCCCACGGCCGACACCGCCCTAGCCGGCTGCAACGCCTACTGGACGCTGCGACAGGGTGGCTTCGACGACGCCGGCCCCGACCCCCTCGACGGCGCCAACCTGACCTGGGGCACCGGCGCGGAGCTCGCGGGCCCCGAGCCGCTCCGGCTCGAGGCCGCGCTGGAGATGGGCAACCCCTACGGCTTCACCGATCGGCTCGACTACGTGCTGACCCGTGGTGGCATCGAGGTGGAGGACGCCCGGATCATCGGCAACCGCTGGCCCGACGGTGACGACCTGTGGACCTGCGACGCCCCGACCCAGGTCGCCACCGCGCGGGCGGCCGCCGAGGCGCTCGTGGCTGCCGGGGTGCTCGAGCGCGTGCCCGAGGAGACCCGCTGCCTGCCCACCGACCACGCGGGGGTGGTGGCGGAGCTGGCTCTGCCACAGACCGGGGCGGAGGCGGCGCCACCGCCGCCGACCCGGTGGCGCTCCCCGATCGGGGTGTGGGGTGCGGCCGGGTTGCTGCTGCTGGGCGCGCTCGTGTGGTGGCTGATCCGACGTCGGCGCCGACGGGTGGAGCACCCCCGGTAGGAATCGAACCTACGCTTCCGGCTCCGGAGGCCGGTGCTCTATCCACTGAGCTACGGGGGCAGACCGCGGTCGGTGACCGCAGCACGGGACGGTACCACGGTGGTCCGGGGCCCCGCCCCCGAGCGCCGACCTGCGCTGCCGGACGCGTACGCTCGCGCGGTGCGACGCCGGACCGCCAGCCGCCCCCCGCGGTCCGCTCCGCTCCCATCCCTGCTGCCCCCCGACATGGACGCCGCCGTATGGCCCGCACCCCTCTGATCGACCCCGTCCTGGCCGACCTCGATGTCCGCCTCCGCGCCGCTCTGGTCGCCGCCGGGCTGCCCGAGGCGGACCCTGACCTCGAGAAGCCCAAGCAGGCCGACCACGGGGACTGGGCCACCACCGTCGCGCTCCGTCTGGCGGGGCCCGCCCGGCGCAAGCCGAGGGAGATCGCCCAGCTGGTGGTCGACCACCTCGATGTCCCCGAGGTGGTCGCCGAGGTGTCGATCGCGGGCCCGGGGTTCGTGAACGTCCGCTTCGCCCACCGCTACCACGAGGACCTGGTCCGGCGGGTGCTCACCGAGGGCACCCGCTACGGCCACAGCCAGGTCCCCGCCACCGAGCGCCGCCACGTCAACGTGGAGTTCGTCTCCGCCAACCCGACCGGCCCCCTGCACGTCGGCGCCGGCCGGTGGGCGGCCACGGGTGATGCGATCGCGGAGCTGCTGAGCGCGACCGGCCACCAGGTCACCCGCGAGTACTACGTCAACGACGCCGGGGAGCAGATCCGCCTGTTCGGCGAGTCGCTGGTGCTGGTGGCCACCGGCGGCGAACTGACCGAGGAGCACTACCGCGGCCACGCCATCGTCGAGGTGGCCGAGCAGCTGCGGGCCACCCACGGCCAGGAGCTGTTCGCGGTGCAGCCCGAGGACGACGGCGAGGCCGGACGCGCCGCCCGGGTCGGGGTGCTCGGCGTGGAGGCGATGCGCCAGCGCATCCAGGACGGCCTGCACGCCATGGGCGTCGACTTCGACGTGTGGTTCTCCGAGCGCGAGGGCCTGCACGAGACCGGGGCGATCGAGGCGACCATCGCCGAGCTCACCGAGCGGGGTGAGGCCTACGAGGCCGAGGGTGCCCTGTTCCTGCGGACCGCCGAGCACGGCGACGACAAGGACCGCGTGCTCCGGCGCTCCGACGGGCGCCCGACCTACTTCGCCGCCGACTGCGCCTACCTCAGGGACAAGTGGTCGCGGGCCGACCAGCTCTACTACCTCCTCGGCGCCGACCACCACGGCTACGTCGACCGCTTGAAGGCCGCCGCGGCCTGCCTCGGCGTCCCGCCCGAACGGGTGGAGATCCGCATCGGGCAGCTGGTCAACCTGCTACGCGGGGGCGAGCCGGTGCGGATGTCCAAGCGCGCCGGGGAGACCATCGACCTCGACGAGGTGCTCGAGGAGGTCGGCAGCGACGTCGTGCGCTACCACTTCCTGCGCCAGGGTCTGGACACCACCGTCGACTTCGACCTGGCGGTGGTCGCGGCGCAGTCGATGGAGAACCCCGTCTACTACGTCCAGTACGCCCACGCGCGTATCGCCTCGGTGCTGCGCAACGCCGACGAGCGTGGCTTCGACCCGGGTGAGGGCGACGATGCGGACCTCAGCCTGCTGACCCACCCCGCGGAGCTGGCGCTGTTGACCGCGATGGCCGGGCTGCCCCTGGTGGTCGCCGAGGCCGCGGAGCTGCGCGCCACCCAGCGGCTCGCCCGCTACGCCGAGGAGCTGGCCGGGACCTTCCACCGCTTCTACACCGAGTGCCGGATCCTGGCCCCCGCCAGCGGGGACGCCGACGCCCCCGGCGCCGAGGTCGCCGAGGACCCGGCGCTCGGTCGGGCCCGCTACCACCTCGCCGTCGCGGCCAAGCAGGTGCTCGCCAATGCGCTGGCCCTGCTGCGCGTCTCGGCGCCGGAGAGGATGTGACGATGACCACCGGACCCTGGCCGCTGACCGCGGCCCGTGACCAGCGTGGGGCGCTGACGATCGGCGGTGTCGCGCTGCCGGACCTGGCCGCCGAGCACGGCACGCCGCTGTGGGTCGTCGACGAGGAGGACGTGCGCGCCCGCTGCCGGACCTACGTCACCGGCTTCCCCGGCGTGGAGGTGACCTACGCCTCGAAGGCGTGGTGCGCGATCGGGATCCTCCAGCTGGCCGACCAGGAGGGGCTGAAGATCGACGTGGCCTCGGGCGGGGAGCTCTACACCGCCCTGGTCGCCGGGGTCGACCCCGCCCGGATCATCCTGCACGGCAACAACAAGTCCGAGGCCGAACTGGACCAGGCGCTCGAGGTCGGCGTCGGCCGCATCGTCGTCGACTCCTTCGAGGAGCTCGAGCGGCTCGAACGGCTCGCCGGTGCCCGGGGCACCACCGCGGCGGTGTGGTTGCGGATCCCCCCCGGCATCGACTCCCACACCCACGAGTACGTGCGGACCGGCCACGACGACGCCAAGTTCGGGTTCACCCTGTCGCTGGGGCTCGCCGACCGTGC